>CAZYEA010000001.1:0-58610 GCA_964646485.1 uncultured Acidobacteriota bacterium
ATGGCCAAGGGGGTTGCCGTTGGCCCTCACTCGGAACTCGATCCCTTCTACTGGATTCAGGCGATGGAGCACGAACGGAGCACCGACGCCGTGCTGAGCGGCGCCGCGTCGAAAGTGCTCTCCTCGGCCAACGAGCTGTTCTCGTATACGTACGAGATCGGCGGCGATTCCGTCAGGACGAAGCCCCGCTTCGAATACACCAACCACACCGTGGATGGGACCTTCGTGCTCAAGACGCTCAGTTGGGTGAGCTTCGTCAACTCGAGAGGCGCCGCCCCGGGCGAAGGCTCTTATGACACCGTCTCCTTCGCCGGCTTTGGCACCTGGAGCCGCGACCCGAGCCAGGGACTTCATCCGGTCTGTGCGCAGATCTGCGAGGCCAAGGCGCTGCCCTATGTGAGCATCCAGATCGGGGGCGGGCGGATTTCGAACGTCAATACGAAACCCCCGAACCTCGACGACGTGCGGCCCTGATCGACCTCGTCGCGCCTGAATGAAACGGGTTCTTCTCCTGGGAGGGCCAGGCGAGCTCACCCGCGTGGTGGCGGAGCGCCTGCGCGAAGGCAAAGACGTCGAATCGTGCCAGGTGGTCGACCTCCGGGGTGAAGCCGAGCCGCAACTCCCCGACGCTTCAGGATTCGAGGTCGTCTACTTGGGCCCCGCCATCGGCGAGCGCGGCTCGCCTCCAAGTCCGGAGCGGGCGGAAGCCCGGCTGCGCGCTCTGGCGGACGCGGGCGCGCGGTCGATCATCGTGGTTTCGAGCGCTGCCGTCTTTCCGCCACGGCATCCGCATCCCGGCATGGTGGATGAGGCTCGTCCGCCCCTGCGCGGCGCCAACGCGACCGCCGACCTTTGGGCCGCTCTCGAAAGCGCGGCCCGGCGCGTCTTCGACGCTCACCCCTCCATCACGCACACCATCGTCCGACCCGCGGCGGTGCCCACCCACGACGGCGATGACTACGTCTCCCGCGTCCTGCGAGGCCGAATCGCGGCGACCTGCGTGGGGCATGACCCATCCATTCAGCTGCTCAGCGCCTCTGACCTGGGTCGGGCCCTTGCCGCCATCGTCGAATCCGGAAGCGCGGGACTCTTCCACGTGGTGCCTTCGGGCGTGGTCCCGGTGCACAAAGCCCTGGCCCTCGCTCGGACGCTGCGTGTGCCGCTGCCTTCCTGGCTGCAGCGTCTCGGGCGTTTTGCTCTGAGCGGGCTGGGTGTCGCACCCTGGGCCGAGGCTGAGCGCCTCCGGTATTCGTCGACCGTCTCGGGCCGGAAGATCGAAGAGTCCATCGGCTTCAGGCCCCAGATGTCCAGCGCGGAGGTGGCCGCGACATTCGGCGGGCGAGGGGCGGTTCCCGGAGGTTCCGTTCCCTCGTTCGACCCCTACGGCCAGGACAAACAGTACATCGGCTGGCTGCATCGCACCATCATGGGCTTTCTGCACAACGTCTGGTGGCGGGTCGAGCTTTCGGGGATCGAGAACGTTCCGCAGCAGGGAGGCGCCGTGCTGACCGGCGTCCATCGGGGATTCATGCCCTTCGACGGCACCATGCTGCTCTACGACGTGGTCAAGCGGGTGGGTCGATACCCGCGCTTCCTGATCCACCCGAATCTGGTGAAAGAGGTCTTCCTCGCGGACTTCATCACCCGGCAGGGAGGGGTCATCGCCTGCCGGCAGAACGCCGACTGGGTCTTGCAGCGGGGCGACCTGCTCGGGTTTTTCCCGGAGGGCGTCGAAGGAGCGTTCAGCTACTACTGGGTCGCCCACCGCCTCTGCGCGGACTTCGGCCGGGACGAGTTCGTCAAGACCGCGCTCAGAAACCGCGTTCCCATCGTCCCCTTCGTCACCGTGGGGAATGTGGAGATGTTCCCGATGCTCGCGAAGTTCGACTGGGAGTGGTGGAAGCGGATGACCGGCTGGCCGTGCTTCCCGATCGCTCCTCCTTTTCCGTTGCTGCCCATACCACTCCCCACGAAGTGGCATACCATGATCCTCGAACCGCTCCACGTCGAGGAGGCTTACGGTCCCGAAGCGGCGAGCGACGAGCAGACGGTCGCGAAGATCGGGAACGAAGTGCGGACGCGCCTGCAGGCGGCCATAGACGACATGCGCGCCCGGCGCCGATGGATCTTCTTCGGCTCGATCTTCAAGCCCGCGGCCTCGCCAGTTAAGTTAAGCTGATTTCGAGGTGCAGCGATTCGGTGTTCTCGATAGACGCAGGACCGCTTTGGCCGGCCTTCTGACTCAGACGTCCGGGCTTCGAATCCGCGGGGGAGTCGTGAGATGCCGGTGAGCGTCGAAGCCATCCAGGAACTGGTGGGGCGGCAGCTCGGCCGGCGCGGCGTCAAGCCCGACGACCATCTGGTGGCCGATCTGGGCGTCGAGTCCATAGACATCCTGAATCTGGTGAGGGCGGTCGAGGCGAAGTTCCAGGTCTCGATCAGCGACGATGAAATCGCCGGCCTTCAAACCGTGCGCGATCTCCACGCCGTCGTGCTGAAGAAGCAGTGAGGGCGCCGCAGCGTGAGTGAGATCGCGACCCTCGTCGAGATGCTCGAGCGCCGGGTCCAGGCGACGCCCGGAAAGCCCGCCTTTTCGTGGGAGCGCGAGGAGACAACCTACGAACAGCTGTGGGCCCGCGTCGAACGCTTTGTCGCCCACCTGAAGGGTCTGGGGGTCGCCCCCGGTGATCGCGTGCTGCTGGTGCTTCCGAACGGGCCCGAGTTCTTCTATGGCTTCTATGCGGTCCTCCTGCGCAGCGCCATCGTGGTGCCGGTGTTCCCGGGTTCCGGCCCCGAGCGCGTGCTCTCTCGCGCGCGCCACTGCGGAGCGCGGGTGGTGGTGGCCCCCTCGGATACCGAGCCCGGCAAGCTCGAGGAGCTCGGGACCGCCGTCCCTGGAAGCGAGATCCGGGTCACCACCTTCGCGGAGAGCGCGGCCGCGGCCCCGCACCTCGAGCGCCCCGCGATCGCTTCCGACGACGTGGCCATGCTTCAGTACACCTCCGGAAGCACCGGCGATCCCAAGGGCGTTCAGCTCTCTCACCGCGGACTGATCACGAACGTCCGCCAGATGATCGCGGGGATGCGCATCACGGAGGACGAGATCTTCGTGAGCTGGCTGCCCGTGTACCACGACATGGGCCTGATCCTCAAGACCATGGTGCCCTTCTATCTCGGGGCTCGCCTGATCCTGCTCCCGACGAACCTCACCAACGTCCGCACCTGGCTTCAGGCCATCCAGGATCATCGCGGGACCTTCACCGCCGCCCCCGATTTCGCGTACCGGCTGTGCGTCCGCTCCATCAAGGATCCGGGCGCCTATGACTTGTCCAGCCTGCGGGTAGCCCTGAACGCGGCCGAACCGGTGCGCGAGTCGACCATCCTCGAGTTCGAGAAGGCGTTCCGTCTCGACCGGGTGATGGTTGGAGGCTACGGACTCGCCGAGGCCACGGTGGGGGTTTCGATGTGGCCCCCCGGATCGAGGCCGGCCGTTGATCCGCACGGTCTTGTCTCGGTGGGCCCGCCCTTTCCCGAGATACAGCTCCAGATCGTGGACGAGGGCCGGCCGCTGCCGCCCCGGGAGATCGGGAGCATCCTGATCAAGAGCCCGGCCAACACCCGCGGCTATTGGGAGAACCCCGAGGCGACGGCCGAGATCCGCCGACCCGATGGTTTCATCGACAGCGGAGACCTCGGCTGTCTCGACGAGGCCGGCAACCTCTACATCGCCGGCCGCAAGAAGAACATCATCATTACCGCGGGGCGAAACGTCGCCCCCCGGGAGCTCGAGGAGATCGCGGATTCCTTCAAGGAGATTCGCGGCTCCGCCGCCATCGGGGTCGATCGCGGAAACCTCGAGGGCGAGCAGGCCTACCTCTTCGCCGAGATGCGCCGCCCCCTTTCGGAGCCGGAAGGAGCCGAGCTGTCGCTCGCCATCGTGGAGAGGATCCACCAGCAGCTGGGCCTGCGCCCAGGCCGCGTCTACATCGTCAAGCCCCGGACCATCCCGCGCACCTACAACGGGAAGATCCAATACCCCTCGCTGAGGGCGCGCTACCTGAGCGGCGAGCTCCGTGCCGACGGACAGATCCTCTTCCCCGAGTATTGAGTCCCCGGCCCGCCCCGGCCAGTCGGGTGACGCCCGAGGCAGTGCGCCGATGAGCCGCGCCGAGATGCTTCGGGCCGTCCAGAACTACCAGATCGCGCGGATGCGTTCGACCCACGAAGCGCTCTTCCGATCGCCGGCCTATCGACCACTCTGCGAGTTCTTCCTCGAGGATCTGTACGGTCCTCGGGAAATCGGCACGTCCCGTGCGGGGGCCCTTCATTCCCTGGTCGCGGCCCTGCGCCCGGTGCTGCCGGCCTGGATCCACGACGGTGCCCTCGGGCTCATCGACCTTCACTCGCTCTCCGAGCGGCTCGACGAACGGCTGGCCCGCGTGCTTCTTTCGCGTGGGGCTCCAAGCCCGCTCGAGACCGCGGACTTCGAGTCCGCCTACGTCGGCTGCGACGACCGCGAGGAGCGTCTCCAGCAGATCGCCCTTTCGGCCGCGGCCACGCGTTTCGGCCATGCGCTCGCCACCCACCCCTCGTCGGCCCGGCTGCTGGATGGGGCGCGCCGGCTGCGCGGCCTGCCGCGTCTGGAGCCGCTGTTGGCCATGCTGGAGCGAGGTTCGCGCGGCTTCGTTCTGGCCGACGCCATCGACCCTTTCGTCGAGGCCATGCGCGCGGGCGAGACCGCGTACCTGAACGGGGTTTACGAGAGAGCGCGATGATATTCTCCCCGTCCGCTTTAGCCGACCTATTCCCCCTCAGCCTTTGGAGACCAATAGACCATGAGCGAGCCGCAGCCTGACGTCGTGATCCTCGGAGGAGGACTCGCTGGCCAGACCCTGGCCCGGCATCTGTTGCTCGACACCGACAAGCGGATCCTGATGCTCGAGCGGCGGGACGAGATCCCGTGGTTCCACCAGAAGGTAGGGGAGTCGAGCGTTCAGCTCGCGGGCCACTACTTCGGCAAAGTCCTCGGGCTCGAGAGCTACCTGCTCCACGAGCATTTCCTGAAGTACAACCTGCGCTTCTACTTCCCGAGCCGGGGGAGGGACAACACCCGCTTCGAGGACTACGGCCACATCTCGATCCGGCCCTTCTCGAACGTTCCCAGCTACCAGCTCAACCGCAACACGATGGAAGCGGAAATCTTCCGGCGGAACAAGGAATCGGACCGCTTCACTGTGGTGACGGGAGTCAAGGATCTCGACGTGGACATCGTCCCCGATGGCGATCACGTCGTCCGCTACAAGACCGACGCGGGCTCGGTCACGGTCAACACCCGCTGGGTGGTCGACGCCTCCGGGCGCAACCGTTTCCTGGCCCGGAAATTGGGCCTGCGCCGGCCCATGCCCATTCACAACGACACCTTCTTCTGGTGGGTGGAGGGCACGGTCGACATCGAGAAGCTGACCGATCGCTCCCGACAGGAGGTGCGCCTGAAGAAAGAGCGCGGCACCCTCGGCCATCTCCCGGTCTTCCTCGCCACCAACCACTTCTGCGTCGAAGGGCTGTGGTTCTGGGTGATTCCCCTTCAGGGCAAGACCAGTCTCGGCCTCGTCTACGACAGCAAAGTCCACAAGCACGAGGACATGAACTCGGTCGAGAAAGCGAACGCGTGGGTCTTCAAGCATTTCCCCCTGTTCGCTCGCGACCTGCCGAACCGGAAGGTCCTCGACTTCGGGACCATTCGCCAGTACTCCCACAGCTGTGAGCGGACCATCAGTCCGGATCGCTGGGCCATGACCGGCGAGGCCGGCCGTTTCACCGACCCTCTCTACAGCCCCGGCAGCGACCTGATCTCGACCTACAACACCATGATCGTCGCGGCCATCCAGATGGACGATCCGGAAGAGCGAACCCGGACCATCGAGACCTACGAGCAGATGATGCGGGCCCTGGCCAACGCCTACGTGCCCAGTTACGGTGTGAGCTACGACTGCCTCGGCGACGAAGAGGCTTTCTCCATGAAGTATGCATGGGAGTTGTCCGTCTACTTCATCGCCTACGTCTACCCCTTCATCAACGACCTGTTCTCCGATCGCCGCTTCCTCATCGGCTTCATGCGCTTCTTCAGCAAGCTGGGTCCGATCAACAACTCCCTGCACAAACTGCTGAGCGATTTCTTCCATTGGAAGAAAGCGCAGAACATGCTGGCGCCGCAGGGCGATCCGATCTTCTTCGATCTCTACGACATCGGCACGCTCAAGGAAGCGGAGAAGTTCTTTTACAAGATCGGCACCGAGGCCGACGAGGCCCGCGACGCCCTCTTCGCGCAGCTCGGGCCGCTCGAGGAACTGGCGCGCTTCATCGTGGCCCACATCACCTCCGTCGTGGTGGGCGACCCGCGCGTCATGGAGAACAAGGCCTTCATCGAGGGGATCGACCTGCGGGGGGAGGGCTTTTCGCTCGACGACCTGCGACGTCGCTGGCAGGAGGTCTCCTCCAAAGACAGCACCGATCGCTTCATGTGGTCCTTCGATCCCAAGGTGATGAATCGCTTCCGGCACATGCCCAAGGACATGCCTATGACCGCCGCCCCGGCCCAGGTTGGAGGAATGGCGGGCTGATGGTCCGCCCTTGAACGAGAGCGAGTCGCTGGTCGAGAGGGCCTTCACCCTTCGCTTTTCCGAGCGAAGCTACGAGGTGCGGGACGTCGAGGGCAAGGTTCCGGAGTTCGTGCGAGGCACGTACTACAGCAACGGTCCGTCGCGCCACGCCATCGGCCCCCTGCGGTACCGGCACCTGCTCGACGGGGATGGCATGGTGCGGTCCCTGCGTTTCGAAGATGGCCGGATCCACTTCCAGAATCGCTTCGTGCGCTCGCGCAAGTTCCGCGAGGAAGAGCAGGCGGGCGCCGCCCTGTTTCGCACCTTCGGAACCCGCTTTCCCGGGGACCGGCTGAATCAGTACGGCGTGGGCATCGAGTCTCCGGTGAACGTGAGCGTCTGGCGCTTCGCCGGGCGGTTGCTGGCGTTTGGAGAGCAGGGATTGCCCTGGGAGCTCGATCCCTTGACCCTCGAGACCCGAGGCCTCTTCACCTTCGGTGGCTACCTGAACGAGATCAGTCCCTTCTCCGCGCACCCGAAGATCGACGCGGTGAGCGGCGACCTTTTCAATTTCGGCTTGTCCTTTTCGAACGAACGACCGGTGGTGAACCTCTATCGCTTCGACGAAAGCGGCCGACTCGTCTATCGACGCCGTGAGCCCGTGCCCGATCCCTGCTCGGTCCACGATTTCTGCCTGAGCCCGAGCTACGTGATCGTCTATCTCAACGGCTTCGTCCTCGACATCGCCGCGATCCGTGAGGGCGGCAGCACGATCCAGGAATCCCTCAGCTTCGAGCCGGAGCGAGGGTCCCGTCTGTTGATCGCGGATCGGGAGACCGGGCGCCGGGTGGCCGAGGTGCCGGTGGGCTCCTCTTACTCGCTGCATACGATCAACGCCTTCGAGGAGGCGGGGCGTCTCATCTACGACGTGATCGAACTCGACGAGCCGGTCTATGGCGACTACGAGGTGATTCCCGAGATCTTCACCGCGGTGAAGCCGGGTCGCCCCGTTCGCTATGTGATCGACACCGGAACCTGGCGGGTGATCGATCGAATCGCCCTCCCCTCCGCCACGTCATTGGACTTTCCCGCCATCGACCCGCGGCGCGCCACCCTTCCAAACGACGACTTCTGGATGCTGAATCTGTCGAAGACCGGGCAGCCGGGCCGCAAGTACTTCGACGAACTGGCTCACGGGAGCTTCGCGAGCCGGACCATCACCGACACCTTCCGTTTGCCGGAGCGGTTCTATTTCGGGAGCGAGCCGACCTTCCTGCCCGGGCCGGACCACGCTTCTTCGGGGCTGATCCTTTTGAAGCGCTTCGATGCCGAGCGCGAGCGGGACGCCTACCTGCTCTTCGATGCGCGCTCGGTGGCCGCGGGTCCCCTTGCCGTGCTGCACTGCGAGGAAGCGACGCCTCCCTGCTTCCACGGTTCCTACTACCCGTAGCGCCCCCGGGCTTATCCCTTCCAGACCGCGCGAAGCAGACCGAGCCCCAGCGCGGCCAGGGTGATCGCCTGGGCTACGTCGGTAAAGCGCCCGAGTGCCGTCGGGAAGCGCAGAAACCAGATCAGCATAGTCGCGGCCAGGAGGAGCCCGACGGCGAGGCCCGTCCAACCGTCGAAGCCGAGGCCGGGCCTCTGGCTTTCCGCGTTCAACGGATTCTCGCGTTCAAGACGTTGCGAGCGGCGGCTCCGCTCGAGGTTGCGCGGGAGCTCCATCAGCATCCGCACCGCGCTCTCAGCTCCCCTTGAGAGGAGCTTTGGGTCGAGCGACTTGAGCACCCGCTTCCTCCCTCGCGCGATCTGGACCACCTGCACCGCTTCCCGAAAGACGTGATGGGAGAGGCCGGGGCCGGCGAGATCGCGCAAGCTCACGAGTCCACGGTAGAACGCGACCAGGGCGGGGCTTGGCACGAGAGAGTGCCTCTCCAGCTGCAGCCAATGTGAGAGAAGAAACTCCGGGAAGCCCGGGGGCGTTTCGGCGAAGCGCCCGTCCCGGCGGGGCACCACATGGCCTAAGTGGTGGTGCAGGGCTTCCGCCTGCGCGTCGGTGGTGTCGGAAGTGAGGCGCTTGAGTGCGTGGAAGACCTCGCCTGGATCCTCGTGCGCCGCGGCGGCGACGTAGGACCATAGAGCGTCCGCCTCGTTCGAGGAGATCGGGTGGAACAGGCCGCCCGAGATCTCGACGCCGCCTTGCCGGGTACTCCGGACCTCTCCGCGCGACCACGCCTCGGGAATCTGGAACTCGTCGAACACGAGCCGCATCCACAGGTCGGTCACAATCCGCGCCGCTCCCAAAGTCTCGACCCCGGTTGGCTCCGGAGCGGAAGAGGGTGGGAACAGGAGAGCCCCCCGCGGGGCCTCGATCGTCAACACTCGCGAACTCGAGAGGATGTCGACCACGCGCGGGGCAAGGAGCCGGGGTTCTTCGGGCAGCGCGGCGAACCGACGGAGCGCTTCCGCCTCACGGCCGAGGTCCAGCCGCCGCGCCACGAAATCCTCGAAGTCCTTGACCAGCCTGCGCGCCGAGGACAAGGTCCAGCCGAGGCTCGAGAGGTACAGGGGGAGGTGGGGAAGCACCGCGAGGTCCTTGCCCAGGGCAGCGCTGGTTCGCGCCACCTTCACCTGGACCCTCCGGCCATCGGTCAGGTATCCCCGGTGAGTCTGGGAAAGGGCGAGAGAGGAAATCGCGGCTCCGTCGAGTTGAGCGAAGGAGGCGGCCAAAGGCCCGCCCAACTCGGCGCGCAGCAAGCGACGAACTTCGTCTTCCGAAATCGGCTCGGCCTCTTCGGGAAGCATGGCGAACTCACGAGCGTCCGCACCCTCCAGCAGGTCCAACCGCGAGCCGAGATAGCGTCCGAATTCGCGGAACAGGGGGCCGAGCGAGCGCAGCTGCGGGCGGAAGTTCGCAAGCCGGTTCTGCACTCTCGGCTCACGAAAGCGCGGGGTCCGGTCGAGCGACACGCGCCGCAATCCTGCATCCAGGAGACGTCGTTCGATCGTCTCCTGATGGAGCCGTTGTTCCTCGCGTTCGCCGGCCCAGTGTTCGTGGGAGGCGCCTCCTGCGCCCGGCCTCATGGCTTCACGCCCTCGGCCGCGGCCCGACCTCGCGCCCGTCCCGAGCCGATCGCCGCGGGAGAGGCGGTGATCAACTCCGCCACCCGCATGGCCGAGACAATGACGGGGGTGATGCCCCCGCCCGGCCGTGTCCAGTGGCCTACGAAGTACAGGTTGTCCACGGGGCCCGTGACCTCGGGCCGCCCGCTTCCGAGCTGATCCGGCGACATCTCCCAACCCAGCATGGCGCCCTTGAGGTTGAGGGTGTAGCGGTATGAAGTCTGGGCCGAGGCGCTGCTCATCACCACGATCCTTCGGTCGAGGTCAGGGATCAGGGCCGCGAGGCGCGTGAGCGCATCGGCTTCGAGCGCGGCCTTGTGGGAAGGCCAGTCCACGACATTGTCGTAGTCCATCTCGCGAACCCTCTGGATGATGAGGACCTGCCCCCCTTCGGGGGCCATGCGAGGCTCGAATCGCGTCGGTGAAAAGATCTTGAAGCGCAGCGCGCTCTGACCGACCGCGTCACTATCCCAGGAGTCCCAGTGGTATCCGGAGATGTCGTCCAGCATTTCCCCGGAGATATCGCGCATGCCGATATGCGCGAGGAAGCAGGGCATGGAGGGGCGCAGCCGGCGCAATTCGGCCACGACGTCTGGGTCGGTCTCCCCCGGGTCGAGCATCTCGTCGTAGGTCCGCAAGAGATCGCCGTTCGAGATGATCCTGTCGGCGAGCACGGTGCGGCGGACGCGCCTCGACGGAAGCCCGGTTTCGATTTCGACCCCATAGGCGCGGCCGTTCTCGGTGAGGATCTTCCTCCCGAGGGCCCGTAAGCACAGGTGACCCCCGAGCGCCTCGAAGCGGCGGGCGAGATCGTCGGCGAAGACCTGGGAACCGCCGACCGGATAGTAGTTCCCGAGGAAGTACGAAAGCCGCAGCATGGAATCGAAGACGAACGAGGTCCGTTCGGGCGGCGACCCCCAGTGGGGGACGTCGGCCGCGAGCAGAAGCTTGAGCTTGGGATTCCGGAAATGCCGGTCGAGGGCCTGACGCAGGGTCTGGGCCCGATAGGGCTCGAGATGCTCCGACTCGCGCCATCGGACATAGTGGAGCAGACCGAGGTAGTAGACCCGCCGGACCTCGTTGAAGAACCCATCGAGCGCCCCCGCTTCTTCGGGAAACTCCGCCTTCAGCCTGGCCACGTAGGTGTCGAAATCGGCGGACACGGTGAAGCGTGATCCGTCGGGGAAGTGGAACTGATCGACCGGATCCATCTTGACCCAGCGGGTGGGAATGCCGAGGTCTTTGAGCAGGCGGCCGGTGATGGTCTCTTCGTTTCCGAGCAGCGGGTAGAAATGAGTCGCGGAGTCGAACACGTAGCCCTTGCGGCGGAAGGTGCTGCAGTAGCCTCCGGCCACGTAGTGCTGTTCGGCGATCAGCACCTTGAGCCCGGCCTTCGCGAGCAGGATGCCGACCACCAGGCCGCCGATTCCAGCACCGATCACCACCGCGTCGTAGCGCTCTTCGGGGGGGAGGCGCCGGCCCAGATAGGCGGGTTTTTGCGGGTGGTCGTCCGGAAGCTCGGACAGCTTCATGAGCGCGGGCGGGGTTCGATTCCCGGGCGGTTGCGACCGTACAACTCGTGGGCGGCCACGAACTCGCCGCTCGCAATCGCCGCGCCGATCGACAACTCCCCGGCGAGCAGACTCGCGGCCATGATCTCGGCGAGCCGGGCGGCTCGTCCCGGTCCGAAGCAGTCCAGCATCTGCAGGCACTCGCGACTGGTTCCGAGTGCGGTCCCCCCGCCGATGGTGGCCACGGTCAGGGAAGGCAGGGTCACCGAGGCGTAGAAGTCCCCGTCCTCGAGCACCTCCATGCTGTTGACCCCCACTGCGGCGTTGGCGACGTTCGCCACATCCTGGCCGAGGGCGATGAACATGGCGGTGAGGCCGTTGGCGAAATGGCCGTTGTAGCCGATGGTGCCCGCATGAATCGAGCCGAGCACGGTGCGATGCCAGAGGTCCGCGAGTTGCGCCGGTTCGACGTGAAGATGGGTGCGGAGCAGCGATGGCTTGATGCGAGCGCCCGCCACCACGCGCTTCCCCTTGCCGCCGCCCAGCAGATGGCCGGAGGACTTCTTCTCCGACTCGAAGCCGCTGAAGACGTAGAAGCGCCGGGCCTTGCTGTGCTGCAGGATCCAGGCGCAGGCCTTGTTGGCGGCCTTGACGATCATGTTCATGCCATGAGCGTCCCCGGTGAAGAAGGCGAAATCGACGATCACTTCACGTCCGATGACCTGAGCTTCGAGGCGAAGCAAGCGTCCGTGCCGGGTCGTCGATTCGGCCTCCGCGCGGATCGCCTCGAAGTGAGAGGGCAGTTCGCGCGCGAAGTCATCGGCTTCGGCGACGCCGTCGAAGACGAAGGTCGGGCACACCCGGTTTTCGTCCCGGGTGACTCGGGTCGTGACCCCCCCGGCGCGGGAGAGGGTCACCATTCCGCGTTCATACGAGCGGACCAGCGCTCCCTCGGTGGTGGCGAGGGGCACGTAGAAGGTGCCTTGGGCGTGCTGCCCGTGAATCAGCAGCGGGCCGGCCACCCCCAAAGGCATCTGCACGCTGCCGATCGGGTTTTCGATGTTGCCGCGCAGACTCTCCGCGTCCAGAGTGGTGGCGGCGACCTGGCGCAACTCGACGCCGCACTTCGCCTCGAGCCAGGCGCGGCGTTTGTCAACCTGCTGCCGGGTGTAACCCTGCCGGGTCATCCGGGGAACGAGTTCCAGAGACAGGTTCTCGTCGATTACCGGCGCGGCGTCGTCCGACAAGCTCCCCAGGGCCTTCCTAGCTTTCGGTCGTTCGAGAGATCACGACCGCGCAGTGCTGTCCGTCCCAACCCATGGAGTAGAGCAAGAGGTTCTGGCCCATCACGGGCCGGGGCTCGGGTCCGGCGAGAGGGAAGGGGAAGGCCTGAGAAACCTCGCGCAGCCCGCGAATGCCAGGCTGCTGGCCCGTCCGCAGGGACTCGATCGCCACCACCGCCTGCAGCCCGCCATCCGCGCCGAGGGTCTCGCCCAAAGAAGCCTTGATCGCCGTGATCGGCAGCGCCTGGGCCCGCCCGCCAAGGGCGGCGCCGAGCCCCTTCGCCTCGAGTGCGTCGAGTGGCCCTCCACTCGCCGAGGCGCTCACCCCGCCGATCGAGTCGGGCCCGAGTCCCGCGGCCGAAAGCGCCCCGCCCACCGCGCAGGCCGTGGCGCGCACCGACTGCTCCTCGTTGTCTCCGCGGAACGGGTCGAAGGAGACGCCGCACCCCTTGACCTCAGCCAGAACGCGGGCGCCCCGGCGCGCGGCCAGGTCCGCGCTCTCCAGCATGAGCAGCCCGGCGCCTTCGCCGGGGAGGAAACCTCCGCGGTCTTTCCCGAAGGGAGCAGGGTCGGCGCCTTCGCCGGCCAGCCGAGCGGCCCGCTCCAGGCTGATGAAGGACTGAAAGCACAACTCTTCGGCGCCGCCCGCAAGCAGCACATCGCAACGACCCGACTCGATGAGTCCGGCGGCGTAGGCGAGCGCACGCAGTCCGGAGGTCTGGCTCGTCGCGATGGTCGAGTTGATTCCGCGAAGGCCGTGCCAGATCGCGGTCTGACCCGCGGCCGCGTTGATCACGGTGTTGGCGAAATCGAGAGGGCTCGCATAGCTCGGTCCTTCCACCATCGCGTGCCGATCGAATTCGGCGATGGTGCCGACGCTGCCGTACATGGTTCCGAGGACGAGCCCGATCTCCTGGCCGGCTCTCGCCTCCGCGGTCCAGCCGCTGTCCTCGAGGACGAGGTGGGCGGCGGTGGCGACGAGACGGGCGGTGCGGTCGAGCGGCCGCATGTTCTTCTTGCCGAGATAGCTCTTCGCATCGAAGCCGGCTATCTCTCCGCCTCTTCGCTGGGCAAGCCCAGCGGTGTCGAACAACTCGATGGCGCGCAGACCGCTCTTGCCCTCGCACAGGGCCTGGTGGACGAGGGTCGGATGGTCGCCGAGCGAGCAGAGCAGCCCCCGGCCCGTGATCACCACCCGGGCCTTCATCGTCCTCCCTCGTAGCGTTTCAAGATGAGAGATGCGTTGTTGCCCCCGAACGCGTATGCGTTGTTCATGGCCACGTTCACCCGGCGCTCGCGCGCGTGGTTCGGAACGTAGTCGAGGTCGCAGTCCGGGTCTTTGGTCTCGTAGTTGATCGTGGGTGGGACCCGGCTGCGCTCGATGGCGAGCGCGCAGATGGCGGTCTCGATGGCCGAGGCCGCGCCCATGGTGTGCCCGAGCATCGACTTGGCCGAACTGATGGGGATCCGCGGAGCGGCCTCGCCGAAGACGCGCTTGATGGAAATCGTCTCCAGGCGATCGTTGGTCGGTGTGCCCGTACCGTGGGCGCTGATGTAATCGACCTCCTCGGGGCGCACGCCCGCGTCGGCCAGGGCCGAGCGCATGGCGCGCGCGGCGCCCTCACCTTCGGGGTGAGAGGCGGTCATGTGGTGGGCGTCGCAGGAAAGGCCGTAGCCTACGAGTTCGGCGTAGATGCGCGCGCCGCGGCGCTCGGCGAGGTCCGCCGGTTCGAGCACCAGCACCGCGGCTCCCTCGCCGGGAACCATGCCGCGTCGGTTCAGATCGAAGGGCTGGCACCGTTCCGGCGCGATGGCGCCGAGCCGCGCGAATCCGGTGTAGGTGATTCTCGAAAACGAGTCCGATCCGCCCGCGAGCATCATGTCCGCGGCGCCCGAGCGCAGGTATTCCATGGCGTTGGCGGCCGCGTAGTTCCCGGCGGCGCACGCGGTCGGGATCATGGTGTTAGGGCCGGCGAAACCGAGGGCCGCGGCCATGCTCGCGGGAATGGAACCGCAGGGGTAGCGGGTGACGAGCTCGGGGCCTATGGCGCGAAGGTCGCCCTTGAGGAGGTTGTCGGTGTAGGTCTCCACCTCGCGAGGCTCGCCCGAGGTGGTGCCCATCGACACGCCGGCGCGCGTCGGATCGAAGCGTTCGGCGTCGATCCCCGCGTCTTTGAGGGCCCGGGTCGCGGCCACGATCGCGAACTGCGACGCCCGACCCACCGAAGCCAGGTCGAGACGGCTCTTCGTTCCTTCGGGCGTGAAGCCCGTCACCTCACCGCCGATGTGGACGCTGTAGTCCTTCGTGTCGAACGAAGCCACCGGCTTGATGCCGGAGCGCCCCTCCAGAAGTGCGTCCCAGAACGTTTCGACGTCGGAACCGATGGATGTCACCAGCCCCAGGCCGGTCACCACGACCCGTCTGGTCATGACCCCGAAACGATGGTGGCTTGCTCCGCCTGCTTCTTGATGACCATGTTCACGGCGTCCTCGACGCTGCCGAGGCTCCCCATCTCATCTTCGCTGAGGCGAAGCTTGTAGGCATGCTCCACATGCACCCCGATCTCGATCATGGCCAGCGAGTCGAGTTCGAGGTCCTCGCGAAAGGACGCGTTGTCCGCGATCTCCTCGGGAACGAGATCGCTCACTTTGCCGATCAGGCCCTTAACGACGCGTCGAATCTCCTCGCGATCCATTCTTATCTCCTGGCTGAACGTTACCAAAGAAAACGACCAGCTCCACGACCTGCCGCCCAGGATTTGAGGGCGGTCTAGCGCAGGGCTTTGCCGAAGCCTTCAACCCACTCGCGGCCCACCCGGTAGACCCCGCGAAAGACTCCCCCAAACTGCTCCTCCACCACGTTCGCCACCACATCGAAAGGAGTCGTGGACAGGGGCTTGGGGTCGAGCCCGGGTTCCTCCGCCCTCCCGGGCCGGAATTCGAGGAGGTGTGCCGCCTGCTGGGCGCCGAGTGCGGTGAGGGCCCAGGAGACGCGGATCACCGAGGAGCCGAGCCTCGTCCAGACGCGGTCGCCCGATCGCGAGTCGACATCGCTGCGCATGGGCGTCAAAGGCATCTCTCCCTAGTCCGGTCCACCATGGATCCGGTTCCTCGAAATTGTAACGCTCGCGTTCGAAAAAGCTGTGCGGAGACGAGCCGAAGCCCCTCCGGCCCGAGGTGTAAGCTGATCCAATTACTGAGCGACCTCGATCAGCTCGGCCGTTGATCGAGGTTTCTGGAGGAGAGGAGAGTGTATGGCGGGAAAGGAGTCAAAGGCCGAGGAGCTCCGAGAAGCCCTGCGCCTTGTGCGCAGCGAGCGACGAGCGACTCTCGACCTCGTGGCCGGCCTCGACGAGGCCCGGGCCCGGCGAGCCCCCGCGGATGGCGGGTGGTCCGTCGCCCAGGTGATGGATCACCTCATCAAGACCGATGGCGTCTACCGGCTTGAAATCGGCCGGCTCCTCGATTTGAGGGCCGCGGGGCGTCCGCCCGTGATCGAAGTGGGCCTTCGTGAACTCAATACCCGTCCTTTCTTCGTGCCCGCCGCCCTGCTTCCGCATATGGACGTACCCTTCAGGCTCGCGAATCGCCTCATCCCGTCGGCGCTTCGGGAGTCTCTGGCCGGCACTGCGGTGATTCCGTTCCAGGCCCCGGACGAGGCCGCGCCGGCGGTGGACCGGCCGCTCGGCGATTTGCGCCTCGATGCGGCGGCCTCCACCCAGCAGATCGAGACCATGCTCGCCGGCCAGGATGTGTCCGACATGATTCTCGATCACCCCATGCTGGGGCGGCACACGGTTCCCTCACTGCTCAGAATCCTGGCCCGGCACGAAAACCGGCATCAGGCCCAGATCTCCAGGATCATCGCCTCGGACCCGACGACTGGCGCGGTCCCCGTCGCCGGTCTCACGCGCGGCGCCCGGCCGGCTTCGGAGTCGACGACGAGCGCCTCGGATCTCACGAGCGGGTTCGCTCACGACGCCGAGGAGGCCCTCAAGGCCGGGCGCCAGATCGTCTCGTGGTGGCGAGACAAGACGCTCAGGGAGGAGTTGAAGCTCTTTCCGCTCAAACCCGCTCATCGGCCCTACTTCGAGATGCAGGGCTTCTTCGATTCGATCCACTTCATCGGCCAGATGAAGCCGACCTCCATGATGGGGTGCCTTCAGACTCATCGCTTCGCCAGGCGGCGGCCTCCCACCGAAGGCGCGACCGCCCATCTCGAGTCCTTCATCGACGAGCATTTTCTCGTCCGCTCTTACCAGGTCCGGCCCGATGGCTCGCCGGGCGGGTTTCGCTATCGGCCGATCTGCTACAAGGAGAAGGACGGCCGCCTGGTGGAGCCCGTGGATCGCGAATCGCTCGGGATGAATCTGACCGATCTTCGTAAGGGCCGCGAATGGGGAGTGCTGCGCGTCGACATTCTCGACTTCCTCCGGGTCAACCCCTCCCTGGCCCCCTACGACAAGACTCTCTCCCGCTTCATCCGGCAGTCCGCTTACGTCGTGGTCCACGAGGACATGGCGATTGAAACGGCGAGGGCGCCCAAGGACGTGATCGCGGAAAGGCGATTCGGCTACGCGTTCCTTCCCCGGTCCGTCGAACCCAACTTCTTCGGCTTCGGCCCCGGGAAATTCGGAGCCGCGATCAAGCAGTGGAGGTTTCTCCTCTACATAAACGGGGATGTCGAAGTGCAGGTCTCTTTCCTGGTCGCCCCCCGCAGCGAGCGCGTGATGGACTTCGGGGGCTTCGATCCCGTCTACGCCGGAATCAAGATGGCGAACGTGCTCTCCCTGGGAGCCTTTGGCCTGAATGAGAGCGGCCACGCCGCCCTCGATCACGTCTTTCTGGAGCACCACGGCACGGTTCACGCGGCCATCGTCCAGGGTATGGCGGAGATTTGGGAGGGTCAACGCTGGATGCCGTCCTTCGGCGCCTGGTAGATCCATGACCCTCGAAAGCGCAGGCGTCTCCACCCGAGACGGCGTCTTCATCGGCGGGGCGTGGGTTGCTTCCACCGGAGTGGAGCGCATAGAGGTCATCAACCCGTCCACCGAGGCGTCCCTCGGTTCGGTTCCGAAGGGCACCCCTGAAGATGTCGACCGCGCGGTCGCGGCCGCGCGCGCGGCCTTCCCGGAATGGTCCGCGACCAGCCTGTCCCGCCGGATCGAGATCCTGAACGCGATCGCGAAGGGCCTCGCCGCGCGGCGAGTGGAGATCGGAGATCTGATCGCCTCGGAGATGGGCATGCCTCTCAAGTTGGCGAGGATGATCCAGGCCGGACTGCCCCCGACGCATTTCGAGAACAACGCGCGGCTCCTCGCCGCCTTCCCCTTCGTTCATGACGAAGGTTCCACCCGCATCGTGAGCGAGCCGGTGGGGGTCTGCGGGCTCATCACCCCCTGGAACTTCCCCCTTCACCAGATCGCGGGCAAAGTGGCGCCCGCCCTTGCCGCCGGCTGCACGCTGGTGCTCAAGCCGAGCGAAGTGGCCCCGCTCAACGCGATCGCGCTGGCCGAAGTGGTGGAGGCGTCGGGGCTGCCGGCAGGCGTCTTCAATCTGGTGCACGGATCCGGTCCGGTGGTGGGCGAGGCCATGGCCGCCCATCCCGGCATCGACATGATCTCGTTCACCGGATCAACCCGGGCCGGGATCTCCGTGTCGCGCGCCGCCGCGGGCTCGGTGAAGCGGGTGACCCTGGAGCTCGGCGGCAAGTCCGCGAACATCATCCTCGACCACCCTGACCTGCCCCGCGCGGTGCGGGCCGGCGTCAACGATTGCTTCGTCAACAGCGGCCAGGCCTGCAATGCGCCCACCCGCATGCTGGTGCCCTCGTCGAGGTACCAGGAGGCGGTCGAGATCGCGAGGCGGGTCGCCCGCGAGGTGCGGGTGGGTGATCCTTTCGAAATCGGCGTCACCATGGGTCCCCTGGTGAGCGCCGCCCAGTTCGAGCGGGTGCAGGCATACATAAGGAACGGCATCGGGGAGGGAGCCGAACTCGTCGAAGGCGGCCTCGGACGTCCGGAGGGGATCTCCCGGGGCTTCTTCGCGCGGCCCACGGTTTTTGCCGGGGTCCGCAACGGCATGACGATCGCTCGCGAGGAGATCTTCGGTCCCGTCCTGTGCCTCTTGCCCTTCGAGAACGAAGACGACGCGGTCCGAATCGCCAACGAAAGCGACTATGGCCTCGCCGCCTATGTGTCGGGCCCTCCGGAGATCGCGGGAGCGATCGCGGCCCGGCTGCGGGTGGGACAGGTCACCTTGAACCGGGCCCGCTTCGACGCCATGGCCCCCTTCGGCGGCTACAAGCAGTCGGGGAACGGTCGCGAGTTCGGTGAATGGGGGCTGCGCGAGTTCCTCGAGACCAAGGCCATCATCGGTTTCGGCAGCGCGTGAGGCAGGAGAGCCATCAGGCATCCGAGGTAAAATTCGCATCCTCATGCCAGCGCCTCGTGCTCGATCGCATCGTGGAGGCTCCTGGGGTGGTCGGTGGCCCTGGCCCGCGCAGTTCGCGGTCAGGCGATCTGCGGAACGAACTTAAGGAGAGGTCATGTCGATAGGGTCCAGTTCCACAGAACCGACCGGTGTGCGCGCCGGGGCGTCGCCCGCGGGCGCCAAAACCGCTCCGAGGCCCTGGTATCGCAAGTTTCGCTCCCTGGTCGTGGGCCTGCTGGCGGTGGTCGCCCTCACCATGGTGGTGGCGAACCTGATCGATCGCATCGGTTGGAAGTTCTTCCACACCGGCGAAGGTCTGACCCTGACCCTCAAGGACCTCGCCTCACGCCTCGCGGCCCGCGACACTTCCGCCCTCGAAAAGTTCTATGCCGCCGACTATCGCGCCGCGCCGCTCGGGATCACCGGCCTGAGGGTGGCCGAGGAGAAGGACGGGGTGCGCACCTACCCGTTCCGCTCGACCGGTCCTGCCGTCGATCGTGCCGCCGCCGTGGCCGAGTGGCAGGACTACCTCGCGGGGTTCGACAACATCGAGGAGGCTCATCTTTATGTGCACCGCCTCGAGTCCTGGGGCAGTGCGACGGAGCTCGTGGCCAGCGTCCGCTTCGAGCTGATCGGCACGCCCAAAGGAGAAGCGCGTTCAGGCATCGATCGCGGCTTCTTCCGCTTCAAGCTTCGGGCTACGCCCACGGGCACCCAGATCACGTCGGCGCAGCTGATCGAGGGCAATCGCATCGTCGCCGCCGTGCCCCAGTTCACAGACGTCGCGGCGAAAGCCGGCGTCGACTTCATGAACCGCTACTACCCGGCGTACCTGCCGGAGAATCGCG
The DNA here is from genome assembly GCA_964646485.1 of uncultured Acidobacteriota bacterium. Taxonomy (GTDB): domain Bacteria; phylum Acidobacteriota; class Vicinamibacteria; order Fen-336; family JAGNNV01; genus JAGNNV01. Next base: position 19,794 of record CAZYEA010000001.1, read on the forward strand.
ACACCCCGCTTGCCTTCGGGATGCTCAAGTACGGCCCGGGAGGGATCACGGCGGTCGACTACGACAACGACGGGTTCTACGACATCTTCGTTCCCGACGGGGTGGAGGCGCGTCTGTTCCGCAACCGTCGCGACGGCACGTTTGAGGATGTGACCGCGAAGTCCGGGCTGGCCGGTCTCGACGGGGTGGGGGTCGGAGTCTTCGCCGACTACGACAACGATGGCTACAAGGACGCCTTCATCAGCCGCACCTTCAAGCCCAACCAGATCTGGCACAACAACGGGGATGGCACCTTCAGCGATGTGACCAAGAAGTCGGGGATCGGCGAGGACTGTTGCACCACCGTCGCCTCCTGGGGCGACATCGACAATGATGGCCTGCTCGACCTCTACGTCGGGCGGTACCTCGAGCCGCGCAAGAACATCCCCACCACGTTCTATGCGAGGAACGGCGAGCCGAACCAGTTGTACCGCAACAACGGAGACGGCACCTTCACGAACATCACGGAGAAGGCCGGGGTGGGGGAGATCGGGCTGTGCCTGGGCACGGTGTTCGGCGACTACAACGAGGACGGTTATGCCGACCTCTACGTGTCCAACGATTTCGGCCGCAAGACTCTCTATCGCAACAACCGCAACGGCACCTTCACCGATGTCACGGTCGAGACCGGCACCCTGGCCTACGGCGCCGGCATGAATGCCACCTTCGGCGACTACGACAACGACGGCCACCTGGACCTCTACGCCACCCAGATCCGTTCCGAAGAGGCGTGGTTCGCGGAGTGGCCCACCGTGGCTCGCTACATGGTGAACAGCTGGCGGCAGGGGGTGTGGATGAGCGACATGCCGCTCTACTTCCAGATCTTCCAGCAGTCGGGCTTTCAGTTCGTCAAGGTCTTCCAGGACATGGCCTCGGGGAATACCCTGCTCCGCAACAAAGGCGATGGCACCTTCGAAGACGCGACCTGGGATGCGGCGGCGAACCCGCCCGGCTGGTTCTGGGGCGCGGGCCTCGCGGATTTCGACAACGACGGCTGGCAGGATATCTACGCCGCCAACGGCTGGGTCTACAACGACAAGGGAACCGAGATCGAGCTTCAGTTCCTCAACAACGTGGTGACCAAGCAGAACGAGTACAAGACCGGCGCCTTCTTCAATCCCAAGAACTTCGGCGCCATGTCCTGGCACGGGTGGGAACGCAACCGACACCTCCGGTCCACCGGCAAGGGAGCAGACGGCCGGATCCGCTTCGAGGAAATCGGGCACGCGGCCGGCTCCGATCTCCTCCTCAACTCCCGGGGCGTAGCCCTCGCGGACTTCTGGAATCGCGGCGCCCTCGACATCGCGGTGGCCGCGTCCACGGATCGACATGCGCTGCTGCGGAACGACGTGGGCCTGAAGCACAACTGGTTCGCGGTTGAGTTGACGGGTGCTGCGGGCAAGCTCCCCAAGGGCTCGAATCGCGACGCTGTGGGCGCCCGGGTGATCATCGTCCGCGGCGGCCAGCAGCAGATGAGGGAAGTGGTGCTCGGGGACGGATACGCCTCGCAGAATTCCCTGAGGCTCTACTTCGGGCTCGGCGGTGAGAAGGCGGAAGGTTCGGCGCCTCCGATCATCGACGAAGTGATCGTGAAATGGCCGCGCTCTGGTTCGGTCCAGCGCTTCAAGGCGGTCCCCTCCAACCAGATCATCGCTATCGAAGAAGGGCGCGATGCCTTCGAGACGAAGGCGTACGGGAGCAAGGAGTGAGGCGCGCCACCCTGCTGGCGGCTGCCCTGGCCGCGGCCTCGGGATCGGCGCCCGACTGGGCGCGGGCCCAGGAGCCGGCGGTCAAAGGCGCCAAGGACCCCGGGCCGGCCGCCTGGTTCGAGGACCGGACCGCGGCGGCGGGGGTGAGCCGTCCTCACGTCACCCGCGAGTTCAAGAACCCCTACGCCAAGGTGATGCAGGGCTACACCGCACTCGGGGCCGCGGCCGCCGTAGGCGACTTCGACAACGACGGCTTCGATGACGTGTTCTTCACCGTATCGAACGATGGCGGGCAGAACCGGTTGTACCGCAACAATGGCGACTTCACCTTCACGGAGATGGCCGCCGAAGCCGGGGTTGCCTCCGGTAACGACGCCAACAACGCGTCCGCGGATGCGCTCTGGTTCGACTTCGACAACGACGGCGATCAGGACCTGCTGGTCGTGCGCTTCGGTCAGAACCTGCTCTACCGGAACGACGGCCCCGATGCCAAGGGGGTGGTGCGTTTCGTCGACGTCACCGCCAAGGCGGGAATGCTCCGCTACTTGAACTGCATCACGTCCATCGCTTTCGACTACGACCGTGACGGGGATCTCGACTTGTTCCTCGGCAATTACTTCGCGCCGGTGAGCCTGTTCAATCCGGACACCCCCCGCTTCTTTCCCGAGAGCTTCGAGACCGCGCGGAACGGGGGCGGACTCACGGTGTTCCGGAACAACGGCGACGGCACCTTCACTGACGTGACCGAAGCGGCCGGAATCAAGAACACGGGCTGGTCGCTCGACCTCGGGCACGCGGACGCCGATCTCGATGGCGACGAGGATCTATATGTGGCCGCGGATTTCGGCACCGACGCCTTCTATCGCAACAACGGCGATGGAACCTTCACCGACATCAGCAAGGAGGCGATCGGGGTCGACACCAAGAAAGGCATGAACGTCGACTGGGGCGATTTCGACAACGACGGCCTGTTCGACGTCTTTGTCACCAACATCACCGACGAATACATGAAGGAGGGCAACTTCCTGTGGAAGAACCTCGGCAACCTGCATTTCGCCGACGTGGCCAGGGAGACCGGCACCTTCGCCACCGGCTGGGGCTGGGCCGGGAAGTTCTTCGACTACGACAACGACGGCTGGCTCGACCTCTACGTGGTGAACGGCTGGGTGTCCCAGTCCGCTGACCCGAAGGACAACTACGTCCTCGACATCTTCAAGGTGATCGTCGATCCCAAGATCGACCTGGCCGACGCTCGCAACTGGCCGCCCATGGGCAACAAGACTCTCTCGGGCTTCCAGCGCAAGAGCCTGTTCCACAACCTCGGCGGCACGTTCAAGGACGAGGCGAAACGCCACGGGGTGGACACCCTCGAGGATGCGCGGGGCATCGCGGTCGCGGATTTCGACAACGATGGGCGTCTGGACATGTTCGTGACCAATTCCGGCAAGTCGCCCTACCTGTGGCGCAACGTTCAACCCACCACGAACCACTGGCTGCAGATTCAGCTGACCGGGGCCAGGAGCAATCGCGACGCGATCGGCGCGCGTATTCAGGCCCGCGTCGGCGATCGCACCCTGATCACCTTCGTCAACGGCGGCAACGGATTCGCGAGCCAGTCCACCCACCGCCTGCACTTCGGCCTGGGCCAGGCGACCCGGGTCGACCATCTCGAAGTGACGTGGCCCTCGGGGCGAAAGCAGGCCTTCGATAACGTTGGGGTGGATCGCATTCTTCGGCTGAAGGAGGGCGAGCCGACCCTGCAGCCCTTCTCGGCTGTCCCGAAAGCGGGCGCTGCCAAACCCGTCCCTTCCCGCGCACCCGTCAAGTGAGAATCATGCTCAAGACCCTGAAATTCCCGAAGCCGTTCCTTCCCTCCGGTGGGCGAAGCCCCTGGACTGCCGTCCTGGCGGTCGTAGCCGTCCTTGGCTGCTTCTCGCTCGAGGCCGCGGCCGCCGATGCCAAGGGGCTGTACGCCCAGGGGCTTCAGGCCCTGGCCGCCCGCGACTGGAAGGTTGCGGTCGACACTCTGGAGGCGGCCACCGCGGCCGCACCCGACGACCTCGTGATCGGGGCGGACTATCGACAGGCGGTGATCGGCGCCGCCGCGGCGGAGAAGGGCCTCGAGCCCTACAACCGGTGCCTCGCCTTCTTCCAGAAGCTCGTCACCGATCACCCGCGTTCGGCCAATGCCTACTTGAACCTCGGCTTCGCCCACGTCGACAAGATTCCGGCGGAGGGCGCCATCACCCAGGTGCTGCTCGCCAACAGCGCCCTCGGCCATTTCGGCAAGGCCCTCGAACTGGAGGAGAGCTGGCTCGGCTACTACTCGCGGGGCCATGCCTACTTGTTCTGGCCCCCGATCTTCGGGCGCGTGGCCTCGGGTATCGCCGACCTCGAGAAGGCGGTCGAGATCAGCCGCAAGAAAGGCGACCGTCAGCCGTACTACGGCCGCGCCTGGGCCGCCCTGGGTGACGGCTACTGGCGCCAGGACAATCTCGATCGGGCCCGCGAAATCTGGAAAGAGGGGCTCGCCGCGTTTCCGGATGACCAGGAGTTGAAGGCGCGCCTTTCCCGCACCGACCGGGCGGAGCTCGACGCCTTCTTGAACGTCCACTACGACACCACGGCGCGGGTGGCCACGAATCTGAACGAGGTCTTCGGTGACCGACTTGCTACTGTCCGGTCGAAGTGACCGGTTTGAGCCCGACTCCGCCATGCCCGAACTGAACCGAGGACCAAGGCGAGGCGCAGGCCGCCGCTGCCTTCTCTCCACCCTGCTCGTTTGCTCCCTGGCCGGGGCCGCGGCCGCCGTACCGCTTGCAGCCGCCAATTCCGGGACCCCTCAGGGCGCGCCTCAAACCCCGACTCCTGCGACGGCCGCGCCCGTCATTCGCTTCCAGGAGATTGCCGAACGGGCGGGCGTGCGTTTCGTGCAGACCCCGAGGCGCTTCCACGATCGACACAAGGCCCAGGTGCTCGAGATGTTCACCGACGGCGGCGCCGCGGTGGCGGTGGGGGATTATGACGGCGACGGCGATGACGACCTCTTCATGACGGATTCCGACGAGGGAAAGACTCATCGACTGATGCGCAACGACGGGGTGCGGGACGGGATTCCGGTCTTCACGGACGTCACCGCGGCGGCGGGCGTGGGCGGCGGCAACGACGCGCGCTCGATCGTGGCCGACGCGCTCTGGCTCGACTACGACAACGATGGCCGTCTGGATCTGTACCTCGGCCGCTTTGGCACGCCGGTTCTCTTCCGAAACCTCGGTCCGGGGCCGAACGGCGACTGGCGTTTCGAGGACGTCTCCCAGCGCGCCGGGCTCACCGTCTTCGGGAACACCATCGGCAGCATCGCCTTCGACGCCGACAATGACGGTTTCCTGGACCTGATGCTCGCGAACTATTTCCAGCCGCTCAATCTGCTCGATCTCAAGACCACGAAGGTACTGCCCAACAATCTCGACTATGCCACAAATGGCGGAGGCGTCACCTTCTATCGCAACGTCAAGCTTCAGGACGGCAGCCGGGGGTTCGTCGACGAGACCAAGCGGGCCGGGCTCAGCAGCCACACCGGCTGGTCGCTCGATATCGGGCACGCCGATCTCGACAACGACGGGGATCAGGACGTCTTCGTCGCAGGCGACTACGGCACCGACCGGCTGTTCCTGAATCAGGGAGTGGACGCGGAGGGCCGCGTCTCCTTCCGCGACGCCACCGAGTCGGCCATGGGGGGGCTCGACACCCGCAAGGGTATGAATGTCGACATGGGTGACTTCGACCGCGACGGATGGCTCGACATCTACGTCACCAACATCACCGACGAATACATGAAGGAGGGCAACTTCCTCTGGCACAACAACGGCGTCAACAAGAACGGCGTCCTCACCTTCAGCGACCTGTCGAAGGAGACCGGCACCTGTGACACCGATTGGGGTTGGGCGGCCAAGTTCGCCGACTTCGACAACGACGGCTGGGAGGACCTCTTCGTGGTCAACGGCCTGCGCTCGGGAGGCAAGATGAACTACATCCCGCTGCTCCTCGAGAACACCATCATCAAGCCCGGCGTCGACTTCACCGACCTCGACAGCTATCCAGACATCGGCGACATGACCTGGAGCGGTTACCAGAAGAAGCGCCTCTTCCACAACCTGGGCGATGGCACCTTCAAGGAGATGGCCGAGGCCGCGGGGGTGGCGAACGACCGCGATGGTCGCGGGGTCGGGGTCGGCGACTTCAACAACGACGGCCGGCTCGACTTCTACGAAGGCAACGCCCGCCAGGCTTCGCAGCTCTACCTCAACGCCAGCGAGAACGTGGGTCATTGGGTGGAGTTGAAGCTGCAAGGAGTGAAATCCAACCGCAACGCGATCGGGGCCCGGGTGTACGTCAGGGCGGCAGGCGAGAGCTGGCTGCGTGAAATCAACGGAGGCAACGGCTACTCCAGCCAGTCGACCTTCCGTCTTCACTTCGGGCTCGGCGCCGTCTCCAGGATCGAAGAGGTGGAGATCCGCTGGCCCTCGGGGACCACCGAGATTCTCAAGATTCGAGACGGCAAGCCGCCCCTCCCGATCGACGCGATCAGCACGATTGTCGAGGGCAAGGGAGTGCAGCGGTGAACGGCCGCGAAAGAGCGCCTCATCCCCGCTTCCGGGCCAGGCCGAACTTGACCGGCGCCGTCTTCGCCCTCGTCGGAGCCCTTGTCGCCTCCGGGGCCCAGGGTCCGGCCACGGGCGAGCAGCTTCAGCAGCACCGCAACCTCGGCAAGGCCTTCTACGAGAACCCCGCGACCCAGTACGACGCGGTGGGGGAGCTCGAGAAGGCTCTGGCCCTCGCTCCGGATTCCGCCCGCGAACGGGTCAACTATGGCCTGGCCCTGCTGCGCGCGGGCCAGGCGGAGAAGGGCATCGTCGAACTCGAGAAGGCGCAGAAGCAGGATCCGTCGATCCCGCACACCTGGTTCAACCTCGGGATCGCCTACAAGCAGGCCTCGCAGTACGACAAAGCCACCGCCCAGCTCGAGAGGATGGTCCAGCTCGCTCCCGACGATCCCATCTCCCACTACAACCTCGGCGTGCTGTACAAACTGGCGGGACGCCTCGACGACGCCATTCGGGAGTGGCAGCGCGCCGCGGCCCTCGACGCCAAACTCGCCGGACCGCACTTCCAACTCGCCACCGCCTATCGTCAGACCAAACGCCCCGACGAGGCCAGCAGGGAGATGGCGACCTTCACCGAGATCAAGCAGCGCCAGCAGGGCGCCGCTTTTCCCGAAGACCTCGAGTGGAGCTATTACTCGGAACTGTACGACGTCATCGAGCCGCGCAGCTTCGGCAGTGAGCGACCGGCGGCTTCGCTCCGCTTCGAAGCCCGGGCGGTGGGCGCCGGACTGGACGCGCCGACCGCGGGGGCGGTGGTCCTCGACGTTTCGGGCGACGGAACACCCGACCTCCTGGCCTGGTCGAGCCGCGGGGTCGCCCTCTACACCGGCGGCGCCCGCAAGCGAACGGACAGCGGTCTTGAAGCGATTCGCGCGGCGGTCGAGGTGGTGCCCGGTGACTTCGACAACGATGGTCTCACCGACCTCGTGGTGCTGACCTCCGCGGGCGCCACCCTCTATCGACAGCAGGGCGGGCGGTTCCAGGCTCAAGCGGCAGCACTCCCGCAGGGCGTCTTCCAGAAGGCCCTGTGGATCGACTACGACCACGACTACGACCTCGACCTCCTGCTTCTCGGAACGAACTCGAAGCTCCTTCGCAACCAGGGCGAGAAAGGGTGGGTGGATCGCACCGCCGACTTTCCCTTCGTCGCCGGTGCGGCGGTGGGCGCCGCCGCGTTCCACGCTGTCGCCGACACCCAGGGCATGGATCTGGTCGTGGCCTATGCCGGCCGGGCCGGCGTCCTCTACCGGGATCGCCTGGCCGGTCGCTACGAAGCCGTGCCCCTGCCTGGCCTGCCCGCGGGCAGTTCAAGCCTGGCCGCTCACGATCTCGACGCCGACGGCTGGACCGACCTCACCGCTGGCGATTCTCGCCGCACGGTTCTTCTCGTCAACGACCGCAAGGGCGGGTTCGCCCCGCGCGCGCAGATCGCCGCGGGCGCGCCCGCGCTTTGGGCCGACTTCGACAATCGGGCGCTCAGCGATCTGGTGGCCTCGGGGCGGACTCACCGCAACCTTGGCCTCGGCAAGCTCGCTCAGGGCGCGGCGCCCGTCGGGTGGCCCGCGTCCATGGTGGCCGCCGCCGCCGCGGACTTCGATGGGGACGGGAGGCTCGACCTTTCCGTCATCGACGGGAAAGGCTCCGTGCAAGTCCTCTCGAACCGCACCGAATCGAAGAACCGCTGGCTCGGAGTAGTGCTCGAAGGCACCAAGAACCTGAAGCGCGCGGAGGGGGCCGAGGTCGAGGTGCGGGCCGGCACCAGCTACCAGAAGAAGATCTACACCGGCCGGATGCTGCTCTTCGGCCTCGCTGATCACGCCGAGGTCGACACCGTGCGCATCACCTGGCCGAACGGTCTGATCCAGAACGAATCCCGGCAGACGGCGGGTCGCCACCAATACAAGGAAGCGCAGCGACTCTCGGGTTCCTGCCCGATGATCTACACCTGGAACGGATCGGAGTTCGAGTTCATCACCGATGTGCTCGGCGTGGCGCCGCTCGGGGCGAGCTCGGGTGAGGGCGAATATTTCCCCGTCGACCACGACGAGGTGATCCAGATTTCCGGCGATTCGCTCGTCCCCCATGAGGGGGCTTACGAGATCCGGATCGTCGAGGAGCTGCGCGAAGTCGCGTTCCTCGACGGGATCCATCTCACCGCGGTCGACCGCCCCGCGGGCATCTCCATCTTCACCAACGACAAGTTCAAGTCCCCGCCCTTTCCCGAGTTCCGACTCTTCGGGGTGGAACAGCGGATCCCGCCCGTCCGCGCGTACGACGACCGGGGCCGCGATGTGCGGGATCTCTTGTTGAAGGCGGATCGCCGTTATCCGGACGGGTTCGATCGAAACCTGGCCGGGGTTGCCCGGCTGCACCACCTCGACCTCGACTTTGGCGCCGCCGCCCCCGATGGTCGGGCGATTCTGGTCCTCTCCGGCTGGGTGGACTGGGCGGATGGTTCGACCTACCTTGGCAGCGCCCAGTCCAGCACATCCGGTCTGGTGATGCCGTCCGTCCAAGTGAAAGATGAGCGGGGAGAATGGCAGACGGTGATCGCGGACATGGGGATTCCGGCGGGAAAGCCCAAGTCCATCGTGGTGGATTTGAGCGGTAAATTCCTCTCGGCCTCGCGCGAAGTCCGCATCGTCACCAATCTGTGCGTCTACTGGGACGAGATCTTCCTTTCCCCGGACACCGCGGCGCCCCCGGCCCGGCTGACCGAGCTGAAGGCAGCGAGCGCCGACCTCCGCTTCCGAGGGTTCTCGGAAGTGGTCATCCACCCCGAGCGGCTTCAGCCGGAGCGCTTCATCTACGCGAACTCCCGCCCGACCACCATGTGGAATCCCACTCCCGGGCTTTATACCCGCTACGGCGACGTGCAGCCTCTGCTCGGCACCATCGATGATCGCCTCGTGATCATGGGCTCCGGGGACGAGCTGCGCCTGCGCTTCGACGCTTCCACCCTACCCCCGCTGCGGGCAGGTTGGCGCCGCGATTTCCTACTGACGGTGGACGGATGGGCCAAGGACGGGGACGCCAACACCGCCTATTCGCAGAGCGTCGAGCCGTTGCCGTATCACGCCATGCCCCAGTACCCTTACCTTGCGCCCGACTCGTACCCGAGCGACGGCGAGCACACGATTTACCGGGAGCACTACAATACCCGGCCGGCTCTGCGCCTGGTTCGCCCGTTGACCGAGGGTCTGGACCGGCGTTGAAGTCGAGCCTTCTCTAAAAGCGAGGACAGTCCAAGTGAGCCAGGAATTGCCCCCGAACTCCGTCGCACCACCGCCCCCGCCGCGACGCTACCGTCAGGCCGTGGGCCCGCGCCTCACCAAGGTGCTCGCCGCCGTCTTCGGCCTCTTTGCGCTGCTCTCCATCAATTCCGTCTACCTGGCCGGGGTGACGATTCTCGAATCGGCCACGGGGCGCACCTATCAGAACTGGTTCTACATGAACATGTTCCTGGTGCATCTCATTCTGGGATTGCTGCTCGTGGTTCCGACCGTGGTGTTCGGGTTCGTCCATATGAGCAACACCTACGACCGGCGGAATCGCCGGGCGGTCAAGGTCGGATACGCCCTGTTCGCGACCGCTCTGGCTCTGCTCGCGAGCGGCATCGTGCTGACGCGGCTCGAAGGCGTGATCGTGATCAAGGACCCGGCCGTGCGCTCGGTCGCCTACTGGGCTCATGTGATCACCCCATTTCTCGCGGCCTGGCTGTTCGTTCTCCACCGGCTGGCCGGGAAGAAGATCCGCTGGGAAGTGGGCCGGCGGATCGGGGGCGTGGCCGTGGCCTTCGGCGTGGTCATGCTGGTGTGGCAGACCCAGGACCCGAGGCGGTGGAACGTGGCCGGGCCCGCTTCGGGCGAGAAATACTTCTTTCCTTCTCTGGCCCGTACCGCCACCGGAAACTTCATCCCCGAGCGGGTGTTGAACGACGATGCGTACTGCAAGGAATGTCACGCCGACACTCACGCGAGCTGGTCATCCAGCGCGCATCGCTTCTCTTCGTTCAACAACCCCCTCTACCTGTTCTCCGTTCGGGAGACCCGGAAGGTCGCCTTCGAACGCGACAAGGACATGCAGGCCTCGCGCTTTTGCGCCGGGTGTCACGATCCCGTGGTGTTCTTCTCCGGCAAGTTCGACGACCCCAAGTTCGATGATGTGAATGACCCCGCGGGCCAGGCAGGAATCACCTGCACCGCCTGCCACGCCATCACCAACCTCAATTCACCTCGGGGCAACAGCGACTTCACCATCGAGGAACCGGTCCACTATCCCTTCACCTTCAGCGAAGCCCCTTCCCTGCGCTGGGTCAGCCGGCAGCTGGTCAAGGCGAAGCCCGAGTTCCACACGAAGACCTTCCTCAAGCCCCTGCACAAGACCGCGGAGTTCTGCGGGGCCTGCCACAAGGTGCACCTGCCCGAACAGCTCAACAAGTACAAGTGGCTGCGCGGCCAGAACCATTACGACTCCTTCCTGTTGAGCGGCGTTTCCGGCCACTTCGTGGCGAGCTTCTACTATCCGGCGAAAGCGGAGCCGAACTGCAGCACCTGCCACATGAAGCCGCAGCCCTCCACCCAGTTTGCGGCGCGGAGCCTCGATGATTCGGGCGAGCTCAAGATCCACGACCACATGTTCCCCTCCGCCAACACGGCGCTGCCTCATCTGCTGAAGCTCGACCCGAAGGTCAACCAGAAACACCGCGATTTCAACGCCGGGGTCATGCGCGTGGACATCTTCGGGGTGAAGGAGGACGGCCGCATCGATGGCGGGCTCGTAGCTCCCCTGCGTCCAAACGTGCCGGTGCTGGTGCCGGGAAAGACCTATCTCCTCGAGACCGTGATACGCACGCTCAAGATGGGGCACCTCTTCACCGAGGGCACCGCCGACTCGAACGAAGCCTGGCTCGACATTCGGGTCACCACGAAGAACCCCGACGGAAGCGAGCGGGTCATCGGCCGCAGCGGCGGGCTCGGATCGGGCAACCAGGTCGACCCCTGGTCCCACTTCGTCAACAATTACGTGCTCGACCGGAACGGGAACCGTATCGACCGCCGCAACGCCCAGGACATTTTCGTGGCGCTCTACAACCACCAGATCCCGCCCGGCGCCGCGGATTCCATTCACTACCAGCTCATCGTGCCCAAAGACGTCAAGACCCCGGTCACCGTGGAAGCGAGGCTCCAGTACCGCAAGTTCGACACCACCTACATGAAGTTCGTGTACGGCAAGGACAGCGTGAACGAACTGCCGATCATGACCTTGGCGAGCGACGTGGTCGTCTTCCCGGTGACGCCGGGCGCCTCCGTGGAGAACGGCCCGCCTCCCACCCCCGAGTGGCAGCGCTGGAACGACTACGGCATCGGCCTGCTGCGGAAGGGCGGAAAAACCAAGGGCGAGTTGCGCCAGGCCGAGCAGGCCTTTTCGCAGGTCGAGGCTCTGGGCCGTCCCGATGGCCCGCTGAACCTCGCCCGGGTCTACTTCCTGCAGGGGACCGTCCAGGACCAGGCCATTGCCGCACTCAAGCGGGCCGCCGCCTTCAACCCTCCCGCTCCGCCCTGGACCGTCGCCTGGTTCACGGGTCAGGTCAACAAGCAGAACGGCTACCTCGACGAGGCCATTGCCTCGTTCCGCAGCATCCTGGCCGCGGACAACACCGAGACCCGGGGCCGGGGCTTCGACTTCTCCAAGGCCTACCTGCTCATCAACGAGCTGGCGCAGACCCTCTTCGAACGGGCCAAGCAGGAGCGGGGGGAGTCGGGAAAGACGCTCCGCACCCAGCTGCTTCAGGAAGCGCGAGCCCAGTTTGAGCGCGTGCTCGAACTGGATCCCGAGAATGCCACCGCGCACTTCAACCTCGATCTGCTTTACCGGCAGCTGGGAGATAAGGACAAGGCCCAGGCCCACGCCGCCCTCTATCAGAAGTACAGAGTCGATGACAATGCCCGAGACCACGCGGTGACGGTCGCCCGCACCAATGACCCCGCGGCCAATCACGCCGCCGAGGCCATCGTCATCTACGACCTCAACCGGCGCGAGGCCTTCGAGACCGGTCCCGGGCCGCGCGCCGCGGCCCCGCTGGAACTCATCGTCCCCGTTCCTCCAGCGGCCAAACCTCCAGCCGAGGCGAAGGCTCCCGCGGGAGGGGTGCGATGACCGACGAACAAGCGAAACCGCCCGCCGACCCCGAGGTGAAAGGGCCCTCCACGGACCCCACCCTCGAAGAGGACACGGGGGACGATTCGATCATTGGCATCGCCTTTCGCCGGTCGATGGTGGTGATCCTTCTCGTGGCCGCGATCGGGCTCCTCGGCTACTGGCTGATTCGCCGATCCGGTCCGGCCGCTCCCCAGAAGGCGATCGTGGCGGGAGGTCCCGAGGCGGTGGTCGCCCCGGCCGCGGTGGCGCCGCTCGTGCCCTTCACCGACGTCGCGGCCGAATCCGGGGTGAAATTCGTCCACACGAACGGCGCCTATGGGGACAAGCTGTTGCCTGAAACCATGGGGGGCGGCGTCGCCGTCTTCGACGTCGACGGTGACGGCGACATGGATCTTCTCTTCGTTGATTCCGGGGCGTGGCCGCATCACCGGAGCGGAAAGCCGTCGGGACCTCCCGTGGCCTTGTACCGCAACGACACGATCCCGGGCCAGCCCCTGCGTTTTACTGACGTCACGCACGCGTGGGGTCTCGACACCGCGCCTTCCGCCCCGCTCTACGGCATGGGCGTCGCGGTGGGGGACTATGACGGAGACGGCGATCGCGACATATTCCTGACCGGCAAGGGTCCGAACCGGCTGCTGCGCAACGACTCGGGTCACTTCACGGACGTCACCCGCACCGCGGGGGTCGGAGGCCTCGCGGAGGATTGGTCGACGAGCGCCGCCTTCTTCGACTACGACAAAGACGGCGACCTGGACCTGTTCGTCTGTAACTATGTCCACTGGTCCAAGGAGATCGACTTCAAGCTCGACTTCCGGCTGACCGGAGTCGGCCGCGCCTTCGGCCCGCCCCAGAACTACGAGGGCAGCTTCCCCTACCTGTATCGCAATGACGGCAACGGCCGGTTCACCGACGTTTCCGAGAAGAGCGGGGTTCGGGTGAAGAACCCCGCGACCAAGCTCCCGATGGCCAAGTCCCTCGCGGTGGCGCCCGTGGACGTCGATGGCGATGGCCGGATCGACCTCCTGATTGCCAACGACACCGTTCGCAAGTTCTTCTTCCACAATCAGGGTCCGGGCCCTGACGGGATGGTGACGTTCAAGGAAGCGGGAGAGGAATTCGGCCTCGCTTACGACCGCAACGGCAATGCCACCGGCGCCATGGGCGCCGATGCTGCTTACCACCGGAACGACAAGAACCTCGCCTTCGCCATCGGCAACTTCGCGAACGAGATGACCTCGTTCTATGTGGCGCAGGATGACCCCGCCTTCTTCGTCGACGAGGCGATTGGCGAGGGAATCGGGGCGCCGAGCCGGCTGATGCTGACCTTTGGCCTGTTCTTCTTCGACGCCGACCTCGACGGTCGCCTCGATCTTTTGCAGGCGAACGGCCACGTGGAAGAGGAGATCGCCAAAGTCGATCCAAGCCAGGCCTACCGCCAGCCCGGCCAGCTCTTCTGGAATTCGGGCCGCGGCTTTCAGCTGCTACCGGACGCGAGCGTCTCCGACCTCGCGCGAAAGATCGTGGGACGCGGGGCGGTCTACGCCGACCTCGATGGCGACGGCGACCTCGATGTGGTGCTCACCCAGATCGCCGGTCCGCCTCTGGTCCTGCGCAATGATCAGAAGTCCGGTCACCACTGGCTGCGCGTGCGGCTCCAGCAGGACGGAAATAACCGCGATGCCCTGGGTGCGTCGGTCGAAGTACGCGCGGGCGGACTCACCCAGCGGCGGCAAGTGATGCCGGCGCGAAGCTATCTCTCCCAGGTCGAGCCAACCGTCACCTTCGGCCTCGGCTCCGTGGAGAGCATCGACAGTGTGGATGTGACCTGGCCGGATGGCGCCAGGGAAAATGTCACCCCGGTCGGCGTTGACCGAACGCTGAGCGTTGTGCGAAAGGTGAAGTAGTCCGCGGGGCGCCTACACCTCGTGGACGAGCTGCGCGATCATTTCCGGCGAAGGCGGGTTCGCGGCCAGCTCTGGATGCGCCATCTTCGCGTGGATGCCGACGTGCTGCATCAGCTCTTCTTTGGACTCCGCCACCACCTCAAACGGGCACTTCGATCCGGTTTCCGCACATACGAGTTTCAAAGCCATGAGAACCTCCTGAGGAAATTGAAGTAAGGGTTGTCTTCGTCTGAGTCGTCCTGAAATCTCACCCGCGAGCTGGCCGCGGGGCCGCGCGTCTGTGCTTTCGGGCCTCGGGGGCGTCCGCTCGCGCACGCTCCTTGAAATAGGCGCCGAGAGGCTTCCAGTAGTAGTCGATCCACCCCTGCTCATAGGAGCCAGCCTGACTCGCGGGCACGTTCGAGTGCACCATCCGCAACTCCGTGCCCCTGGTCACCGGCTTGAAGGTCAACTCCAGGCGCGAGACCGGGGCGCCCGCGGGCCATTCCGTGGTGGACCAGTCCTGCACGATTCGCTTTCCGGGCACGAGCTCGCGGTGGACGCTGTCGATGTAGCCGCCGCAGGCATGGAAGTGGCTTCCCACGCGACGGCTGCCTTTCGCGGGCGAGCCCGTGAATTTCGCGTGAATCCCCGGATCGATGAAGGCCTCGTAAACGTCCGCGGGGGTCGCGGGGATGAGCACCTTTTGCCGGATGGTTTTCACCATCGAAGATGTCGAACCCGGACCTTTCGGCATCTTGGGATGCTACGAAGCAGCGCGGCCCGTTGTCAACGAAGAGTGGCTCCAGGGGGAGGGGGAGCGGCTTCGGCCGTTTCGGGCCGATCCAGGCCTTTGAGGCCGTCCGCCAGGAACCGCTTCAGGAGATCGGTAACGGAGTCGGCTTCTTCGTGCTGGACCCAGTGGCTCGCGTTCTCGAACAGAACGAGACGCCCACGGTCGCACAGCTCCAGGCTTGGGGCCACCATCTCGCGACCGAGGGCCGGATCGCGCGCGCCCCAGATCACGAGCGTCTCCACGGGAACCCGCGTCTCTCCGAACGGGCGCGCGGCTCCGCGGATCGCGGCGCGATACCAGTTCACCATGGAACGCATCGCCCCGGGCTCAGCCCACGCCTCGCGGTAGCGAGTCAGGTCCTCGTCGGTGAAGGCGCCGGCGCGGCCCGTCGCCCGCAAGACGCGGGAGGCCACGCGTCCGCTCCGTATCGAGAACGCCGCCTCGGCGAGCCACGGGACCTGACACAGGAAGATGTACCAGCTGCGCCCGATCTGGCGAGGGTTGGTCAGGAGGTGACGCCGCATTACGAAGGGGTGGGGTACGTTCAGGATGGCCAGCCGTTCCAGCCGGCTGGGATGATGCGAGCCGAGCCACCAGGCCACGGCGGCGCCCCAGTCGTGCCCCACCACCGTCGCGCGATCCCGCCCCGCGTCGTCGATCAGGGCGAGCACGTCACCGGCCAGCCGCTCGATGCGGTAATCGGCAACGCGCCGCGGCTTGTCGCTCGTGTTGTAGCCGCGCTGATCGGGCACCAGGACTCTGTAGCCTGCCGCGGCCAGGGGTGCGATCTGGCGGCGCCACCCGTACCAGAATTCCGGGAATCCATGGAGCAGGACCACCAACGGACCGTCCGCGGGGCCGGCCTCGACCACGTGAAGGGACACGCCGTCCGATCGGACAAAGCGGTCCCGCAGGCCTTCGGTGGAACTGAGCATCCGCGCGAACTCTACGTCCGACCGCCTCGGGCGCGCCGTCTCTTCCAGAGACCGCGCGGAGACCGCGCCATCAGCTGGGCAAAAGTACGGAGTCGATGACGTGGATAACCCCGTTCGCACACAAGACGTCGGGTTTGACCACGCGCGCGTTCCCGACCTTGCCCTGGCTCAGGTCGAGGCTCAGGGTGCGGCCTTCGAGGGTGCGAAGCGAGGCCACCGAGGCCAGATCCGCGCTGGTCAGGCGGCCACGCACCACGTGGAATTTGAGTACCTTGGCCAACTCGATGGGGTCTTTCAGGAGGCCTTGCAGGGACTCGGCTGGAACCCTGGCGAACGCGTCGTCGCCGGGGGCGAAGACGGTGAAGGGCCCGGCGCCCTCGAGCGCCGAGTCCAGCCCGGCCGCTCTCAGCGCACCCAGCAGGCTGGAGAAGACCCCGGCGGTTTGCGCGGTTTCGACCACGTTCCTGGCCCGGGGACGCGCCGCACCCGCTTCCGGAGCGCACGCCTGGGGGGCGGAGGGATCGGCCGTTTTGGACGGCAGGCCCATGAAGGCGCCGTGGCCCGACCAGGACCACGCCGCGCGGCCCATTCTCGCCATGGTCATGAACGGCATCACCGGAACGGAAAGGCACATCCTGTTGCTTCTTCGCATGTCCAAATGTCTCCCTTGAGCAGTTGAGGTATCCGTGGTCAGTCTCGAGGCCGGAGATTACCCGGACTAGCAGATTCTGTCAAGTTTTTGAGTAGATATTGACAAGATTCGGAACAGCGCTTGAGGGTGAGGCAGGTGCCATCGGGCTGGCTGTATGCTGCACAGAACCGGCCAAATGGCCGGGGCGGTCCGGCGCCGAAACGCCGCGGCAACAGAGAGGAAGGCGGACGATGGGATGGAAGATCTGGGTCGGCACGATTCTCAACTTCTTTCTACTGGGACCTGGCTATTTGCTCTTCACCCCGAGAAATGTGCTTGGGGCTTTCCTGACCATAGGCGCGCTCCTCGCCACCTGGGTCGAGCAGGTGCCCCTCAAGGCCCTTCCCGACCAGACCCCCTTTGGCGTCATGTTCGCGGCCTTCTTCTCGCTGGCTCTGGGCTGCGCCATCGACGGTTACCAGGAGATCAAGAAGGCGCAAGCCTCCGCGTGAGGGCGGGGGGGAGGGCCTTTCGGTGATCCGTTACGCGGCGGCGGCCTGCCAGACCCAGCTGCCGAACCCGGTCGGGCGCCAGGAGATGCGGGGCAACACCGACCGGATGCTGTCGATGATCGACTCCGCGGTGGCGGGCGCCGCGCCCTTCCTGCCCGTAAGGCTCGTGGTGTTCCCCGAGTTCGCTCACGCGGCGCCCGTCTACGTGAGCCTCGCCGAGTTGCGCGAGAAGCTCGCGGTGCCGATTCCGAATGAACACACCGAGCGCCTTCAGGCCAAGGCGAAGGAGCTCGACATCTACATTCAGAGCGGCTCGATGCTCGAGACCGACCCGAAATACCCCGGGGTGGTGTTCAACACCACGTGTCTGATCGGGCCCACGGGCATTCTTTACAAGTACCGGAAGGTGAATCCGTGGATCCCCTACGAGGTCCACGCGAGTCCCCACGACCTGCTGCCCGACTACGAGGAGCCGCTCTTCCCGGTGGCCGATACTCCGATCGGCAAGCTCGGGTGCGCGATCTGCTACGACTGGATCTTCCCCGAGTCGATCCGCCAGCTTTCGGCCAATGGCGCCGAGGTGCTGATCCGGGTCTCGGCCTACATGGATCCCTGGGGGGCCACCGAACCGATGAACTGGTGGACGCTGGTCAACCGCTGTCGCGCCCTCGAGAACACGGCTTTCGTGGTGGCCGCGAACCAGGGCGCGTCGCTCCGTCATTACCCGCCCTACTCGTGGCCGGGCGGGAGCATGATCGTCGACTACGACGGGCGCCTGCTGGCCGAGGCGTCGCCCGGTCCGGGCGAGCGAATCGTGGTGGCCCCCATCGACATCTCTGCACTGCGCCACGAGCGCGAAACCCGTCGAGGCCATCACATGCTCGCCCATTTGCGCACGGAGGCCTACCCGGTCTACCGGCGGCGACACTATCCGCCGCCGGGCGACTACGCGCCTGCCTCCGAGCTCAGCTACGAGGGCAACAACGAACGGATCGACGCGGCGAAGCGACGCCTCTGACGTCAGGCCGCGTCCCTTGATCAACGGGCGAGATCAGGCGCGGTTCGAGGGCTCGCGGCCGCCGGTGTCCTGCCAGTCCGCATCGCCCAGAAGGGGCATGCCGAGCGAACGCAGCAACCCGAACAGATCCCAGGCCACCCAGCCCTCGGCGATCCGGCCATCCCGGATGACGAAGTAGTCGATCCCGGTCGTGGCGACCGAGCGGCCAATGGCTTCGGGCAGGAAGAGCGCCCCGGTGTGCACCCCTTTGCCTTCCCAGCGGGCCGACACGCGGTCGTGTTCGGCGATGGTGTCCCGGATCTGCATACGGATTCCCGCGAAGGTCTCTCGATAGAGCAGGAGGAGTTGCTTCAGGGCCTCCGGACCGACGACAAAATCAGTCTGAAACGGCACCCGCGCCTCGATCCGGCAGTCCTTGGTCAGGATCTGATCGGCGATCTCGAGACGGCCGGTGTTCCACAGTTCCTCGCGAAAGAGGCGGGCGAGCTCGCGGTTCTCTTCGTGCATTTCTTGGGGGCGCTCCTCGCGGAATCGTAACAGGCCTCCACCTCACCCACCCCTCGGATACTCCAATCGGAAGGCCTGCTTGGCGCCGGGCGGCGCCTCACTCAGCAGGCTCAGGCTCGTCTCGGCAGGCAGTTCGATCGCCTTCGCGACGCTCTCGGTGATCAGAATTTCATGGGCTTTCGCGGTGTCCTCGCCGAGCTTGCACGCGGCATTGACTTCCGCGCCGAAGATCTCGCTCTCGGAAATGCGCAGGACGTCGCCGTAGCCGATGCCGATGCACAGCAAGACCTTGTCCTCGGGGGCCTGGGTGGCGCTGCGCCGCTGGCAGGCCCGCTGCATGGCGATCGCGCTGCGCACCGCGTCGTCCGGGTTCCGATAGATCACCATGAGGCTGTCCCCCTCGGTCTTCAGCAGAATGCCATTGCCGTACTGAATCACCGGGGCGAGGAGCCGATGCGATTCATAGATGGTCTGCAGGAAGTGGATGACCCCGAATTCGGCCACGCGGCGAGAGAATCCTGAAAGGTCGGTGTAGAGCACCGCCCACTTCTCGCCGAAGAGGTTCCAGATGCGACGGTCGATGCGCTCCTTGTTGGCGCCGTCTGAAAGTCTCTCCTCGATCAGCAACTCCAGCCGATCGACGGAGGCCCGCGAGATGATGGTGCGCGTGAAGGACATTCTGGGTCTCCAAAACGCCGGCTTCGATTCGGTTCGGCGGGCCGGCAGCGAGTCTCGACCCTAGGTTAACCCGCGGCTATGGCCGGGCCAGCCCGACGATCAGCAACCGGGTCACCATCCGAGTCAGGGTCTCCGCGTCGACCGTTCCCGCCGCCGCGAGCTCTCGGCGATCGAGGAGACGCTCGATCAGAATTCCAGCGAGGCCGTGAGCGATCGACCAGCAGGCGAGGGCGAGCCCGAGCGGCTCTTCCTGCCGCAGCGCCCCGCTCGCCTGCCCCTTGAAGATCTCCGTGGCGAGTTCAGTGAAGGCGGCCATGGCGGTCTCCTCCGCGGTGGGGCTCGCGGGGGCCCTCGTCAACTCCCGGGAAAACATGATCCGGAAGTGCGAGGGATGGGCGACCGCGAATCCGACGTACCCAACGCCTATGGCGGAAAGGCGCGACGAGGCGTCCGGGCCGGCTTCGCGCAGACTGGCGAGGATCTGCTGGTGCATCGCGCGGAACCCCTCTTCCCCCACCGCCAGCAGAAGCTCGTTCTTGTCCGCGAAGTGCCTATAGGGTGCCGCCTGGCTCACCCCCGCGAGTCGGCCCGCCTCGCGCATAGTGAGGCCCGCGATCCCCTTCTCCGCGACGAGCTTGAGGGCGACGTCGATCAGGGCGCGACGAAGATCTCCGTGGTGGTACGGCCCGGTCTTCTTACCCTTCACTATGAGCCTCAGGCTAGAAGTCTGCACGGGAGAAAGCAACAGAAACTACCTGGCTCAGAGGGCCCGAAGGGCTTAGTAAACCGACAGATGGAATCGAAATCCATGTTGACAGTCAAAACATTTGCCGGTATGTTTTCCGCGTAAACAATGTTGTCCCCGTCAACACCAGACTGAGGAACCGACCAACATGAACCACCCTCTTCGCCGCCTGGCCGCCGCCGCGTTCCTCGGAACCGTGCTGCTGGCTCTCCCGCGCCACGCTTACGCCCAAGGCTGAGTGGCCGCACGATTGGGCACGCCCGTGTTAGGCGTGCAGGGCGGGGGCTATCCCGCGGCCGGTTCGTGGCAGGTGAGTTTCGGTTGGCGTAACCAGACGTCCGACAAGCATTTCGTCGGCTCGGAGTACCAGGAGGAGCGACTCGAGGATGGAACCGAGGTCGTCAACCACCTCAACCTCGGGGACGTCAGCGTGAGATACCAGGCGACCACCCACTCCGAGCTGTCGCTTGGGGTTCCGTACCTGATGGCCACGCGCTCGCAGGCGATTCGCAACACCAACACCCAGCAGATCGTCGAGCGCTACCAGACTCAGGCACGTGGAGTGAGCGACATGATCTTCGCGGCAAGGCGATGGATGCTCGATCCCGAGAAGCACGCGGGTGGGAACGTGATGCTGGGTCTCGGCGCGAAGCTTCCAACCGGAGACAACAACGTCGTGGATACGTTCAGAGTGTTCTCCGCCACTCCCGCGCCTGCCGGCACAATCACGAATGCGGTGCGCACGGTCGATCAGTCGATTCAGCCGGGAGACGGCGGGTTCGGCATTCTGGCGGACGTGAGCGCGTTCAAGAGCCTGGCGAGCGGGAGAGTGTCGCTCTACGTGAGCGGCGCCTACCTGTCGAACCCGGGCGGGAAGAGCGGGGTTCAAACCTACCGCGGGGGACGGGGCGAGGAAGTGATGTCGATCGCGGATCAGTACTCCGTCCGAGGCGGAGCCGCGGTGGCGTTCCCGGGGATCAGCAACCTGTCCTTCAGCGCCGGGGTTCGGTGGGAGGGCGTTCCCGTGCGCGACCTGATCGGGCCGAGCGATGGGTTCAGGCGTCCCGGCGAAGCGGTCAGCATCGAGCCCGCCCTGAGCTATGTGCGTGGGAAGAACTCGATCTCGCTCGGCGTTCCGTTCGCGATCTATCGAAACCGGCCTCAGAGCGTGCCGGACATCGCGAGGGGCGCCCACGGGGACGCTGCCTTCGCCGACTATCTCATCCTGGTCGGCTTCTCCCGACGCTTCTGACCGGTCAATAGACGCCCCTCATGCGCCACCTCGCCTGTGTCCTCTTCCTGATCGCGCTCGCTGCTCCGGCGACCCGGTCGGCGGCCCAGGCGACGGATGACGCTCTCATTCCCCAGGAGAAGCGCGCCGCGGCGCGGAAGTTCGCGCTGCGTGATCTCGAGGGGAAGAAGCGACAGCTCGCAGACCTGAAGGGCAAGGTCGTGGTGGTCAACTTCTGGGCGACCTGGTGCGGCCCGTGTCGCCAGGAGATGCCCGCCTTCACGAAGGTCTATGCCGAATACCGGGAACGCGGAGTCGAGATCGTGGGGGCAGCCAACGAGGAGCGATCGGCTCGGGCCAATGTCACCGCCTTCGTGACCACCCTCGGAATCCAGTTTCCCATATGGCTCGAGGCCTCCGCGGACCACATGGACGCGTTCGGAGTCGGGCCGGAGCTTCCCGCGACCGTGATCGTCGATCCGCAGGGACGCCTCGCCGCCCGCATAAAGGGCGTGACCGACGAGGCTCAACTGCGCTCTCTGATCGACCGTTTGTTGCCGCAGGCGGGAGAGGCCCCGCCGTCCGCTCCTCGAGCGGATCCCACGAAGCACCGCCCCTAGCGCAGGAGTCGGCCCCCGCCGCCAGGTGCGGCGCGGCCGCCTATCCTTGGGGCGCCCTTGATCGGGCCCGGGACCACCCTCGCGAGTCGCCCCGGGAAAGGCCCCTTGTCACCACCACGAAGTTCCGCCCTCCACGCACTCTTCTTTGTCTCGGGTGCTGTAGCACTCGGCTATCAGGTCCTTTGGATGCGGCGCTTCGCCGTGCTGCTGGGCTCTGCGGCGCCCGCGGTGGCAGGCGCCCTCGTCGCCTGCTTCATCGGGCTCGGAGTCGGCAGCTACGCCTTCGGTCGCGTGGCCCCTCGTCTGGCCTCGCCTCTTCGGGCCTTCGGCTGGCTCGAGATCGCGACCGGAGTATCGGCCCTCGCCGTGGATCCTCTTCTCGAAGCTTTTCGGCCTGCCTACTCGTGGCTTTACGAAGCATCGAGCGGGCGTCCGACGGCGCGACTCGCGGCAGAGCTCTTTCTGGCGATCGCGGCGGTGCTCCTGCCCGCGACCTGCATGGGCGGGACGTTGCCGGTACTGGCCCAATTCGTAGCGGCCCGGGCGAGAGCACTCGGAGTTCGGGTGGGCGGGCTCTATTCGGTCAACACCATCGGAGCGGCCTGCGGCGCACTCGCCGTTCCCGCCTGCCTCCTTCCTTGGTTCGGCGCCCGAGGAGCACTCATCGCGTTGGTCGCGTCGAGTTTGAGTATCGGGGGAATGGCCCTGGCCCTCGCGGCACGGCCGATGTCTCCTGCCGCTGAGCCCGAGCCGCGGGCGGCCGGGGCGGATTCTCGGCGTATGGAATCAAGTCCACGCCTCAACCTCCTCGCCTTCGCGTTCGTTTCCGGTTTGATCACATTGGCGCTCGAGGCTCTGGCCACCCGCATGTTCGCGCAGGTGCATGAGAATTCCATTTACTCGTTCGCCACGGTTCTCGCGGTATTCCTGACCGGCCTCGCGGCGGGCGCTTCGCTTGCTCGAGTGGCGCTGAAGCGGGGTGCCGAGGCCCAGGATCTGGTCGTATTCGGCTGGGCGAGCGCCGGCCTTTGGCTGGTCATGCTCCCAGCGCTCTTCGTCAAGATGACGGGCCTCGACTACATCACCGCCGGGGATCTGCTGGCCCAGGAAGGGCAGCTCGCGATTCTGACCGTCTGCCTCCTCCTTGTTCCCACCGTCCTGCTTGGACTCGCCCTGCCGGCTCTTATGGAGCGAGCGGGGGAGACGGCGATCGCCGGAGGGCCGGCGGCGGGAGCGATGCTGGCCGCGAACACTGCGGGGGCCGCGTCCGGACCACTCTTGGCCCTGTTCTTCCTCGCTCCGGCGCTCGGGCTTTGGACCGCGGTCAGTGTCACGGGGCTTACGGGCCTCGCCGCCGCGATCGCGGCGGCGCCACGGACCGGGCGTGCCGCGAGAGGCGCCCTCGTCCTGGCCCTTCCATGCGCGCTGGTGGGCTGGCTGGCCTTTCCACCGGGTGCGCTTCCGCGGATGAGGGTCTCGGGCGCCGACCAGGTTCTCGAAGTCCGCGATGGCGCTTTCGGAACCGTCGGAGTTATTGAGCACGAGGGGCACCGTCGCCTCAAACTGAACAACTTCTACCTCCTCGGAGGCAGCGCCTCTTCGGGAGACGAGCGCCTGCAGGGGCACATCCCGCTGCTCCTTCACCAGCGGCCCGAGCGGGTCGCGTTCCTGGGGCTCGGCACCGGCATCTCGCTGAGCGCGGTGCGCTTCCATCCCTCCGTGCGGCAGGTGGAAGCGCTCGAGCTCGTGCCCGAGGTGATTGCGTCGGCCCGTGAGTGGTTCGGGGGGCCGAATCTCGACGTGCTCAAGGACCCCAGGGTTCACGTCCGCGCCGAGGACGCGCGCAGCTACCTCGGCGCCACCCGCGACCGTTTCGACGTCGTGGTGGGCGACCTCGTGGTCCCCTGGCGGCGCGGCGAGTCTTCTCTCTACACGCGCGAAAGCTTCGAGGCGGTGAAGGCGACCCTGGCTGAGGGCGGTCTGTATTGCCAGTGGGTGCCGCTCTACCAGCTTTCAGAGCCCGAGTTCGACAGCATCGCCGCTTCCTTTCTGGATGTCTTTCCGCACACCACCCTGTGGCGAGGCGACTTCAGCGCCGGGCAGCCAGGCGTGGCACTCGTCGGGCACACGGATGTGCGCGGGCTCGACGCCGGCGTGGCGGACGAGCGCATGCGATCGCTCCTGGCCGCACCCGACCCGGCGAACCCCTACCTCTCCGATCCGGCTGGCCTCTGGCTCTATTTCGTGGCTCCGCTTGACCCTTTCGAGTCGCGCTTCCGACTGGCCCGCCGAAATCGGGACGAAAACCCCTGGATCGAACTCGCCGGCCCAAGGTTCCGGGCGGGGATCGGTTCGGGAGAGCCCGCCGCTCTCGTCGGCCGGTCGGCAGGGGAGAGGCTCAGCCAGTCCCTCGCCTTACCCCTCGAAGGCACGGTGGCCGGGACCCTCGATGAGGAGCACCGCCGGTGGCGAAGTCTTGGCGCCCAGCTCTTCGAGGCCTCCGTCCTCTCCTTCGAGGGCGATAACACGGCTGCGGACCGGCTCGGCTTCGGCGCCCTGGCCCTCTTGCCTCCGGCGGTGCAGAGGGCGGTGAGTGGAGGGGCGATTCCCAGGGAGTGAGGCAGAGCTCAGGCAGAAGTGGAGCGGATAGACGAACAGCCAGAGCTTGAGCTAGCATCCTAGCGAGTCGTCAGGAAGTCGAGCGCGCCGCGGGTACGCCGGCGGCAAAGGACCGAACCGCAGGAAGAGGAGCCACATCTTGAGAATGAGAATCATCACATTGCTCGCGGCCACCTGTGTCCTTGCAGGTGTCACCTCGATCAGTCCGAAGGCGCAGAACGCCACGCCGACCCCTATCGGCGCCTGGTTCGGCATCGCGCGGCCGTGCACGCCCGGCAGCCGCTTCCCGAACCCGCCGGGGACGGTCAGCCAGTCCGTGTGTCACGAAGCCTGCCAGGGCGGGCCCTGCCCGCCTTCCGATTTCCCGGTCGGCGAAGTGACCATGATCCCGACGCTTCTCGCCGATGGCACCGTGCTCGCCGATGACTTCGCCGAGCTGCTCGATCATCATTCGACCGCCCAGGGGAAGTGGCAGTACGTGGGCAAGGCGGTGATCGATGGCAAGGAACTCGACAAGTATCAGGCGACCTTCATCTGGTTTCAGGCGCGCGACCCTACGGACGTCGATCCGAGAAATCCGCTGGGCATATTCCAGGGCGTAGTCCGGCCCCGG
This sequence comes from uncultured Acidobacteriota bacterium, assembly GCA_964646485.1. Taxonomy (GTDB): domain Bacteria; phylum Acidobacteriota; class Vicinamibacteria; order Fen-336; family JAGNNV01; genus JAGNNV01. The sequence goes on from CAZYEA010000001.1 coordinate 45,159, forward strand.
TTCGTCACGTTCTTCGATCCGGCCGAGCCCGACAGCATGCGCGGTTTCATCCAGCCTTACACCTACACCATGACCGACCGTTTCGGCCTCGTCAACCTGCAGCCCGGGTCACCCTTCCCGCTGGTCGACCCGGTGGCGCCGCTCCCGGCCGGGTGCAATCCGCAGGCGATCAACGACAATCCGCGCTGCCTGGGCACGCTGACGTTCGTCATTCGGCGCATCCAGCCGCGGTAAGACGCGACCCTTTTAGGGGGGCTGGGTGGCTGCGAAAACTGCGGCGCCCGCAACGGGAGGGTCCGCGACCCAAGAAGCCTTCGCCAGCGGTGCCGCCCCGGGGTAGGGGGGCGCGGCTAGGTCAGAGTGCTGAAAGAGAGGAAGCTTCCTGCTGACGCCCCGTCGCCGACCGGCCCGAGGCGCGAAGTCCGAGGGGGCCGGCTATCCTAGCGCCGGCAGATCGACCCGGAGTAGGTGACGTCGAAGTAGGTCTTTCCCGGCCCGGCGTCGGGGCCGAAGAGGTTGTAGCCCGTGCCGGTCACGACGATGGTTCCCGTCGCCCCTTCGAATTCACCGGTGCCGCTCGCAACCGTGAGCGTGAGGCGATCGGCAACCGTCCCGATCGGCTGTCCCGCGATCGGCGTGAAGGTTGCTCGACCGTTGAACAGAACCTGGTCTTGAGGGCTCATCACCCAGGTTTCGATGCTGGTCGCGTCGATGGCGCCGCTTGGGAGGAACGTGAGGTTGGTGACCATCGCGGTGATGGCGGCCTTCAGGGTGCCCGTTGCGGGCCCGAGAATCCGGCCGAACGGATCATTCGGCGCCGGAATCAGAATGAACGTCGCCTGACCGGCGACGCTCTGACACTTATCCTGACCGGACGAGGCGGCCGGCGAGAACAAAGACGCCGCGACACAGATTCCAAGGAACGTCCGCTTCATGATGACTCCTCCGACAAGATCGTTTGCCTCGCCCGGTGTCCAGCAGCTTCCTGGAGCGGACGGACCCGACTAGGGCACGCAGACTTCCCCGGTGTAACGGAATGTGAAGTAGGACTTGCCGCCGACCGGACCCGGGGGGAGCGGAAAGAAATTGTAGCCTCGGCCCGTCGCCACGATCTGGCCCGCGGCGTTGAGGTATTTGCCACGACCGCCTCTGATGGTGATGGTCACCACGTCGTTCACGTCGGGCGTATTCGGGATGGGGGTCAGCACCAGGGCGTCGGTCGCATAGATGTGATCCTTCGGGCTGAGCACGAAGACCCGGTCGGCGGTGCCTCCGAGGGTCCCGGGGGCCGAACCCGGGCCCACGGTTCTGAGCGTGGCGGTGCCGACGGACTGAAGGTCTCCGTCCGCGGTGCTCACCACCCTCCCCAGGGTATCGAACGGAGCCCCACGCGTGTCGACCACGACTTCGGTCAGATTGCCCTGGACCTTGGTACAGCTCCAGGACTTGAAGTCCTGAACCATGGCCGGGCGGGCGAGTCCAAGTGCTAGTGCTAGTGCCAGCGTCAGGCGAGTCATCGACATACCCCAAAACCTCCCGGCTGGAACGGAAATCCGGCCTGCGCGGTGAGACGAGACTGTTCGCTAGGCATTCAGAATCGTAGCGCCGCCCTAGTTCGCTGTCAACAACTCCTGGCTCCGGTCCGCGATGCCGGAACTAGAACTTGAAGTTCAGTCCGATGAGGCCGCTGACCACGCGGTTCGACATGTCCACGCTGCCGAGGACCGCGTTTTTCAAGTCGCGGTACGGGCCGCTCACGTCCCCTCGCGGCGCGTAGGAAACACTCGTCTCCGCCTCGAGAAACGGGAACAGCTGGTACCCGAAACCGCCGTTGAAGCGATGCCGGGTCGCGATCGGCGCAATCACGCTCGACACCACGACGTCCGAGCGTACCGGGGTCTGGCTGAAGTTGTAGCCCGCGCGCACCGTGAGCTTGCCGGTCGCCTGGTGCTGCACGCCCGCCTTGAAGGTCCACACGTTGCCCCAGCCGAAGGGAAGCAACACTTCGTTGACGATGCCGCCCTGCCCTCCGAAGCCCGCGACCCCCTTGTACTTCGTGAACATGCCGTCGATGGCGGCCTGAGTCTTCTTGCCCGGCTTGAAGCCCAGGCCCATGCTGACCACCATCGGCCCGTCCAGATCGTACGAGAGGGTTCGGTTGGTTCCGAAACCAGGCGAAGTCGGGTCCGCGTTGGTCGAATTCCATTCATAAGCCGAGAAGTTCTGGGGAGTCGTGATCGACCCTCCCACGCTGACCTTCTCGGTGGCTTGATACAGGAAACCGAGCTGCACCGCGGCCGCGAACTTTTGGCTCGGCCGGCCGGCCTCGGGATATCAGCGCGGCGTGGGGGTTGGCCCCGCGTATCCCTTGTCGAAGTCCTCGCTCCAAAGGGGCGCCATGGCGAACTGTCCCACGTAGAGGTTGAACGAGGCTCCGAGCGAGAGCTTGGGCGTGGCCTGATACCCGATGGCCACGGGAATCTTCGTGACGCTGTAGGTGGAATAGACGCGACCCAGGCCGTCGGGACGCTGGGCGAAGAGAACGCTGGAGGTGTCCTGGGCGTAGTCGGTGCTGAAACCCCCGAGGCCGATCAAACCGAAGCCAAGCGCCATCTTGGCGTCGGGCTTCCGCGACATCCAACCGAATGCGGGGACGATGTTGATCTGGCTGGTGGAAAGGCCGCGGTGGGTACGCCCGCCCGCGGCGAGGGTCGTGTCGATGTGGATGCTGTCCTTCAAGAACTCGGTGGTGAACGAGATCTGATTGCCCGGCGCCACCGAGATCAGCGCGGGGTTGAACATCAACGCGCCCAGAGACTCGTTCGGAAGTGCTGTACCCGCACCTCCCATGGCGCCGTTTACGGGACCCGCGGCAGGCTGAGCCGCGCCTTGAGCCCAGGTCACCACCGGCAGCGCGAGCAGACCGAAGACCGCCAACCGTCGTGCGAAATGGTTCATAGCAAACCTCTAGAACTTGAAGTTGAATCCAACGAGGGCGCTCGTCAGCTTGTTGGACTCGTCGAGGGTTCCCTTGACCACGCCATCGAGGTCGGGAAACGGTCCGATGAGGTGATCCCGCGGGACGTAGTAGAAGCTCGCGTTCATCTCCAGGAACGGAAAAACCTTGTACCCGAATCCGCCGCAGAAATGGTGCTGGAAGGTCGCGGGGGCCCCGGTGGCCGAGATGACGACCTCGGGCCGGAGCGGCATCTGGCTGTAGTTGTACCCGGCCCGCAGGGTCAGCTTCTCGCTGGCCGCGTGCTGCACGCCGGCCTTGACCGTCCAGACGTTGCGCCACCCGAACGGGTACACGATCCGATCGACGATGCCGCCCACGCTGCCGAAACCATTCACCCCTTTGTATTTCGTGAACATCCCGTCGAGGGCTACCTGGGTCTTCTTGCCGGGCGTCATGGCCACCCCGAAACTGACCACGAGCGGGCCATCGAGGTCATAGGAGAGCTTGCGGTCGAGCCCAAAGTTGGGAGACGACGGATCGGCGACCGACGAATTCCATTCGTAGGGCGAGAAGTTCTGCGGGGTCGTCACCGATCCTCCGAGGCTCAGCGACGGCGTGGCCTGGAAGTGGAACCCGAACTGCCCGGCCACCGCGAATTTCTGGCTCGCCTTCCCGGCTTCCGGATACCAGCGATCGCGGTTTGGCTGCTCGTCGAAATCCTTGTGGGGAAGGGGCGCCACCGAGAACTGGCCGACGTAGGCGTTGATCGAAACGCCGAGCGAGAGCTTCGGCGTGACCTGGTAGGCGACCGCGAGGGGAACCTTGGTGACCGCCAGATTCGTCCAGATGCGACCGAACCCGTTGGGCGGCTGGGCGAAGAGGATGCTGTCGTTGTCCTGGTTATAGTCGGTCCCGAAACCGGCGATGCCGATCAGACCGAATCCGATCGACATCTTGCTGTCGGGCTTGCGCGACATCCAGCCGAAGGCCGGAACCACGCTCAGGTGGCTCGCCGGGTCGATGTCGCCGGTCAGCAGGCCGGCCGTGGTGCGGATGTGGATGTCGTCCTTGAAGAACTCCGTGGAGAACGAAAGCTGGTTGCCCTTGACCCCGGAGATGAGCGCCGGGTTGAAGGCGAGCGCCCCGAGCGATTCATTCGGCAGCGCCGCCCCCGCACCTCCCATCGCGCTGTTGATGGGACCGAACCCATGGAGCATGGCGCCCTGCGCCGATGCCCAGGCGGGTAGGAGAGCCAGACACCCGACGAACGCCAGCTTCTTGAAGTAGGCCATCATTCTCCTCTGCACTTTCCGGCCGACCGCCCGGCCCTGCTGATCTTTCGGACTATACCCTTTCGCGATCGTGTGTTTCCCTGGCATGCCGCACGGCCTTGAAGGTCCCTGGTGTCGCCGCTCTCTCTCCCCTCGAAAGATCCGCTCGGCCCTCAAGTCGTGGACGGCGCGGCCTGTCCCGCTTCGAGGTTGAGCCGATTCATCATGGGACCGGCCAAGGCCGAGGTCACGAGGGCCATGACCACGAGGGCCACGAATACCCTCTGATCGATGAGCCCGCTCTCCAGGGCGACCGAGGCCAGGATGATTTCCATTGCGCCCCGAGCGTTCAGGCCAAAGCCCACGGCCGCCGCTTGCCGCGGCGGCATCCCGCCGAGCCAGGCCCCGAGACCTGCTCCGCCGATCTTTCCGAGACAGGCCACGAGGAGCACCAGCAGCACCAGGGGAAGGTCGAAGTCGCTTGCGAAGTTCGCGCGCAGGCCGATGGAGACGAAGTACAGGGGAGCGAAAAAGCTGATGGCGAACTGGTAGATGACGTCATGCGCTTCCTTTCCCTCTCCGCTGTCGATGGCCTGCCCGAGGGCAATCCCCACCACGTAGGCTCCGAAGACCGCGTGAATTCCGAGGGCTTCCGTGACCGCGGCGGCGACCAGGATCACCACCGTCGTGGCTCCGATGAAGGCCGTGGGCCATGAAAGGTGTGCCCTCATCCAGCGCAGACCGGGCCGGCTGAGCCATCGACCGATGAGGAGCACTACCGCGACGAAGCCCACCAACAGCCCGAGGTTTTTCGCGACGGTCTCGAAACCGCCGGTCGAGGGAGACGCGAGGGCCGGTACGAGCACGTTCAACAGAATCGCGAAGAGGCTCCACCCGACCACATCGTTGAGGGCGGCCGCGGTCATCACCACGATCCCCAGATCGCGCTGGATGAGCCGCAGGTCCATCAGGATTCGAGCGATGACGGGGAGGGCGGAGATCGACAGCGCCGTGCCCACGAAAAGGCTGAAAGCCCAGCCTGCGCTTTCCGCCCCTCGCCCCCAGACTTCGGGGAACGCCCGCACCGAGGCAATGCCCAGGGCCATGGGAACGAGCAGGCCCAGGATGGCGGTGAAGGCGACCTGCCTTTTCCGCTCTCGGACGTGCCGGAGCTTGACCTCCAACCCGGCCACGAAAAGGAAGAACAGCATTCCGACGCTGATGAGGGATTCGCGGGCCAGGGCGATCGACTTGTCCGCGGGGAACCACCGGGCGAAGGTTTCCGGGGCGAAATTGCCGAACATGGTCGGCCCAAGCAGGATCCCGCCGAGCAGTTCGCCGAGGACGGCCGGTTGATGGAAACGGCGCATGATCTGGCCGCACACCACCGCGGTCAGGAGCATGGCTCCTAATTGAAGGAAGAGGAGGATCAACGCGTCGTGGTTCAAGGCGTTCCCTCCACGATGTGCTCGATTGACTCCGCCATGGACTCCGCCGCGACCCTCTCGGGATAGATGTGGGCCCTGCAAGCGACGGGCTGAGGGTTTGGTCCTTTCACAGGGCGTGCACTTTACGAGACAAAGGCACTGGCTCAGATCGAAGGGAGCGGGCGTAAGATCCCGCCAATGCGACGGGTGGCCGTAGCGATCTTCAAAGGCGGCACCGGCAAGTCCACGGTCGCGGTCAACGTCGCGGTGGGATTGGCCCGGTTGGGCCGCCGGGTTCTCGTCGTCGACCTCGACGCGCAGGCGAGCGCCTCGCACATGATGGGCGCGGTGGACGCCTCGCCCACGATCCGTGAGGTGCTGGTGGACCGGCTGGCTCCGGAAACCGCGGTGCGCCCGGTTGAGGCCAACCTGCAGATCCTGCCCGCGGGCCGGAGCCTCGCTCCCATCGACGCGTGGCTTTCCACCCAGGTGCGGCGCGAAGAGGTGTTGAAGCAGCGCCTCGCCCCCATCGAGGAGCGAGACCTCGTGATCCTGGACTGCGCTCCCGCCTGGTCGTTCCTGAACGTCAACGCCCTGTTGTATGCGGACGAGATCTGGATCCCGGTTTCCATGGACTTCCTCGCCCTGGTCGGAGTCCGGCAGCTCGAGGACACTTTTGACATGATCCGCGACGAGCTCGGCCACGAACTGCGCAAGCGCGTGATCCCGACCTTCTTCGACGCGCGGACGCGCAAGTCGGCCGAGGTGCTCTCGGCCCTGCAGGAGCGTTACGGCGACGACGTGATGCCTCCGCTGCGAACCTCGGTCCGGGTGTCGGAAGCGCCGAGCCACGGCCGCTCCGTCTTCGACCATGCTCCCGGTTCGGCCGCGACCGAAGATCTGGAGCGACTGGTCGAAGCCCTCGATAAGGCCTGATCACCATGTCTCCCCGAAAATCCCTCGGCTCGAACCCACTCTCGGCGAAGAAGGGCGACGCGGCTCTCCGCGAGATGCTCACCGGACCAGCAAAGCCGGAGATCGGATCGATCGCGCCGTCCTCGGCCCTGGTGTTATCCGGACGCGGCGCCGAGGCCGCCTTCGAGGTCGGAGTCGCCGCCGGGCTCGCTTCGGCGAACGGGTTCGAGGTCGAGGTGCTGAGCGGAGTGTCGGTGGGCGCCATGAACGCCGCGGTGCTCGCGGGTCACGCGTCCGACTTCGTCGGCGCGACCGCGCGACTTCGTCAGATCTGGCTCGACGAGCTCGCGGGCGAGAGCTGGACCGGGCGCAACGGTCTGTATCGCTCGCGGGGAGACGTGCGGGCGTTTCTCGATCCGGCTCGCCTCCCGGGCGCGATCGCCGACCTCGTCGGCGACAGTTCGCATTGGGTTCGCGACGCCCTCCGCCACGGAGCGCGGGTCGTCCGCTCCGGCGACGACCTGGCCCCGCGCCTCCTCTGGTTTGCCGACCTCGGCTCGATGCTCTCCCTCGACCCTTTCGAATCTCTGGTGTCGAGGGTCGTGGATCTCGAGGCGGTGCGAGCCTCCAGACGGGTGTTGCGAATCGCCACCGCCAACTGGGTGAGCGGCGTCCTCGACGTTCGTGACGGTGCGGGGCTCGACGGCGCCACGGGCCACAAGCGCATCGTGGCCGCGGCCGCGCGGCCCGGAATCTTCCCATGCATCGAGATCGAAGGTGTCCCTCACGTCGAGGCCAGCGCCTTCGCGACCTCGGACCTCGCTCCCGCGATCGCCGCCGGGGCGACCCGGCTCCATGTGCCGGTTTTCGTGGCTGCCCGCGCCGAAGGCGATCGCCCGGCGAGCACGATCGACGCGCTCAATCACCAGATGGCTCACCTTCAGCGCGCCCGGCTGGAGCGCGAGCTGGCCGAGTTGAGCGCGCGCCGTTCCCAGGCGCTTACCGTCCATCTCTATCGAGGGACGCTGGGATCCGAAGGAAGCCACGGCTTCCTCGATCTTCGGAGGGATCGGATCGCCGCCCTGATAGAACACGGGCGCGAGGTCGCCCTTCGCCACGATTGTCGGGCCGCGGGCTGCGTTCTTTCAACCCCGAACACCTGACCGCGAGCGGCACGACACTCCTCGAAACGATGCCCGCGCGGGACCCCCGGATGGGCGGGTGGCCCCGCAGGTTGAGATCCGCTATTCCGCGCCCAGGAAGGGGTAGCGCCAGTCGGTCGCGGGGGCGAAGGTTTCCTTGATCGTACGCGCCGAGACCCAGCGCATGAGGTTGAGCTTGGAGCCCGCCTTGTCGTTCGTGCCCGAGCCGCGCGCGCCGCCGAAGGGCTGCTGGCCGACCACCGCACCCGTGGGTTTGTCGTTGATGTAGAAGTTGCCCGCGGCCTGGCGGAGGGTGTGGGTGGCTTCGGCGACCGCCTTGCGATCGCGCGAGAAGACGGCGCCGGTGAGGGCGTAGGGCGAGGTCTGGTCGAGGACATCGAGGGTCTTCGTCCACTGGTCGTCTTGGTAGATGTAGTAGGTGACCACCGGCCCGAAGATCTCTTCGCACATCATGCGTTCGCCCGGATCCGCGGCCTCCACGAGGGTCGGCTCGATGAAGTAGCCGACCTCCTTGTTGGCGCCGCCGCCGAAGATGATCTTGTTGTGCTTGCGCGCGTGGTCGAGGTAGCCGCTGATGCTGTTGAAGGAGGACTCCGAGATCACCGCGCCCATGAAGTTGCGGAAATCGGAGGTGTCGCCGACCTTGATTTCCTTCAGGATCGCCACCGTCCGTTCGATGACGTCCTTGGCCAGGGACTTGGGGAGGTAGACGCGCGAAGCGGCCGAGCACTTCTGGCCCTGATATTCGAAACCGCCGCGCGCGATCGCCACTGCGATCTCCTGCGGGTCGGCCGAGGGGTGCGCGAGGATGAAGTCTTTGCCCCCGGTTTCGCCGACCAGCCGCGGATAGGCCTTGTACTTGGCGATGTCATTGCCGACCCGCGCCCAGATCGACTGGAACACCGAGGTGCTGCCGGTGAAGTGGATGCCCGCCAGATCGGGCGACTTCAAGATGACGTCCGTGATCATGCGCGACTCGCCGGTGACGAGGTTCACCACCCCCGGCGGCATCCCGGCCTCTTCGAGGACGTTCATGATCACCCAGGCGCTGCGCATCGAGGTGTGCGCGGGCTTCCACAGGACCACGTTGCCCATCAGGGCGGGGGCGGTGACCAGGTTGCCGCCGATGGCCGTGAAGTTGAAAGGAGAGATCGCGTACACGAAGCCTTCGAGCGGGCGGTAGTCGGTCTGGTTCCACATCCCGTCGCTGGAGATCGGCTGTTCGCTGATGAGTTCCTGGGCGAAGGAGACGTTGAACCTGAAGAAGTCGGTGAGCTCGCAGGCTGCGTCGATCTCGGACTGGTGGATGGTCTTCGATTGTCCGAGCATGGTGGCGGCGTTGACCTGGGCGCGGTACTTGCCGCTCAGGAGGTCGGCGGCGCGCAGGATGACCGCGGCGCGCTCCTCGAACGCCCACGAGCCCCACTCTTTCTGCGCCCGCTTGGAGGCATCGATCGCGGACTGGATGTGGGCGGGAGTCGCCTCATGGGAGTCGGCGAGGACGTGTCGGTGGTTGTGAGGGGAGACCACGGTCGCGGTCTTGCCGGTTGCGATCTTCTGTCCATCGATGACCATGGGGATGTCGATTCGCTCGGCGGCCATGGCCTTGAGGGCGCTCTTGACCTCAGCGCGCTCCGGACTTCCTGGGGCGTAGGTCTTGACCGGTTCGTTACGGGGGGCGGGGACTCGACGGATGGCGGTGACGCTCATGGGGTCTTTGCGGCTCCTTAGGTCCCTGGCGGTCCAGGGGGTCTCTTTTCGGGGTTCTGCGGAGAAATTCGAATCTTGCGGTGGGGCACTCAACGGGTGGGGCGGGAGTCCAGTCCTACCTCAACAGCGTGGGCGCCCCGTGACGCGGTTCCTTGACAGCCCGCCCAGAAGCACTCATTATCTCTCAGGATCTCATCCGGCGTTTCCGGCGGAGGGATCCGGTCGCTGCGTCCAGTCGATTGAATTCGGAGGTCTCCATGAGTCTCACCGCTTCGGAACTCGGGCGAAAGACGGCACTTCACGCCCTCAACCGGCTGGGTTTCGGCCCGCGCCCGGGAGATGTGGAGCGGCTGCTCGACCGGGGGATCGAGGACTACATCAACGAGCAGATCGATCCCCAGAAGGACACCGAACTCGAGTCCCGCCTGGCGCCTCTCGGCAACACTCTGAGACTCACCACCACCCAGGTCCTCGTGACCTATGCCGACTCCGGGAACCAGAACGCCTCGATTCAGGCCTATATCGACAATCTCTACAACGCGAAGCTCATCCGTTCGGTCCATACGAAGAACCAGCTCGAAGAGGCCCTCGCCGACTTCTGGTTCAACCACTTCAACGTCAACATCAACGACAACTTCGTCCGCTACTCGATCCAGTCCTACGAGCGTGACGCTATCCGCCCGAACGCGATGGGGAAGTTCGAGACCCTGTTGAAGGCGACCGCCGAGCATCCGGCGATGCTGTACTACCTCGACAACTATCTCTCGCAGGTGGGTCGCACCGTCAACGGCGTGCTCGTCTCCGGCCTGAATGAGAACTACGGGCGCGAGATCCTCGAACTTCACACGGTGGGCGTCGACGCGGGCTACACGCAGTCGGATGTCTATGAGGCCGCGCGCGCGTTCACGGGCTGGGGCATCGACAACCTCGGTCGGGGCGGGAACTTCCTCTACTCCGCGGCTCGGCACGACACCGGCTCGAAGAGCATCTTCGGGCTCCCGCTTGCGGCCGGCGGCGGCAAGGATGACGGCGATCGCCTGATCAAGTACCTCGCCACCCATCCCAAGACTGCGCGCTTCATCTCGACCAAGCTCGCGCGCCGCTTCGTCTCCGATACGCCTCCCCCGAGCCTGATCGACCGGATGGCCGAGGCGTGGCTCTCGAGCGAGGGGGATATCAAGACGGTGATGAAGGCCATGATCGGCTCATCCGAGTTCTGGGCCGAGGCCTTCAACGAAGCGGGAAAGCCCAAGACGCCTTTCGAATACGTGATCAGCTCCATCCGCGCCATCGGCGGCGAGGTGACCGCGGCCACCCGGGGAGTCACCGCCTATCTTTCCCAGATGGGCCAGCCGCTGTATCAGTGCATCCCGCCCACGGGATACTCGGACCTCGGGACCGACTGGCTGAATCCCTCGTCCCAGATCTACCGCATGAACTTCGCCTTCGACCTCGCCCAGGGCCTGGTCAACGGGGTCACGGTGAATGTCCGCAACTTCGCGGTGGGCGCCGACCTGACGAATCCTTCCTCGGTGGCGAAGGCCGCGAACAACGCGGTCTTCGGGGGCGCGATCGGAAGCAGCACCATCGACGCGGCAACCAAAGTCGATACCCGGATCACCAACCCCTCCCCGGCGGTGCGCGTCTCGGCCCTCCTTCTCGCCGGCCCTGAGTCTCAGGTTCGGTAGGAGAAAGATCATGAACCTCCCCTTCGACTCCTCCCGCCGGATCTTCCTCCGCGGCGCTTCGGCGGCGGCGGTGGGCATCGGCTTCGGCCCGTCCGCCCTGATGTCGCGCACCGCCCAGGCCGCCACCGGCGCCAAGGTCTTCGTGCAGATCTTCGTGCGCGGCGGCCTCGACACCTTGAATGTGGTGGTGCCTTACGGCGACCCCACCTACTACAACATCCGGGGCGGCATCGCGATCCCAAGGCCGGGCCAGGGCGGCGGCGCCCTGCGTCTCGACGACACGTTCGGCCTGCATCCGTCTCTCTCCGCCCTCATGCCCCTGTGGAACCAGGGCCGGCTCGCCATCGTGGACGCGGTGGGGAACTACGACCTGTCCCGTTCACACTTCGACGCCCAGGACTTCATGGAGACCGGCACTCCGGCCAAGAAGGACACCTCTACGGGCTGGCTCGATCGCGCGATCAAGGCCATCCCGGGAAGCAACGTCTCCGAGGCGGTGGCCTTCCAGGCCCAGCTGCCCCGCTCCTTCATGGGTCCGGAGCCGGTCCTGGTGGCGAGCAACCTGACCACTTTCAACCTCAAGGTGGGTGCCAGCTGGCGCGCCGAGGCGGAGGCTGCTTTGCGCGGGATGTACGGATCCCGGCAGGACGCGATTGGGAAGGTGGGCCGCGAGACCTTCGAGGCCATCGACACCATCGTGCGGTCGCCCGTCCTCTCGGCCGCCCCCGCCAACGGCGCCGTGTATCCGAACGTGAGCATCGGGACGTCGTTGCGCCAGGCCGCCGCCATCATCAAGGCGGGCCTCGGCACCCGAACCATCTTCATCAGTCTGGGTGGAGCCTTCGACACCCACTCCGGGCAACTCGCGGCCCACCAGACCGAACTGCCCCGCATCGGAGACTCCCTCGCGGCCTTCGCCCAGGACCTGGGCGGCCTGCTCGATGACGTGGTGGTGCTCATGGTGTCCGAGTTCGGCCGGACCGCGTATGTGAATGGTTCGGCGGGCACCGATCACGGTTCCGCGCATGCGGTGTTCGCGCTCGGGGGCTCGGTTCGCGGCGGGCGGCTTCTCGGGCGCTGGCCGGGACTCTCGTCCACTCAGCTGTACCAGAACCGCGACCTCGCGGCCACCACAGACTTCCGCGACGTGTACGCGGAGATCGCGCGCAAGCACCTGGGCCTCACCGACATGGCCACGCTCTTCCCGGGCTACAACGTGGGCGCGGGTGTGGGCCTTCTCGCCTGATCACGCATCGCTCCCTTTCCGTCGCGGCCGAGCGGGGCTTAGACCCTCCGAACGAAACCCAAAAAGACAACTGAGGACCCAGAAATCATGAAGATGAAGAGCCGTCTCTTGTCGCGCGCCGTCGCCACCGCACTCGGCGCGCTCACTCTCGTGGCCGCGCCGACCCAGGCGCAGGACGCCAAGGTGGGGCTCTACGCGGGCTACACGTTTTTCCACACCGACGACGGCAGCCTCAGCGGCCTACGGCTGTCTCCGGAGTACCGCCTGAACCGGTTTGCCTCTTTGGTCGGTGACTTCTCGGCGGAGAAAGGGACGCTTTCCTCTGCGGACACCACCCTCGCCACGTTCCTCGGCGGCTTGAGGCTCAAGAAGGGGCTTGGCTCGGCCGCCGTCTTCGCGCACGCTCTGGCCGGAGGCGTCCGTAGTTCGTCCTCCATCACGCCGTTCAAGGGCGTCTCCATCTCCGTCTCCGACACCGGCCTCGCTCTCGACGGCGGCGGGGGCATCGAGTTCCACTTCCGCGGCTCTCTCAAGATGCGCGTGGGCGCCGACTACTTCCGGCGCAAGGTCGACATCGGCGGGGGCAGGACGGCGAACGAAAACGACGTCCGCGCGACCGTGGGGTTTGTCTTCTGACCCTGGCCTAGTTGAGCGCCGCCACCTGATCCAGGAACTCCGAGTTGTTCTCGGTCTTCGACATGCGGTCCAGCATCAGCTCCATGGCGTCGGTCTGATGGAGGGTTGAAAGCACCTTTCGCAGCACCCAGACCCGCATCAGCTCCTCCCGGCCGAGGAGAAGCTCCTCACGCCGGGTGCCGCTGCGGTTGATGTCGACGGCGGGCAGGATGCGCTTCTCCATCATGCGGCGGTCCAGAACGATCTCGGAGTTTCCCGTGCCCTTGAACTCTTCGAAGATGATGTCGTCCATGCGGGAGCCCGTGTCCACCAGGGCGGTAGCGATGATGGTGAGCGAGCCCCCCTCTTCCATCGCGCGGGCCGCGCCGAAGAACTTCTTGGGCAGGAGCAGCGCGGTCTGGTCGAGCCCGCCCGACAGAGTCCGGCTCGAGTTCCCC
>CAZYEA010000002.1:0-58146 GCA_964646485.1 uncultured Acidobacteriota bacterium
CGCGGCGACAGCCGCTGAACGGAGCGGGCCAGGAGCTCCTTGCCGGTGCCGCTCTCGCCGAGGATCAACACGGTGGTGTCGGAGGGAGCCACGCGCTGGACCTGCAGCAGGGCTTCCTTGAGGCCCTCGCTGGCGCCGACGAGGCGCGGCAGGGACATCCGTTCCTGCAGCTCCTCCTCCAACAGGACGGCGCGGCGCTTGAGACGCCGCCGATCGAGAGCGCGATCGACGAGGAGGAGAAGATGGTCGGGGTCGACGGGCTTGGTCAGGAAATCGGAAGCCCCTTCACGGATGGCGCGCACCGCATCTTCGATCGAACCGAACGCGGTCATCACGATGACGTCGGTCTCAGGCCCGGCCTTGAGGGCGGCCGAGAGAACGTCGAACCCGCTGCCCGCGGGAAGCTTGAGGTCGGTGAGGACCACCCCGAAGGTGGTGCGGCCGAGCGCCCGCTTGGCCTCGTAGGTGTCGGCGCAGGCTTCGACCTGGAGTCCGTGGGCGCGCAGCGCCTCGGTCAGGGCCTGGCGAAGGGACTCTTTGTCTTCGACGAGGAGCACGTCGATCATGACGGCCTCGCGGGCGAAAGGACGAGGGGACCTATCGAAGCCAGCCCGCGGGCACGCCGGCCCGGCGGGCCTCGTCTTCGAAAGCGGCGAGCGCCTTCTTCGCGTCGGCAATCGCCCCCTTCTGGGCCGCGATCTGCTTGTTCATCTCGACGATGCGCGCCTCCCGTTTTTGCAGCCGCATGGGGTCCTGGGCGTCGGCGGCCGAAACCACGGTCATGTCGGAGCGGTAGGTCGCGAGATCCTTTTCCATCTGCGCGAGGGCCTGCTCGGCGCTGGTGACCGAGGCACGAGCCGTGGCCGCCCTCGCCTGCCAAGCCGCCTTCTGGGCTTCGAGTTCGGCGGCCGCGTGGCCCGCAGAGGAAGGCGCGGGCGATGCCGAGGCAGCGGGCGGCGCCTCGCCGCCGAGCGGCGTCACCGATCCAGCGCCCTTCGCCGCCGCTTCCTTGCCGTCATCCTCAGTCAGGACTTTGACCGGCTTCGCGACCTTGGCTCTGCGTTCCTTCTCCTTCTTCGCCAGCGTCGCGAGATCCTGAGCGAGAAGGGCGGAGGGAAGAAAGACCACCAGAAGCGCGAGACTCCGGCGGCGGAGACGAGTCACTGAGCTTCCACCGATGAGAGCTGTTCGATCCGGGCGGTGAAGGCCCGGATGTCGTTGGCGCCCGGGGACAGACGGACATACTCCTGGTACGCCCGGATGGCTTCGGCGTTCTGGCCCTGACGATCCAGGATGCGCCCCTTCTCCCGGTACATGATGGCCGCGTTGGGATCGAGCTTCAGTCCCTCTTCGAGCAGTTGAAGGGCTTCGGCGGGCCGGCTCTGCTTCATGAGGACGTCCGAGAGCAAGGCGCGGGTGAGGTCGGCGGTGGGCATGGCCGTCAGGATTTCCCGATACTGGCGGGCGGCGCCATCGAGGTCGCGCGCGGCTTCGAGGGCGCGGGCCAGATTCTGCTTGGGGGCGAGGTCGTCGGGCTGAAGTTGGACCACGGTTTCGAGATACGGACGCGCCTTCGCGAAATCGTTGGATCGCAGGTGGATGTTCGCGAGCTCGCGCAGGTTGGCGAGGTTCTCGGGCTCGATCTGAACGGCCGCCTCGTAAGCGCGCGCCGCTTCGGTGTACCGACCCGCGCGGTTCAAGGCCTTGGCCCACTCGGCGGTGTAACGAACGTTGGTGGTGTCGAGGCCAGCCGCCCCTTCATACTCCACGAGCGCTTCGGTGGTGGCGCCCGACTTTTCGAGGGCCTCGGCGAGGCCCAGGCGATAGTCGGCTCGATTCGCGGCGGCCACCGCTTCTCTGAGGAGAGTCACCGCGGCCTGGAAGTTGCCTCCACGCATCGCGGCCATGCCGTCCGCGTAGGCCTTGGATCCGGGCGCCCCCTGGGTCGGAACCGCGGCGGGGACCGAGGGCTGCACCACCGGCGGCGCCGCCGCGAGCGGGGGCGCCGTCGCCGCGTCCGCGCTCTGGATCGTCCGCCAGGCCGCGAACGCGACGCCCAGTGTAAGCACTACGAAGATCAGGGGAACCAGAGGACTCTGAGCTTGTTCTCCCTCGTCGCTGACCTGGAACCCGGGCTTACCCTTCTTGGCCGCGGCCTGGTCTCCGGCCTTGACGCCTTCGAGCGACTCGCCGCACTTGACGCAGAATTCCTTGTCAAGCCGGTTCCGGGTCGAGCACTGCGGGCACGTGCGGAAATTGGAGGCCATTTGAAGCTAGAGCGTAATCCCGAACGCACCCTTTTGGAAAGTGGCGTAAGAAAACGGGTCTTGGGCCGGCCCGGGCACCCGGACCGGCCCCGATACGGCTGAGCGGCCTCGCGCTAGTACGCCACCCGGCACACCGATGACCCGATGCGGTAGGGCACGGTGGTGGCAGAGAGGATCTTGGCTTCGGTCGAGTTAGGGGTCAGTCCGACGCTGACGAGACTGCTCGAGGAGGAGATCGTCTCGGACTGAACCGGCACGCCGGGCGGTGGAGGCGGGTTTTCGGCGTTCAGACCTTGGTCGACCACGAGGCTGCCCTCGCCGGAAACACGGACGGCGTTGATCTTCTTGCCCGTGAACTCGATGAAGGCGTCGTCCCCGGTGGCCTTCAAGTCGAAGGCCGGCAGGGGCGCGGCGCCCGGGGTGGCCACCACTCCCTGGAGTGCGATCAGAATGCTGTCGAAGGTTCCGACGCACTGCATGGAGGTGAACTTGGTTCCTGCGTAGAAGACCACCGGAGCAGGCGGAACGACCGGCGGACCGGCCGCACCTCCGGCGAATGCAGCCGCCGGCTGGACTGTGCCACGGTAGTTCGTCTCGAAATTCCGCGTGAACTGGAGAATGCCTGAGTTGGCGGCCCCGGTCATCGGGTCCTTGATCGCGTAGGACTTGAACGGAGGCGCTCCCGGGGCGGGCGGGCGATTCCCTTCAGCCGGCACGGGCACGCGGCGGTCGTGGCCGCTCTCCGCATAGATCAAAACATCTCCGGGAAGAGCGCCATCAGGCCGATTCTGGAGCACGCTCACCGCGGTGGCGAACGGCTGGTTCCCGTCAGTGGCAGGGACGGCGCTAAAGAGGACTACGGGCGGATTCGCTGGCGTCGCCACGTCGTAGCGCCAGATCCGGCTGTGGAGATCGCCGAAGTAGACGGACTTCGCCTTCGCCGCGATCGGGTTGCCGATGAACCGGTAACCAGAGGGGCTGTTCCCGTCTCCATCTTCGGCGTAGACCACGGGGGGCGCCACCAGGAAGTTCGTGAGCACGGTGTTCGGAGGAGGCAGGGGAGCGGGCGACCCGTTTGGAATATCGAAGTTCCGGATCACATCTCCCGTGAGGGCATCCAGGACATAGAAAGTCTTGCCTTCGCCAAGGGGATGGCTGCCGGCGGCGGTGTTGACGTCCGAATATCCGGAGCCGACGAACAGGGCGAAGTTCGTGCCGTTCGCACCCGTCCGGGGGGTGGTGTAATTCGAGGCGGTCACGAAGCCCACGGAGGGTAGAGACCAGGTTTCCCCCATCCCCAGGTAGGCGTTGTAGTCGCCCGCGGAGTTGTTGTACAGGCCGCCCGCGGCGAAGGTGATCCCTTGCGTCGTGTCGGGGTTGCCACGGCTCCACACGACAAAGGGCAATTGAGTCGATATCGAGTGTTCGGTAAATGGTCCAGGGGCAGTGATGTCAAGTGCGGTGTAGTACTTCCCTCCCTGGCCGCGGCCGAAGTACAGGATCGTGCGCCACACCCCCGCGAACGACTTCCCACCAAAGGAACCGCCGCCGGGCAGGAAGATGTCGGCGAAGCGGACCGGTGATGCCAGGAGGTACTGTTTGTCTCCACGACCCTGAATCTTTGTCAGCGCGGGAAGCTTGGAGAGAACGTCGAAGGGCACGAACGCCCACATCTCCTCGCCTCCGGTCTCGGGCAGGCCGGTCTCGAGACTCTGGCCACAATTCACGGCCCCTACGCCGAGGCCGGAGCTGGGAGGCGGAGGCGGGCACGGGCCGGCGCGGAAGGCATGCAGGGCCTGGTTGGTGGCGTGATAGACCACGCTCATCGCGGGCTTGAGAGAAAGATCCGCAGCGGCAGCATCTCGGACGGTCTGAGGGATGCCGGGGTTCGCGGGATCGAGCCGATCCGGATTTCGAAGACCGAGGCCATTGAGGACGCCGTTCACCGCGGCCCCTGAGCTGGTTCTCAAACCGTCGCGATAGTCCCTGTATTCGTCGACGCCGACCGCCCCAGGGGCGGCCTTCGGGCCAGCCAGCAGCGGAGGCGTGACCACCCCTGGCGCGGCCAGAGTCGACTCGGCCAGGACCCAGGGCCGAACCACGAATTGGAGTTGCGATCGGTTGGCGGCCGGGCCGCCGCTGCTTGAGGTCCTCACTGGGAGCCCGTTCTGGGCATCCACCTGCGCTCCGGCAAGGTAGGCGAGGACGATTTCGCGGGCTTCGCGCTTGGCGCGAGCGAGGGGAACCCCGGCGGTGGTCGAGGTGCACTCCGGGTGGATGTCCGCGGTCACCGTCCCCTGGCACGCGCCGGGAACGGCGGCTTGAACCTGAGTCACGGTGGTGAGGGCATCGAAGCCCATCGCGGTGTCGAGGATACCGCGGACGGGAGCGGCACCCGTTCCCGTGGCGCTTGGGGCCACCGAGGCGAGGTCGCTCGCACTCACTGTGGGCGGCCACAGCGGAACGCGATTCCAAGCCAGAGCGGTCGCATTCGTCGCGGGATTGAGCAAGTTGTTGACGTTGTAGTTTGGATTGACGCCATTCCCGGAGGTCGTGAAGATGCGACGCTTGATCTTCGCGCTGGACGTCTTGATGTTGCTCAGCGTAGCCGGGGTCGAGCCGCCATAAAGATCAGAGAAGAAATACAACGTGCTCGTCCCCATTCCGTTGGTCGCATTCGTCACTCGATCCTTCAGCAACTGACCCGCATCCCATGCCTGAACGGAGAGATCGTCGGCGAGATTAGCCGGGGTTCCGTTGTCGCTCCGGCGGAAGGCATTCAGATGGCCGAGCCAGCCCGGCAGTTCAAAGGTCGACTGCAGGAGAACGGGCACGGACACCGCGTACCGATCCTCCGGATCGAGGGGGTCCTTCGGCGGATTTCCCAGGCTCGCGAACTCGAAGACGGTCTCCGTAACCGACTGCTGGTCGGAGAATTCGCCTGTGGCCGTGCTTGTGTTGATTGCCGCATTGAGGGCGTTCACGAGGTCGGTGAGGTTGTTCGCGATGAAGGAGTTGCGGCACGCCCCGCCGGGCTGGCATACGCCGTTCGCCGGGTTCTTTCCGGTACCGGCCTGCGAGATGGCGTTTACGGTCGCTTGGGTGCCGCCCGCGAAGGTGATCATGAGGAGTTCGATGCGGTTCGCGGCGGCCCATTGGGCGGCGGTAAGACCCTTGCTGGTGAGGCACGCGCCCGTGCAGGCGGGCAGAGCAGGCAGGGTGTTGCTCCACAGGTTGTAGGCGGCCTGAACCGGATCGCCACCGCAGGTCTCGTCACCGTCCGTCAGCAGGATGATGAACTGCTTCTGCTTGCCTATCGCCGCGAGGGGACGCTGCGGGGTTCCACCCACGGGCAGGACCACGGTTCGGAAGTAGTTGAGGGAGAACGCCATGGCCGCGGCGAGAGGCGTGAAGAAGGCTTGGCGGATGCCGACGTTCCGGAAGGGCGGCACATCGGTGATCCCGGGCTTGGTGTTCGAGAGGCTGGTGACCGGGGGCAGGAACTGGGCGTTCCCTGCAGCGTCGTACTGCAGTTCCATTCTCATGTTCGCGCGGATGGCCGCCGAGTTGTCCGAATCACAGGCCGCGACATCGATCACCGTGCCGTTCGAGCTGCAACTCGGCCCGCCGTTCGAAGGATCCACATGCTGGAAATGACCGGACGTCGCCCAATAAGTTGTGATGGCGTTGGTGCTCGCATTCTGGATCTGGAAGCAGGCGCGGGACGTCGATCCATCGGCGAAGGAGAGAACGTCATCGCCCAGCAGGCCCGGGGGGGGAGGAGGGCAGGTGATGTTCGTCGAGGACACCAGGGCGCCGTTGGTGCGGGTGCTGCCCGAGGAAAGGCCCGGGGTGACCGTATATCGCTTGCCGTTCCTCATGAGAAGGGAGTTGATGTAATAGCGGCAGTGCGTTCCGTAGGTGTGGGTTATGGGAGCGAGAGTGGTTCCCGCGGTGTTCACCTGGTTCCCAGCCGGCTGGTTGGTGCAGCCGGACGGATAGGCGGCGGTGAGACCGCCCGAGTCGAGACCTCTGAAGATCTTCGTCTTTTCGGTGGCTGAGCAGGCGCCGCCGCCGCCCGTGCACGTGTCGACGTCGATATTGGTCAACGTCGTGCTGGGCGAGTTGAAATACTTGAGCCACCCGTTTCCGGTCGGGTCCTGGGTCGCGTAGATCAGTCCGTCGGCCGGAAGCAATTGGGCATCGGCGGGGTTCGGGTCGAAGGTAGCTAGACCGAAGTTGGCCTTGCCCGCGTTGGCGGCGAGGACTTCGCGGACCGCCCGCTTCATCTGGTAGAAGCGCGAGGCCGGATCGTCTCCGCCCACGATGAAGTTCTGATTCTCGGGGGTGCCTGCCATGGAACCCGAGGTATCCACGAAGAACAGGACGTTGTTCTTGATGGCGGTATCGAGGATCTGCAGCGGATCGATGCCGCTGTTGGCGGCTGAGGCAGAAAAAGCTCGGTCGCCGAGGTTGGCGAGTAGAGCGGCTCCCACGAAGAGGCCGAGGCCCAGGGTGCGCCAAAGGCCGCGGGCGCGGACAGGACTGTCGTTGCTGATCATGATGTTTTCCATTGTCGTTTCCCTGAGCCTTTACTTGAGGTCGCCGGTGCCGACGCCAGGAGTGCCGGCGAGTGCTTCCGTAACCTGCCGCCCCGCGGTGAGGGCCACGCAACCGGACGTATTGCCGCCCGACGACGAGCCGCCGGCCTGCCCCTGACGGGAGGAGCAGGCGGACTGATCGAGGATGGTGGTGCCGGTCCGGACCAGAAGGGTCTCGATGGTATAGACCGCACGGTTGCTGGCCGCGAAGGCGTTCGCGTTGGCGCCTCCGGTGAAGGGAGCCACACCTTCGGACACCAGGACCACGACGTTGTTGTCGGCGTAGTCCTCGAGCTGCGTCCCCGTGGCGAAGCCCTGGGCGTCAACCTGGTTCCAACGGACCGGCCGCCGCACCCAGAGCGTGAACGCGCCATTGAGGGTCGCCCCGCCGATCTGCGAGCGGTACTCCTCGGGTCCGTTGGCGCCGCCGTCGTCGTAGACCACGCCGTAGCCCATGCCGTATCCCCGCTGGTCGCACTTCCAGGATTCCCAGTTCCTGGTGGCGCGGTTGAGGACCGGCGCGCCGCCCGCGTAGGTCGCGGGCGCGGTGGGGGAAGTGGCGCTGCCGTTCCAGGCGGTGGCGGACCAATCGGCGACCGTCCGCGCGGCGGGGAGAATCGCGTCCCAGTTCGGCGCGGCCATCAGGATGCTCTTCCCGTATTCGATCCCCGCCTCCGCGTTGTAGCGGGCCGCCTCGCTCCATCGCTGGTTCGAAGAGATCTGCAGCTCGACGCTCGTGCTGTTGGAGAGAGCAAGACCCATGGTGGTGAGGAGGACCAGGGCCAGCAGGGCCAGGATCAGGGCGAAGCCCGATTCGCGTGAGGTGTTTCGTGGTGACATGTCGTCGTTCCTAATCAGAAAGAGAATCGAAGGAGAAGGGGTCTTCGCTATTGCCAGCGCTTGGCCGGATCGGGTTCCTGCATCAAGGAAACCTGGGCGCCGCGCGGAGCGACGGTGGTGGTGAGACTTCCCCGCACCGCGGTGATGCCGTTGCCCGCGGCCACGGACTGCCCCTGAAGCCGGTTTTCACCCACCGTGCGTGCCCACATGGTCACCTCGACTTCGCGGACCACATTGTCGAAGGACGGTGGGGCGATGGCGGGCGCCGCATCTTGCCAGCCCGCGAACGTGCGGTAGCGCACCTGAAAGTCTTCGATGCCACGGGCGACCACTTGCCAGGCGTTGCCCGGAGGGAGGGTGTTGTAAGTGCCGGTGGCGCGGTCGAAACCACCAGTGGCCGACCGGAAAAGGGAAGGAACGCCGTCGGTATCGAGCGCCAGCCGGTAGATGATCCGGTCCATCTTCACGAACCGGTTTGGCGAAGCGCCCTGGGTCGCCCACGCGGGACAGGGGTCGGCGGGTGCGGCAAGATAGGTGTCGCAGGAGAAGTTGTTGGGGCCGGTGAATTGTGATCCGTTGGCGACGGTATTGACGTTGCTCGCGAAGTTGAACTTGTCGCCTGCCGGGTCATGAGCCACGAAGGCCCATTTCGAAGCCCCGCTTGGGTAGATGCCAAGAACGTAGGCGGGGGTCTCGTAACACGGGGGGTACGTCATCCCTGCCGGAAGATTGAAAACGTTCCCGTTGAGGCCTCCGTTCTGAACCGCGACGACCTGAGGACAGTCCTGGTTCATGGCCCGGATCTCCAGGACATCCGGCAAGCCTCCGCCGAGAAGGGCGTCACCGGCCGGGCGCACACCCGTGACCGCGGCCCCGGCCGCGCCCGTCACTCCGATGGCGTTCAGGTTCCCGGCGAAGGCCTGGATGTAGTTGCCGAGACCCAGGCCTGCTATCTCGAGATCCTCCCGGACCCTTGTCATGGCGATGCGGATCTGCTGCTGGCGGTCGCTCAGTGCAGGCTCGCGACGGAAGGCGCCCTGGCTCGAGGCGATGAGGCCGTACATCGACCCGGTGATGACCAGGGTCACGCCCAGGGCGACCATGAGTTCGAGCAGGGAAAAGCCATCCTCGCGCGGGCGTGCGCTCGGTGAGGGAAGAGTCGGCGGGAGCTTGGGCATGGCGTGGTCCTGGGGGAGCGAGGCGACGGTTCTCATAGCGGGCAGCCGGCCGCGGCGCCGAGGGTGCACGAACGGATGGTGGTGAGTTCAGCCCGGGCCTGCCGCCCGCGGAAGCCCTGGGGGTCGGTGCGCACCTGAACGAACTTGAGGTTGGCGTTGGTCAGATCCTGGATCAGCCATCGGGTCTCGAACTGGCCGACTCCCTCGACTTCGGTGATCACAAAGAAGCCGGGTGTTTGAGTCGCGAGGGTATCGACGGCGCTGTTGACGAGCTGGTTGTAAGGAGTGGAGCGAAGCGTCTCGAGCTGTTCCGCCGCAATGAGGGTTGCGGCGGAGGCCCGGTTGGCGACGTTGTTCGAAGTGGTGGCCACGATCATGAGGTTGAAGATCGAGGCCAGGCCGAACATCAGGATGAGGGTGGCGATGAGGGCCTCGGCGAGGGTAAAGCCCGCTTCGGGGTTGCGCGCCGCGGTGGCAGTCTTTGAAGTCATCGGTTTTGTCTTCATTTTGAATTTCGTGTTTCTGGAGGCTTGCCTCTTAGGTCCCGCGGGTGACGCGGCCACCCTGGGAGACTCTGACCCAGCGCCTGAGGTTGGTTCGCCGATCAATGAGGCAGACCGCGGCATCGCCGGCCGCGGGAAGGTAGATGCGGTTGGTGGTGACGCTGCCCCCGGCGAGATTCACGGCCGGCGCGGGGGCCACTCCGGGTATCGTGGCGACGCCGTACCGATCGAAACGAATCGAGGCGCGACCGGGGGTGAATCCCGCGATGGGCGGACAATCAGCGGCATTGGCCGCGAACTCCACATCCTGCGGCAACTGATAGCGGGTGCTGATGAGGGCGTTCGGCGCCGCGAAGTCGACGGGCTGTCGAGTGAAGCCGACGTTGCCGGCGCTCACGCCCGCGACGGTGTCCTCGATATGAACCCAGTAGGTGGTGTTGTCCTGCGTGATGAAGTCGATCCCCATCTGGGTGTTCTTCATGATGGCGACGTTGCGCGCGCGCTGAATGGCGTTCGCGACGCCGTCCTGGCCGGATCGAATCCGGCTAGCCCGCATGTACCCGATCAGGTTCGGCAAACCCACCGAAGCGGTAAGGGCGATGATGCCGATCACGACCATGAGTTCGATGAGCGTGAAGCCACGCGTTTTCTGGTCGAACCGCCGGTTGGCTTTCGTCATGCCGCTCTGTCTGTGCAAACTGTGTTCCATGGAGCATCTCCCTCTCGTAAGTTGAATACTAACAGCACGATGTTCCGGTCTATGGACCTGGAATGGAGGCCGCGCCGGAGCCGACTTCGTTACCGGAGGTAGCGCCCGTAGCACCTTTCGGCCATCGACAGACCGCGAGCGTTCCCCGTCCTTTGGGTCCGGGCGCCAGATCGAGGGTCCCGTGATGGAGCGCCAGGATCTTCAGGACGAGGGGCAGCCCGAGGCCGAGCCCTCCCGCCCGGGCCGACTCGAACGGCCGCAGCGCCTTCGATACATCGGGGATTCCCGGGCCTGCGTCCTCGATGATGACGAAAGCATGGGTGGCATCCGCGCCAAAGCGAATGACCACGGGCTCGCCGGGCGGGGAGGCTTGACCCGCGTTGCGAACCACGTTTTCCACCGCTCGCTCGAGAAGGTCCTCATCGCCCCGCACCGGGGTGGCGACGCCCACGGTTTCGATCACGATCTGTTGATGCGCGCGTTCCCGCGAGGCCACCCGGTCCACGAGGCGGGAGAGATCGAAGGCTTCGTCCTGGACCTTCTCGGTGCGGATGAAGTCGAGGAAGCGGTTCATCACCTGCTGAAGGTTCCGGACTTCCTCGCCGATCGCGGACGCGGCCAGCCGGACTCTCTCCTCGCCGGATTTCTCCGCGAGCTTTGCCTGGGTCGCGATCGCGCCCATCGAGTTCCTCACTTCGTGGACGATGCCCGCGGTCAGTTCGCCCGCGCGCGCCATGGTCTCGCGATCGCGCAGAACCGCGGTCAATTGGAGCTTCTCGCGATCGAAGGCGGCGAGGCGCTCATCGTCGCGCAGGCGCAGGCGGACCATCGCCTCCTCGTAGGCGCGCAGGGCGGGCGAGGACGCCGCCTCGCTCGGATTCTCACGGCCAAGCGCCGCGAGAATGAGGCCGGCGAGCGCGGCTAGGAGAATCAGGGTGTGCTGCCCGATCAGGATCTGATCGGTGGCCAGGCGGGACGCGTCGTTCGACGTCTCGGCAAGCCGTATGACGATCGGGCCACGGTCGGAACGCACGAGACCGAACACGCTCACCACGCGGTCGGCGAGCCGTGAGGAAACCACCAGGTCCCCCGCCTCCAGTCGGGTCATGGTTTCGCCGTCGAGCTCGGGCGCGTGCGGGTCCTCGATGCTGAGGCGATCGAAGGGCTCGATCCAGGGTGCGATCAGGACCTCGCCCGGGATTCCCCCACGAACCCTCGCCCAGTCGGCGACGCGGGGCATGAGGAGGGTGGCCCGATCGAAGGCGGCAGCGGCGCGCTGCGCCTGGTGTTCCCCGATGCCGCGAATCAGGAGCCCAAGCGACACCAGCTCGGCCGCCACCAGGAGGGCGGCGGCGAGGAGGAGGGTCAGCCGGGGTGTGCGCACGATCGATCAGAATCTGAAGAGGGACGCGTACCACTCGAGCACGGGATCGCCATAGAAAAGGACGAAGATGGCGGAGGCAGCGAGAAAGGTCCCGAAGGGAAGCTTGTACTTGCCGATGGAGACGGGATGGTCCTCCTCGTTCGCAGAGTGCGCCGTGGGGGCGTCCGGGTTCGGCGCCGACTCCGCGGGCGAACCAGCCTGTGGGTTTGAACCGGCGCCGGGTTCGGTCCCGGCCGATGGCCCGGGCGGAGGCGGGGAAACGGGGTCGGCGGGCGTGGGAGCCTCGGCATCCTCTGTGGGCGCCGCCACCGGAAGGGTCGCGGACTCGCGACGAAGCCGCACGGCCTGCACCAGACCGTAGGTCAGGCCGGAGAGGCTCGCGATGAAAACGGTCAGCATCAATCGCTGTGCCCCGAGAAAAGCGCCCATCATCGCGGCGAGCTTCCAGTCCCCCTGGCCAAGCCCCTCGATGCCCCGAAGGCGCGCGTAGCCCTCGGCGACCAGGAAGAAGGCTACATACCCGAAGGCGGCGGAGAGGCCCGCCTCCCTCCAATCGATGAGCGCGCCGGGCACGAGGCTTCCCGCAATCCCCACGAGGATGCCCGGAAGGGTGATCTCGTTCGGGAGAATCTGATGATCCCAGTCGATGAAGGCGAGAACCACGAGCGCGAAGAAGAAGAGCAGCAGCAAAAGCGTGAAGGGCAACGGGCCGAAGGTCCAGACGATGAGACCGAAGCCCAGGCCATGGAGAAGCTCCACCGCGGGGTAGCGAGGCGAGATCGGTTCACGGCACGAAGCGCAGCGGCCGCCGAGCCATAGCCAGGAGGCAACCGGGATGTTCTGCCAGGGCCGGATTGCGGCCCCGCATCGCGGACATCGTGAAGAGGGGAACACGATGGACTGATCGAGAGGCAAGCGATGGATGACGACGTTGGCGAAGCTCCCGACGAGCAGACCGAACAGGGAGGCGACGAGGGTCGCGGCTACCGCCACGGGAATCAGGGAATCGGCCATCGGTAGCCGAAGAGCTTAGCTTCAGGTTGACCTTCCCTCCCGGATACTCGAAGCTCGGCCTCCCATGTTGAGCACTGCTAACAAGGTCCTGATCGCCAGGATGTTGTACCGGGCCGTTCACCTCCTGCGGCGTCCCTTCGGGGGCAAGGATCAGGTGACGCTCCGCCGGGCAGGCCTGATGTGGAACCTGGACCTGCGCGAGGGAATCGACCTCACCATTTATCTCACCGGAGCGTTCGAGCGGGACACCCTGCGGGCGCTCGAAGCCCGGGTGGTTGAAGGAGCCGTCGTCCTCGATGTGGGAGCGAATGTCGGAGCCCACACCCTCCACCTCGCGCGGCTGGTCGGCGACAAGGGCCGGGTCATCGCCTTCGAGCCCACGGACTATGCGGTGGCTAAGCTCCGCGCGAACCTGAGGGCGAATCCGACGCTCGAATCGCGGGTCGAGGTTCACCAGGTCTTCCTGGTTGCCACCGAGGACACGGCCATGGTTTCCGCGCTCGCCTCGAGCTGGCCTGTGGACGGAACCCCGCCCGATGACGCGCAGATGTGCAGCCGGTCGATGAGTGTCACAGGCGCCGCCGCACGGACTCTGGATTCGATGATGGCCGCCGCTGGAGATCCGGAAGTCACGCTGATCAAGATGGATGTCGATGGTCATGAACTCGAGGTTCTCGAGGGGGCGCAATCATTGCTCGCGAGGCGCCGGCCTATCATCGTCATGGAACTGGCCCCGTATGTGTTTCATCCTCCCGAGAAGTTCGATCTGATGGTGAACTTTCTCGTCCGCGCGGACTACTCGTTCCGGCAGTTGGGATCGAGGGCTCTCCTGCCGAGCGATCCCCTCTCGCTAAGGAGGCTCATTCCCGCCGAGGGTTCGGTGAATGTGGTGGCCTTTCCGCTGGGCCGGGATCAGGGCGCGGTCTAGGCTGCTTCCATGACTCCGCCCGTGCGCACCGACGAGCGAACCCCTCTCTTTCCCATCGCGCTGCTGTGCCTCGCCGTTTCCGCGCTGTATGTGCTGTCCATGCTTTCCGTCACGGACAGCCATTTCGTGCCTCAGGTGTCCGATCTGTATCTCATCGCTCAGTATGCGAAGGGGTTCGCGGAGGGGTATCCATTCCAATACAACCCGGGCGACGCCCCAACCAGCGGCGCCACCAGCCTTCTCCACACCCTCTTCCTGGCCGCCGCCCACTTCGTCGGGTTCCGGGGGGAGGGCCTCATCGCCTTCGCCATTCTTTCCGGGGCCGGTTTCGGTTTCCTGACCGCGGTGGAGGCCTATCGGGCGGGCCGGATCCTCTCGGACTCTTCCCGCGTGGCCTTGCTTGGAACCGCGCTGGTGGTCCTGAACGGACCCCTGGCCTGGTCGTTTCACTATGGAGCGGACATAGCCCTCGTCCTTTTCCTCTCGGCGTGGCTGTTTCGAGCATGGCTTCAAGACGCCCGGACCGAGGGACGTCCCGAGACGAGCTTCGTCCTTCCCGCGTGTCTGCTCGCCCTGACCCGACCCGAGGCCCTCGGCCTGGTTTCGATACTCGCGGCGTGGAGCCTGTGGGACGAGCGGGGGCGGAGAGGGCGGTGGGGAGCGCGGGCCCTCTGGTTTGCGCCACCCTTGACCGGGGTCATCCTGTCCCTGTGTCTTCGAGAGTTCACCGGCTCGGCTGCGAACACGTCCTTTTCCCGGAAGCTCCTTTCTGAAAACTGGGGCCTCTTCGGAGCGGCGGTGTTCTCGCTCGAATATTGGACCGATATTCTCCGCGGTGTTCTTCTGGGCTTCTACCCAGCCTCGCAGCGCCTGGGCTTCGGCAGCGGCAACGCGCCTTATTTCGCTGCTCCCTTTCTGCTCGTCTTCGTGTTTCTTGCCCTCCTTCGGCCGTCCATGGAAATGCGACGGGCCGGGGCGTTCCTGTTCGCCGGTTTGTGCACCGCGGTCCTGGTGACTCCCACGGTCCATCTGGGGGTGCACTCCAACCGCTACCTGCTGTTCGCCCTTCCCCCGCTTCTGGTGCTCTCGGCTCTCGGCCTCGAGCAGGTCGCAGGTTGGATGGAATCCGCCTTCGGGCTGTCCCGGGGGGTGGCGTGGCGGCGTCTGAGTGTGCTGGCCCTGGTCTTCGCCGGCCTCAGCGTGCTTCGCTTCGCTTTGGTGTATGCGGACGCGGCCTCTTCGATCTATCGACGGGACGAGGCGCTGTTCACCTTCATCAGAACGCGGCTGCCCGAGACGGCCACCTTCCTGAGCAACGGAACCGCGATCGAATATCGCACGGAACGACGCGCCGTCAACGTCAGCGGCGTGATCACCCCCGACTTCGCCGAGATCCTTCCCGCCGAAACCGAGCCCGCGGCGTTTGAGCTGCTCAGTCGTCCCACCTTCGGACCCTTGCCCCCATACCTCATCGCCCTCGATTCCTACGTGGCCGGGTCGCCTGGCTGGAACGCAATCATCGGAGGCCCACCGGTGTTCGTGACCTCAAGTCTTGAGGACTCCGAATTCGCGGTCTACCCGACCCGGAGCGATCTGATCGGGAGGCAGCGGGCCCCTCTGCGAATCGAGTTGCCACCAGGGCTCGATATGGTCGATTCGATCAACGTCGCCGATCCCCTCGATGAGAAGGGTCATGGCTACCGGTGGAATTCCACGGTGGGCACCCGCAGCCTGTTCGCGACGCTCAAGGTGGACCGATACCTCGGTTCCGCCCGGGGCGCCGGAACGGAAGTTGCGGATGGAGGGCGGCTCGTGATGGGGTCCGAGGAGATGAGCGTAAGGAGCCCACGAAGCGACGTCGATCTCTGGCTGGTGGTCCGCACCCACGGAGAGCCTTCCGCTCGAGTTCGCCATCCGGACGGGGATCGCCGCCTCGACGTCGCTCTGCCCGAGAGCGTGATGCGCTTCTCCACTCCCCGGGGCAAGACAGATTGGATTCGCACACGCCTCGAGCCCGGCTGGAACGAAATCGCGTACCGGCTTCCCGCACCGCTGCTCGATGGGACGGCCACCCGAGTGCGGATAGAAGGGCGATACGCCGCCTATTCCTATTTCGTCTACCAGGCGAAGGAAGCCGCTACAGGAGCCCCATCGCCCAGGTGAGGCCGAGGCTGTAGGCCAGAACCGAGGCGGCGAGAGCGAATCGAACGGGCTTCGGAAGCAGATCGAGTCCGTAGAAGCCGAACGCCACCAGAAAAGGGATCTTCACCGCGTAGTAGTAGAAGTCCAGGTAAGAGAGCGCGTGTGCCAGGACGATGGCTCCGAACAGGGTCAGGGGTGCGGCGAGAAAGGGATCCTTGCGGCGGACACCGAGGACAAGTCCGACCAGGCCAACGATCAGGAGCGCGTCGTGCAGTGCCTGAAAAGCGTGGGCTTCCGGGCCACGGACCAGATTGATCCCGCTCCCCCCCGCGATCCAGCGAGGGTCGAAGGGCGCGCGGGTCTGGACCTTCACGAAGGCGGTGAGGATCACGGCATTGATCCGAGTGACGAGACTCGTGGCGGCGGTGAAGAGGTTCAGGGCGTAGATATGGGGCCGAGCGATCACGTTTTCGAGGGACGCGGCCCGGGCGGCGTCCTCGAGCTTCAGCACGTTTCGGGCGTACGTCTCCGTGGTGATTACGGACTCTCCGGTGACCCGGCGATACAGCGGCAGATAGTGGTGCCGGGCCACGACGTTCCACTCGTAGACATCGGGATTCCTCACCATCACCGCGCTGGTGCTGGCGAAGGCGGCGGACCAGCCCTGGGCATGCACGGGAATGAGCCGCCCCGTCACCGCGAAATTGCGCGCCGTCCAGGGCGCAAGCAGCAAAGCGAAGCCGAGAACAAGGGCCAGGTAGCCGGCCCGGGCCTCGCCACCCTTGAGGCGGAGCAGGAAGACGGCGACCAGCAGGGCCGGGGCGATGAGGGTGACCGGACGCACGAGGACGCCCGCCGCGAGCAGCAGGCCGGCCAGGAAGAAGATGGGCCGCGCCCCCGCAACGGGCCGCTCGAAGGCCACCTCCATGATGAGCAGGAAGGCGAGGAGAAAGACCCAGAACAGGATGTCGTAGTGGACGAGGGTCGCGACGTAGAGAGAGTACGGTGTCTCGGCGAGGACGATCTCACCCGCGAAGGCCATCGAATGGCCGAGCCTCAGGGACAACCAGAGAAAGAACAGGAAGGCGCTCAGGCCCAGGAGGAACGACTGGGTGAGGAGGACGGCTTCCGAACCGCGGGCGTTGACCACCGCCTCAGGTGCGGTCGCTGGATCGGCGGCGAGTTTGAGGATGACCGCCACGAGAGCGGGAAAACCGGGCGCCCGGTAGACGAGAGGTTCCTCCCCGAACCCGAGCACGCCGTGCGAGGCAAGGTTCGCTCCCAGAGTGAACCAGTCGCCGTCAACACTTCCTCCCGCGAACCTCAGCGGAATCGCCCGGCCGGAGAGCGAAACCGCCAGCACCGCGCCGAACACAAGAAGGCCCAGCCAAATGCCGACCGATCCGAGTCCCCCCCGGGCTCCGCCGGGCTTGGAGCCTGGCACTAACGTCGCCAGTAGGGCGAGTGCCGAGCCAGCCTCACCAATCCAAGATTGGGTTCGAACTCGAAGGGGATCCCGGCCTGGTCCACGGAGGCTTCCACAACTCCCGCCGCTCTCAGCTGCTGGAGAGATGAACCGTGGTCTCCGGTGCGGGCCTGGTAGGCCTGAACCTGCTCCTGCACCCGCTTCGCAACCATGCGGTTCTTGACCACGGCAATCATGGTCGCGGCGTTGTCCTTGATGAGCCCTGGTTCCGACTGCTCAAAAATGACCGTCCACATGCTCAAGGAGGCCTCCAGCTCCCCGCCATTGACGAGGATCTGGGCGGCCAGCGCCCGCATCCAGAAGGGCGCTCCGGGAATGGAAGCTGCGGTCGACAAGATCTCCGCGCCGCCTCTGGGATCGTTGCGGTAGAAGAAGGTGAACAGGCCCTGTTCTTCACGCAAGCGCCAGTTCGCCGGGTTGCGATCGGCGCCCAGCTTCAGGAGTGCCACTCCTTTGGCCGGAGCGCCGGCGCCTATCGGATTGGGTTCGGACAGGAAGACCGCGCCGTATCGATAGACCATCTCGAATCGAGGATCGAGCACGGCCGCAGTCTCGAGAAGGGGAAGCAGATCCGCGTACGAGTCGGGGGCTCCGGCCAGCCGCTGACGCCCGTAGTACTGCACGGCCCGGAGCCAGTAGATGTCGGCCAATACGTCGGAGAAACCGAGGCTAAAGGCCCGAACCACCGGGCCGGTCCACACGCTGGACACATCCGGCTCAGGCCCCATGGCCGTCCTGGTTCGGTCCACGCGATTCTGAAGGGAGGGAACCAGGAGGGCGGCGACCAGGAAGGCAGCGAGGGACTTCACTTCAGATCGCGCCTCTTGAAGGCGAGGGTGGCGAGGGCCAGGAGCGCCCCCGTATAGGCGGCTGCGTACAGGGAGATTTCGAAAAGCAAGGTCGCGGGGATGGTATCGGCGTAAACGGCGCGCGTCTTCAGATCGAAATCCTGCAGATTGGGCACCACGTAATAGACCGCCGTGCCCAGCCACTCCGGGAAGTCCTTGAGGATCACCGATGCGTTCTTGAGCACATCGGACATGCGGCCCAACACGCAGAGCACGGTTGAACCCATGAGGGCAAGCGCGCGCGATGAGGTGGTGGAGAGAAACGCGGCGATTGCGCCAGTAAGAGCTAGCTGAAGAAGGATCGCGTAAACCGCCTTCGCCAGGGCGAGGGTGAAGGACCCATTCGCCACCCACAGGGCCACGGCCAGGCCGAGGGTCATGAGCGCGACGCTGGTCGTGATGGTGGAGCAGAGCCCCAGGTACCGCCCCACGATGAACTCACTGCGGGTCAGGGGCTTCACCAGCAGGAGATGAAGCGTGCGCTTCTCCACGTCGCGGCTGATGAGGTCGGAGCCCAGGAAGAGAGCAATGAGGGTGCCGAAGAACTCGGTCGCGGCGAGACCGATGTCCATGAGAATCTTCAAGTCCTGATGAACTGAAATGTCCTTCAGGATCAGGGCGGAAGCCATCAGCACGAAGGCGAAGAACAGCAGACCCAGGAACAGGCGCTGCCTTACCGATTCGAGGTGGGTGTTGTAGGCCACCGCCCACAGTCGGCGCCCGACCGGTGGCATCACCGCCTGGCCTCGGGCCCGGGGCCGAGGAGATCCTCGATCGAGGCGCGGACGGGCGAGACGCTGACGATATGCGCCCCGCGGCGGACAAGGCCGTCGAGAGCCGAGGCAAGCTCGGCCTTGCCGACTCGAAGGGTGGACCGATCTCCCCGGCCTGCCTCGCCCGGTTGTGCCGTCCCGCGCGGGAGAGTACTCGCGACTTCGAACTCCGAGGGCAGGCCCAGAAGCTCGTCGAGGGTTCCCACCGCGGTCAGGAGGCCGTTCCTCATGAGCGCCACCCGATCGCAAATGAACTCGGCGTCGGGAACGATGTGGGTTGAAAACAGGATCGAACATCCCTGCGCCTTGAGCTCGAGGAGCAGGTCACGGACAAAGCGGCGGCCCAGCGGGTCGAGGCCGGACATCGGTTCGTCCAGCACGAGCAGCTTGGGCTCATTGAGGAGTGCCTGGCCGAGGCCGAGCCGTTGCATCATGCCTTTGGAGTAGGTGCGGATAGGTCGATCCGCGCTCGCGGTGAGGCCGACGCGCTCAAGCAGCTCGGCAATCCGGACTTTCGAGGAGGCTCGCTTCTGGTCGAAGAGTTCCGCGCAAAAGGCAAGGAACTCGCGACCCGAAAGATATTCGTAGAAGGAGGGCTGTTCCGGGAGGTATCCGACCTGTGAGCGCCAGGCGCCGCTGCGCAAAGGAGCGCCCATCAACTCGATATAGCCGGAATCAGGAACGAGCAGTCCAAGCAGGAGCTTGAGGGTGGTGGTCTTTCCGGCTCCGTTGGCGCCGAGCAGGCCCACAATCTCGCCCTCGGAAACTTTGAGGTCGAGTGGGCCGACGCGAAAACCCGGACCGCGGCGGAAGGGTGTTCGCTGGACCTTGACGAGACCCGACAGGGACAGAAACTCTTGGCTTTTCACGCTTCGCTGGCCTCAAGTCTATTCGGGAACGGGCCACGGCGGCCCGTGCTTCCGAACCGCCGGTCCGCAAAAAAAACCCCGGGCGGTTAAGCCCGGGGTTGCCGAAGGGGCGGAAACCCGCCCATTCAACTATGTCGTTACTGGATGACCGTGCAGGTCGGGCCGAGCTGCCACGCGTTCGCCGCGCCATTCTGGCCGCATTCGAAGGCGCCCGTGATGTTCTGGCAGACGCGACCGGAGGCATCGCCGCCGAAGCCGCGAACGCCGGTCTGGTTCTGAGTGGTGGGCGTAGCGTCGTAGCAGAAGCCGTCAACAACACCCAAGAGCGTGGTGGGGAGGGGCGCCGCGATATTGCCGGGAGTGAACGAGCGGTTGTAGCCGCTCTTCGGGGTCAGACCAGTGATGGTCGGGTCCGCGAAAGTCGGCGCGTTGGCGGGATAGTTGACGATGCAGGTGGCCGGAGTGTTGAGGCAGGCGATGGGCGCGTACCAGCCGTTTGCGGCGGACTGGAAGGCGGCCTGGGCCGAGATGACGGAGCGGATGTCGCCGATCGTGCCGGCCTCGTTCGCGGAGACGCGAGCGCGGAGGAGAGAGGGAATCGCGATAGCGGCGATGATGCCGATGATCGCAACGACGATCAGGAGCTCGATGAGCGTGAAGCCTTTTTGATTCTTTTTCATTTGGGAGTCTTTCGAAGGGTTGAAGGTTGACGAGCCAGTCATCTAGCTCGCACTGCGCTCCGAACCTGCATGGAGTGTGCCAATGTCATCGGGACGTAACCTACTGAAAAGATAGAGAATGTATGGACGAGACAAGGACAAGCTTTGTTTCCCCCCGGACAAAATTTGTCCCGGAACCGGGTAATTCAATCCCCTGACTTCTTCGAAAGCAGATATTTGAGGGCACGCTCCGAGATCCCCAGCAACTCGGCGGCCTCCGCCCGACGGTCGTCGGCGAGTTCCATAGCGCGCTTCACCAGTTGAGACTCGGTGCGCTTGAGGTACTCGTTGAGGGAGAAGCCTGGATAGGGCTCCGGTACCGCCTGTTCCCGGCCCGGGCTCGCGAGAGACAGGTCTCGCGGCCCCACGACCTCTCCCGAGGCCAGAGTGAGGGCACGCTCCACCACATTTTCGAGCTCGCGGACATTCCCCGCCCAGGAGTGTCGCATGAGCGCGGACATAGCCGCTGGGGAGAAAGGACGTTTGGGGAGGCCCGACTGGAAGAGGCGGCTCGAAAACTCCGCAACCAGAAGGGGGATGTCGTCGGGGCGCTCGCGCAGCGGGGGCAGAGAAACCTGGATCACGTCGATGCGGTAGTACAAGTCCTCGCGGAAGGCGCCTTCGCGAACCATCTGCATGAGGTCGCGGTGGGTGGCCGCAATCACGCGGACATCGACCGGCGTTTCTTCGGCGCCGCCCACCCGGCGCACCCGGCGCTCCTGAATCACTCGCAGGAGCTTGACTTGCATGCCCAGGGACATCTCGGCGATTTCGTCGAGAAAGAGCGTTCCCTGGTGCGCCTGTTCGAAGACACCCTCGCGCGACTGGCGCGCGTCGGTGAAGGCGCCTTTCACGTGGCCGAACAATTCGCTTTCGAGCAGGGACTCGGCGATGGCCCCGCAGTTGACGGCCACAAACGGGCGGTGCTTCCGGGGCGAGAGATCGTGAATCGCGCGGGCCGCGAGCTCCTTGCCGGTCCCGCTCTCCCCCACGATCAGCACCGTGGATGAGGAGCCGGCCACGGCACGGATGCGCTCAATCACCGAACGCATGGCCGCGGATTTGCCGATCAGGCCCTGGATTCCCGCGCGCGCCCCCACCTGGGCGCGCAGTTCGCGGTTCTCGCGCCGCAGATGGGCGCCTTCGATCGCCTGGCGCGCGCGAATGCGGAGCTCGTCGAGGTCGAAGGGCTTGGTCAGGTAGTCGTGGGCCCCGAGCTTCATCGCCGCGACCGCGGTATCCGCGGAGCCGTGGGCGGTCAACACGATCACCGCGGTTTCCGGGGAATCCTCGCGCACGCGGCGAAGAACGGACAGCCCGTCGCCGTCGGGAAGCTGGAGATCCGTCACCACCAGGTCCCAGTGTTCCGAAAGCTGGGACATGGCCTCGACCTGCCCGGCCGCCACCCCGACCTCGAAGCCCGCGCGGGTCAGGCCGAGCTTCAGGACATCGCGAAGGGAGGGCTCGTCGTCGACGACGAGGATCCGGCCGTCCGGCTCACGCGAAGCGGCCTCGCTCACGCCACCGCTCCCGAAGCGCCCGCGCGCGCGGCCTGGGGATGGACCTCGGCGAGCAGGCGAATGCGGACCCTGGTGCCTCTCGCGGGCTCGGACGATATGAGCAGGTCGCCGCCCCGCGCCCGTACCAGGCGATGCGCAATGGCCAGACCGAGGCCGGTGCCCATGGCCTTGCTCGTGCGCAGGGGCTCGAAGAGCTGGGCGAGGCGACGGCGCTCCATGCCCTGACCCTCGTCGGCAACCTCCACTTCCAGATACTCATCGAGGTCGCGGATGGTGAAGGCCAGAGTCCCGCCCTGGGGCATGGCCTCGAGACCGTTGCGAGCGAGGTTCCAGACCACCTGCATCAACTCTTCCTCGGCGATCGAAACCCGCACCGGGCGCGGGTGGGGAGTGAAGCTGATGATGTGCTCCGGACGTCTCTCCGGGCTGATCTCGATAAGCCTCACCGCGTCCCTCAGCACACCGTTGAGGTCGCAGTAGACGGCCGGGTCGTGGGTCTTCACTTCGCGGAGATAGGAGGTGACGGTGGAGGCCAGGCGTTCGGCCTCTTTGGAAATGATGCGAAGCAGATCCTTCTGGTCCTCGGCGATGGGCGAGGCCTCGGAGAGGAGCTTGGTGGCCGCGCTGATGGCGCCCAGGGGGTTGCGGATCTCGTGGGCGAGCTGGGCCGCGGCGCTGCCCGCGACCGCGAGCTTCTCGTTCAGCAGGGCCTGCGCCTCGAGCCGACGCACTTCGGTGAGGTCGCGAATGACCAGGAGGCGCCCGCCCGGCGCCGCGTCGGAAAGCTCCGAGATCCACAGGCCCAGGGTCCGCAGATCTCCGTCGCCGCGCACGTGTTCGAGTTCGAGCGTGGTTTCAGACCCCGGCTGCGCGCGCGCGCGAAGCTCCGGCGAATTGAAGAGCTCGTCGACCGAGCGGCTCTGGAGATTCTCGCGGGTGATGCCCAGCATCTCCGCGACACTCGCGTTTGCGAACGACACCCGGTCGGAATTGTCGGTCACGAGAAGGCCCGAATGGATGTTCTCGACCACCAGCCGGTTGAAGTCCTGCAGGGTGGCCACCTCGCCCGCCGCCGCATCGAGGCTCTCTCCCGCGCGCTTGAGGGCGCGGGTGAGAAACTGACCGAGAGCCGCCACCGGGAACGAGGAAAGGGCCATCCCGATGAGCGCGCCAAAGAGCGGGCGCAGTTCGCCCCGGGCGATCTGTCCCACGTTCTCCTCGGGAATGACGTCGGCGCGCACGAGCAGGAGCACGGCGGCAAAGAGAATGTTCGCCACCGTCGCAAAGAAGAAGCCGCGACCGAGGAGCACGCTGCCGCACAGGACGCTGATCGGATAGAGGATGGCAAATCCGGTCCGGTCCACGCCGGTCAGGTAGACAAACCCGGTCACCACCAGAAGGTCCCCGAGGATCTGCACCGTGGCCTGCACCCGATAGGGAGCGGCCGCCATCAGGATGGCGTAGACGAGGTTCAGGGCGAAGGTCGCCGATATGAGGCGGAAGATCGGCGGGCTCAGCGTCCCCTCTTGAACCGCCTCCAGGTATCCGGCCACGAACAAGAGGACGGTGACGATCACCAGACGGAACCCGATCAGGGCTCCGAGCGAAAACGGAGCGTCGGGCGATGGTGAGTGATCCGGAAAACGGCGCATCGATGCGGTCCTCCGGCGACGACGGGGCCGGGGTCAGTCCCGCCCGCGTCTCTAGCTCAGTTGCGAGATCAGCGAGAAGAGCGGCAGGTACATGGCGATGACGATGCCGCCGACGGTGGTCCCGAGGAACAGGATCATGACCGGCTCCATCAGGGTCAGCATGTTGGCCACCGCC
This sequence comes from uncultured Acidobacteriota bacterium, assembly GCA_964646485.1. GTDB lineage: Bacteria > Acidobacteriota > Vicinamibacteria > Fen-336 > JAGNNV01 > JAGNNV01. Next base: position 23,609 of record CAZYEA010000002.1, read on the forward strand.
TGGTCGACCTCGTCCTCGTAGAAGTCGGCGACCTTGGAAAGCATGGCGTCGAGGGCGCCCGTCTGCTCACCGACGCTGATCATCTGGACCACCATGCCCGGGAAGATCTTCGTCTCCTTGAGCGGCTGGGCGATCGTGAGGCCGCCTTCGACCGATTTCCGGACCGCCATCAGAGCATCCTCGACGATCGCGTTGCCCGCGGTCTTGGCCGTGATCTCGATGCCGTCGAGGATGGGCACGCCCGAGGCGATCAAGGTGGACAGGGTGCGGCAGAACTTCGAGACCGCGATCTTGCGGAACAGGTCGCCGAAGATGGGCATCTTCAGGAGCAGGCCGTCGACCACTCGACGGCCCGAGTAGGTGGCGTAGTACTGGCGGAAGGAGTACTGGAGCAGGAAACCACCGATGATCAGGAAGGGCATCAGCCGGACGAGGAGGTTCGAGGCGGTGATGACCATCTTCGTGGGCAGTGGCAGCTCGGCCCCGAGACCCGCGAACATGGCCGCAAAGGTGGGGATGACCTTCCACAAGATGACGCCGATGACGAGGGCCGCGATGCTGATGACGGCCACCGGGTACATCATGGCGCCCTTGATCTGCGCCTGCAGTTTCACCGACTTCTCGATGTAGGTGGCGAGACGCTTCAGGATGGTATCCAGGATACCGCCCGCCTCACCGGCCGCGATCATGTTGCAGAAAAGGTCGTCGAAGACCTGCGGATGCTTGCGCATCGAGTCGGCGAGGTTCAAGCCGCTCTCGACATCCTGGCGGGTCGCGATGATGACCTTGGCAAAATGGGGGTTCTCCTGCTGCGAGCCCAGGATTTCCAGGCACTGCACGAGGGGCAGGCCGGCGTCGATCATGACCGAGAACTGACGGACGAAGATGGAGAGGAGCTTCGCCGGCACGGACTTGCCGGTGGCCTTGGGGCCGCCCTTCTTTTTCTCCGCGATGGAGGCGATGGTGACGCCTTCCTTGCGCAGCCCAGCAGTCACCTCGTCGGGGTTGGCGCCCACCCGCTCGCCGGAATAGGGCTTGCCGTCCCGGAATTTGCCTTTGACTATGTAGGTCGGCATCGGGTCTCTCCTTTAGTCCTTGGTCTTCAAGATCAACGCGCGGGGGGCCGAGGAGGGGCGCCCGGGCGCCCTGCGGCCCCGGTCGGAGCGTTCGACCCGACGCCGCGGTTGATCATGTCCTGAAGCTCATCGGGCAGCGAACTGCGCTGAAGCGCGGTCTGCAGATTGATCTGCTTCGTCTGATAGAGCTGGGCCAGACTCTGATTGAACGTCTGCATCCCGAACTTGTCCTGGCCCGTCTGCATGGTGGAGTAGATCTGGTGGATCTTGTCTTCGCGGATCAGGTTGCGGATCGCGGGGTTCGGCACCAGGATTTCCATGGCCATGGCCCGGCCCTTGCCGGATAGCTTGGGCAGGAGCGCCTGGCAGAGGATTCCTTCGATCGTGAGTGCCAGCTGCGCTCGGACCTGTCCCTGCTGGTGAGCGGGGAACACGTCGATGACGCGGTTGATGGTCTGGGCCGCGGAGTTCGTGTGCAAGGTCCCGAAGGTCAAGTGGCCGGTTTCCGCGATGCGCAGCGCCGATTCGATCGTCTCGAGGTCGCGCATCTCACCGACGAGCACGACATCAGGGTCTTCGCGAAGGGCGGCGCGCAGGGCGTTGCTGAAAGAGGCGGTGTCCTGATGCACCTCGCGCTGATTGACCAGGCAGTTCTTGTGCTGATGCACGAACTCGATCGGGTCCTCGATGGTGAGGATGTGGTCGTGGCGATCCATGTTGATCTTGTCGATCATGGCTGCGAGTGTCGTGGACTTGCCCGAGCCGGTGGGACCGGTGACGAGCACGAGGCCGCGGGGCTTCTCCGCGATCTGGGCCACCACCGCGGGCAGGGCCAGCTGGTTGAAGGACTTGATCTCCACGGGAATGGTCCGGTAAACGGCGCCCACCGCGCCCCGCTGGAAGAAGTTGTTCGCACGAAACCGCGCGAGGCCCTTGATGCCGAAGCTGAAGTCGAGTTCGAGGTTTTCCTCGAAGCGATGCTTTTGTGCGTCGGTCAGCACGCTGTACGCGAGCGTCTTGGTATCCGACTGCGACATGGGCGAAAACCCCTCGAGCGGATGGAGGTGTCCGTCCACGCGGATCTGCGGGGCCGAGTTCGTGGTGATGTGGAGGTCGGAACCTCCGCGCTCGACCATCGTCTTGAGCAAGTGGTGCAGTGAAAGTGGTGGGGCGTCGGCCACGACTACCTCCTTATGGGCGCAAAGATTATGCCGTGTCTCCAAGCATACCTTCAGGTGTCCCGTTCGGGGTTGCCGGTCGGAGGAGGGTGAAGGCGAGAAGGAGGGCGGTGATGGCGCTCACCAGGACGCCGGCCACCGCAGTCGTCGGCAGGTATCGAAAATCGACCCGGTGGGCGCCCGCGGGAACCTCCACTCCAATGAATGCGGCATTGGCGCGTTCCACCCGCGTCGACACGCCGTCCACCCACGCCCTCCACCCTGGGAGCCTGCCCTCGAGGGCAACGAGGAAGGAGGGCTGGTCCGCTTTGACCTCGACCGCGAACCGATCGGCACGCCTCTGCAGCAGCACAGCCGTCCCCGCGAAATTCGGCGCGGCGTCCCGGAACGGCCCGGAATCGACGAGGACAGTCGTCTGCGGATCGAATCCCGGGTCGATCAGATCCGAAAGGTCGCGACCTGTGCCCTGCCGCCGCCCGGAGGTGAGAAAGACCCTCGGACGCGCGCCTGGCACGGCGAAGACCCGCAGTTCCTGGGCCTGGAAGACGTTGTGGCGGGATAGAAGGCCCAGATCCTCCATGCCCTGTTCATGACGGGCCGCCACCTTCTGAACCCCGGAGATCTGCAGGAGCTTCAGAAAACCCGGCGTCCCCTCGACGCGTCGCAGGCCTCCGGTCAGAGCGGCCAGGCGGCGATCGAACAGCAGCCTGAGGTCGGCATCCCACGCATAGTCCAAATTCCAGAGGGCTCCGGTCAGGGGTAAAAGTGAAGCGCGGGTCGCCACGAGAGCCGCGGCGTCCGGCGAGAGGCCATCGAGGCCTGTCGGCTCCCAGGCCGAGCCCGAGGTCAGATACTTCTGCGCCCGGCCCTCGAACAGGAAGTAATCGTAGACGTAGATCCGACCTCCCGCCGAAGGGCGCAGCAGATCCAGGTGTGGTGGCTTGTACCCGAGAAGACGGCTCGGGAGAGTGGGGTTGAGTCCCGAGTGAATATGGATGCTCTGGCTCAGGTGGCCGAAGGCGAGTACGCAAGCGATGAGAGGGCCGAATCGGCCCAGGCGGCCCCAGGTGGACAATGCGAGTCCGACAAGAACGCTCGCGGATACGAGTAGATCCGGAGGCAGATTGCTCCGAACATCGCTCATGGCCGAGGTCATCCCAGGATCCAGGAAGGCGCCCACGAAGGCCTCCCACAACGGCCCTCGAAGCACCAGCCCCACGGCCGCCAGCAGAGTTGCCGTCACCACTGCGACGCGGCGGGCTCTTTGGGACCGGCCGAGGGACGATGCGCCCAGGCCGGCGAGAACGCAAAGGAGGATGGCGGCCGGAATGACCGCCTTGCTTGGAAAACGCAGAATCTTCAGGGGCGGGATGAGGGCGACCGCAATCGGGTAGGCCGCGGCGTTCTTGCCGAGGGAGACGAGAAGGGCGCCGATCGCTCCGAGAGCGCAGGCGAGCCGCCGCAGGCGAGGTATCCGGGAATCGGCGAGCGCGGCCAGGGCGAGAGGCAGAATCAGGGAGCCGAGGAAGACGGAGCCGAGGAATGGCTCGCGGCCTTCAAAAAGGGCCTGCCTCCATTCCGTCCGCAAGGGGAACGCGGCGAGCGGCACCGGGAGGAAGAGCTCCAGCAGGGACACGGGGTGGAGAGACCACGAGGTGCGGGTGGTTTCGGACAAGGCCGCGCGAGCGGAGGCCGAGAGAATCTCCATCGCGGGCAACCAGACGCCGGCGCTCAAGGCCAGAGCGGTAGCGAGGCTCAAGAGCAACCCTCGGGCCGCGCGGAAGTACGCAGGAGGCGGGATGAAGAGAACGGAGAGCAGAACCGTCATCGCGCACATGTCGGCGGACCCGGCGAGGATCTGCAGACCAAAGGCGGCGCCGAGCCCGCCGATCGCACGTGGCTCCTTTTCCTGCACCCGCACGACGCCCAGCAGGACCCAGGGAATCCACGCCGCTCCGGACATGTGGTGCCAGAGAGTGGCCAGGGATTGGAGCGGGCCGCAGAGGAGCCACGCGGCGCCGCCGACCGCCGCAGAGAGCCAGGAGCCTTGGGAGATCCGCTGCGCCAACATCGCCACGCCGAGCGCGCCGAAAACCGAATGAAGGGAGACAAACCAGGCATAGGCGAGGTGGGGCGGAAAGAGAAGGTGGAGAAGCACCGGCGGGTACAGGATCTGGCAACTCGGGTCGGCCAGCAGCGGCTGACCGAAGGCCGAGGTCGGATCGCGCAGCGGCAGGGCACCCTCGCTGAGTCCACGCAGAGCCGACTGCACGAGCGGAAAGTAAAGGAGGAAGAGGTCGCGCTGATACAGGGCCACGGTTCCCATGAGCACGGGAAGACGGAGGAGGAACTCGATCCCGAAAAAGAGCAGAAGCAGTATCCCGGTCGCTCGGCGGGCAGACACCTCGACTGGCTTCACCGGAGTGTCGACGGGCCGGGGCTCGCATCCCGGGCGAGCCGACCGGGCGGAAAACCGAAGACGACGGCTGGATGCAAAGCCTCCGCGGGCAGACGGTCTGCGAAAGGGCCGGCCGTTTTGGTTGTTCCCATGGGTTCAGGAACGGAGCACGCGGGGTCGGGCAGCTTGACCTCGCACCGGGAGGGTCTAGAGCACCGTCTCGCGCAGGACCTCTTCGATCGTGGTGATCCCCTGCTTGATCTTCTCGAGGCCGCTCATGCGCAGGGTCAGCATGCCTTCCTCGACCGCCTTCTTGCGCAGCTCGACGGAATTGGCGCCCATCATGATGAGCTCACGAACCGGATCGTTGATCTCGAGCACTTCGTACAAGCCCACGCGGCCCTTGTAACCGGTGCCGTTGCAGGTCTGGCAGCCGCGTCCCTTGAACATGGGGAAGGAGCCCACCGCCTCGGCGGGGAAGCCGACGTCGAGCAGGACCTTGGCCGGAACGTCGCGCACCTCTTCCTTGCACTGGGCGCAGATGCGGCGGATGAGCCGCTGCGCCTGGATGAGGTTCACCGCGGTGCCCACGATGAAGGGCTCGATGCCCATGTTGACCATGCGGGACACGGTCGAGGGCGCGTCGTTGGTGTGGAGGGTCGAGAGCACGAGATGGCCGGTGAGCGCCGCTTTGGTGGAGATTTCCGCGGTCTCATAGTCGCGGATCTCGCCCACCAGGATGATGTTCGGATCCTGGCGCAGGAAGGAGCGCAGGGCGGCCGCGAAGTTGAGGCCGATGGCGTCGCGGATCTGGACCTGGTTGATCCCCATCAGGTTGAACTCGACCGGGTCCTCGGCGGTCATGATGTTGATGTCCGGCTTGTTGAGCGAAGCGAGCGCCGAATACAGGGTGTTCGTCTTCCCCGAACCGGTGGGACCGGTGACGAGGACGATGCCGTAGGGCTTGTCGATGTTGCGTTTGAACTTCTCGAGGGACGACGGCTCGAAACCGAGCTTGGTCATGTCGAGCATCAGCTTGCTCTTGTCGAGAAGACGCATGACGATCTTCTCGCCCCACAGGGTGGGCAGGCAGGAGACCCGGAAGTCCATCTCGCGGCTGCGGTCTTCGATCTTCAGGCGGATCTTGATGCGGCCGTCCTGGGGCAGACGCTTTTCCGAGATGTCGAGCTTCGACATGATCTTGATGCGCGAGGTGAGCGGATCCTTGAGCTTCATGGGCAGAGCCATGATGTTGTAGAGGATGCCGTCGATGCGGAACCGAACCCGGAACTCTTTTTCGTACGGTTCGATGTGGATGTCGGAGGCGCCGCGTTTCAAGGAGTCGATGAGAAGGACGTTGGCGAGCTTGACCACGGGCGCCGCTTCGGAAGAGCGCGACAGCGCGCCCAGATCGATTTCGTCCTCTTCGGTCTTGAGGGTTTCGACTTCGCCCTCTTCTTCCCCGATCGAGTCGATGTCGACTTCGGACAAGCCGACCGAGGCCATGTCGTCGAAGGTCAGGCCCGGTCCTTCCATCACTTCCTTGAGGGAGGGAGCCTTCCCGACGCCGCCTCCGGCTCCCGGCCGCTGCGACGCGGAGGTGGGAGGGCCGCCTTCCTGGCGAAGGGTCAGGGACCGGGCGCTGCCGTAGAACCGGTTGATCGCTTCTTCGATGGCGATTTCGGAAGCCACCACCGGGTCCACGTTGTACCCGGTCATGAACTTGATGTCGTCCATGGCGAAGACGTTGGTGGGGTCGCTCATGGCCAGGGAGAGCACGGCGCCCGCGCGCGAGATGGGAATCACCTGGTACTTGCGGCAGGTCTCTCCAGGCAGGACCTTCAAGACGGTGGGGTCGATGTCGAAGGTGGCGAGGTTGATCGAGGGCACGCCGTACTGGCGCGACAGCAGCCCTGTGATCTCGTCGTCTTTGACGAAGCCGAGGCTGACGAGAGCCCGACCGAGCTTGACCCCATTCTGCTTCTGATAGGCGAGCGCCTCTTGGAGCTGCTGAGGGGTGATGAGACCCTCTTTCGAGAGCATCTCTCCGATCTTTACGGGCATGGAACCATATTAGCCCAAGCTCCGCCCCGGCTCGGCGAGGCCGCGGACGCGACCCGAGCGTGAAGACTCGGCCATCATCGGACGCGCGCGCGGGGAGCCGGCGAGCTTCGCGGCAGCGAGCCCTCCGGGGCTTCGTCCGATCACGTGAGGCTCACGGCCGGTCGTAGCTCAGCAGAGTCGTACCCCCGAACACCGCGCGAGGGACCAGTCGCGGCGAGTGGAATCGAAGGGGTCGGGCGCTCTCCTCCCAGACCCACGAAGCCCCCAGCCGCAACAGGATGCTCTCCCCCTCCGCAGCATCCGCGGTTTCGTAGAGGCGGCGCACCGCCGCCTGTCGTTCAGCAGCCAGAGGCGCGCTGACCGAGAAAGGGACAGCTTGCGCCACCAGGCGGCGGGAGGACAGCAAGCCGACGTACCCCGGCTTCAGTCCACCTCGATTCTCCGGATCGCCCTCGAGCGGGAGGACCAGTCGGGCGGTCTCCAGCGAGTGCGCGCGGAGCCAGGCGCATGCTTCTGTCGTCGATCGCGACAGCTGGAAGCGCCGCCGATCGAGTGCCTCCTCCGAAGTGAAAAGCTCCGGGGCGCCCTTCGAGGCGAGATACCTTATCGGGGTCAACACCGACAGGGTCACGATCAGGGCGGCCACGAACCGGTTGAGGCCGGGGCGCTCCAACCTCACCGACAGGGTGGGTGCGGCGAACACCCACAGCAAGGAGAGAGGGAGAAGCATGAACTGGACGCCGTCCAGGCGGGTTGGATTCCCGACAAAGGTGAGCGCCATAGTCACCGAAAGCAGCGCGGCGAGGGCGCAAATCCGCGCTCCTTCGGAACCGCGACGCGCCGCGTTCAGGAGCGGTGGAATTCCCAGAAGGCGGAAACCGAAGCCTCCCAGAAGAACGACGAGACCGGCGAGAGGAACTCCCACCGAGCCGGCGAGGGTCGCGAGCGAGGGATTGCTCGAAAGCGCCTCCTGGATGAAGGCCAGGGGATCGACGAGAAGCGGGGCGCCATCGCGAGCGGCTCCGCTCCCGGCCACCAGGGCCATTCCGGGCGCGGCCAGGACGAGGGCGAGAGCGGCCACCAGAAGAAGGCGTCGGTCGCCGAAGGCGCCGCGCACCGCCACCGCGAGCCAGAGGGGAATGAAGGCGAACACTTTGGTCTGGAAGAGTGCAGCCAGGAGGACCGCGGCAGGAAGGAGCAAGGAGCGGCCGGGCGCGCGGGTCAGGAGGACGAGACAAAGCAGGGCCGTCAGCATGACCGGAAGTCCCAGCATCCAGGGGTTGTAGAAGAGGGGTTCGCTGCTGAAGGAGTAGAAGACGAAGAAGTGTCGCGTGCGCTCCAGCCAGCTGCCATTGACGCGGGGCACGAGGAAGGACAGGTCGCCGCCGAAGGCGAGAAGGACCATGGTCAGGGCGCGGGAGAGCAGGCTCGATGCGCCCAGAGCCTCGACCAGAGCGGCCGCGGCTATTGCGGTGAAGACTAGGCCAATCACCGGAAGGCAGGTCCCGAATGCGGCCAGGGCGTCCGCCAAGGCGTAGCGATGAAGCAGAACTCCGGCAAGCGAAGGCAGGTAGGAATACTGGAGCGGCAAGGGGGCGAAGCCGGGGTTCTCTATCGCCCAGATCGGGGCCCGCTCGAGCTCCTGCGAGACCCTTCCATAGAAGGCGCGGTCCGAAACATCGAAGCCAACCCTCACCGAGAGTCCATCGGGGTTCAGAACGACGTCCGAGGCGTTGACCAGCAGAGCGATGGCGCCGAGCACAATCGCGCTCGCAAGCTCGGGGGCGATCGCCCGAGCCGAAGACGCCAGGGGGCGACCGGGCCGAAGCCACAGGAGCGATCCTGTGGCGAAGGGAAGGATCAGGCCCCGAAGCCCAAAGCCCAGTTCAAGGACCAGGACGGAGAGCGTGACGACGGTCCCGACCCCGATCGCCAGGGCCAGGCGGGCGAGCGGCGGCGCCTCCACGCGGAGGAGGCGCAACGCGACAAAACCTGGCGGAGCGGTGAGAGTGAAGAAGATCGCGGATGCTGCCAAAGTCTCGAACGCGATGGCCCACACTTTTGTCCACATTACGAGTTGTGCTTTGGCGCTGTCAATCCTCGCCAACCCCTAAAAAGGCGCAAAGCATGACGCCTCGCCGCCGCCAAGCGGGGTCCGAATCGGCCCTCGGTCCGACGCTTTCTTCCCCGGAGCAGGCTCCGGATGGGGTGCTAGGATCCCGTGCTCCCTTGAGAGCGCCCGTATGGAGACCTCGCGCCCCTTTTCGAAGCGGTGGATCGACCTGGAACCCGTGATCCATGGAGCGAAGCTCCGCCCTTCCCGCGGGTAGCCGATGGGAGGCCCGAAGCTCAGCGTAGTGTTGGCCTGCTACAACGAAGAGGAAACCCTCGAGGCAAGCTTCCTCGAACTGAGGAGCACTCTTGTGCGACTCGATCGCTCGTTCGAGATCGTGATCGTCGATGACCTCAGCCGGGATCGAACCCGGGTGCTCATCGACCAGATCGTCGCCGCCCATCGAGACCTGGATGTGCGCGTCCTCCTCCACGACAAAAATCAGGGGCGAGGGGCCACCGTGACCGACGGATTCCGCGCCGCGCGCGGGGAGATCGCGGGATATCTCGACATCGATCTGGAGGTTCACTGCCGGTATATCCCCTCCCTCCTGCAGGCGATCGAGGCGGGCGCCGATGTGGCCACGGTCCGGAGGATCTACGCGCTTCAAATCCGTTACCTCGACCGGTACTTCATGAGCCGGGGTTACTCCTTCCTGGTGAGACGGCTCCTGGGCACCCGGCTTTACGACACCGAGACCGGCTTCAAGTTCTTCCGGCGCGAACGGCTCATGGAGGTGATTGACGCGATAGAAGACCCGCGCTGGTTCTGGGACACGGAATTCATGATCCGGGCCGAGCGCTCCGGCCGACGTATCGCGGAGATCCCGGGCGCCTACGTCCGGCGCGAGGATAAGACATCGACGGTGAGCGGCCTGCGCGACTCCGTCGCGTACTTCGGCCGTCTTCTCCGCTTCCGCGCCGCCCTGGGGCGGGCCCGATGAAAGCCGCCTCCGAGATTGGCTGGGTCCGCATGTGGCGGTTCGGACTCATGACCCTGGCCATGATCCCTTACCACATGGCCCTCTTCCCGCCGGTTCGATCCCTGCTGCTGCGCCTTTACGGCGCGCAAATCGGCCGCCGGGTGGTGCTCCACAACGCGCGTTTCTTCAATCTGTACCGGCGTGGGCTTTCCGGCCTTCGTCTGGGGGACGAAGTGTTCATCGGCGACGAGTGTCTGCTCGATCTCGCGGACAGCATCCAGATCGGTGACCAGGTGACCCTGGCCGAGCGCGTGCTCATCCTCACTCACACGAATGTCGGCTACCACGACCACCCTCTCCAGAAGCACTTCCCGGCCACCACCACCCCGGTCATCCTGGATCGCGGCTGCTTCGTGGGCGCCCAGGCGGTGATTCTCCCCGGGGTAAGGATCGGAGAGCGCTCGGTCGTGGCCGCGGGCGCTGTGGTCACCGAGGACGTTGCGCCGGACTCGGTGGTTGCCGGTGTTCCTGCTCGCTTCATCCGCTCTCTCGCGTAAAGCGGCCCTGGGATCATGCCAAGCGACACCAGGCCGAAGCGGCAATCGCTCGTCGCCGCCTCCATTGCCGCCCTCGTTTCGCTCTTGCCCTTTGCGCGGATGTTGCTTGACGGCCAGAGCTTCTACTTTCGCGACCTCGCCGGGCAGTTCTTCCCGGCCCGCCGATTCCTGCTGGAAGGACTGAGTCGGGGCGAATGGCGATTCTGGAACCCCCTGGTGCACGAAGGGGTCCCTTTGGCGCTGTCCCCCTTCGGCTACCTGCCCGACCTCCTGCAATTGCTCATTCCGAGTGAGTTCGGGATCTCCCTTTTCCTGGCCTTGCACATCCCCCTGGCCGCGTTCTCCTTCGCCCTGCTCGCGCGCGATTTCGAGGTGTCCCCCGCGGCCGCGGTCACGGGGGGCGTGATCTACGCGCTCGGCGGATTCTCCCTGTCCACCATCAATCTCTACGTGTATGCGCAGACCCTGGGCTGGGCTCCCCTCTTCGTCCTTGCCTTTCGGCGCTCCGTCGAATCGGGAACGACGCGGGCCATCGCCCTCGCCGGCCTTTGCCTGGCCGTGACCATCAGCACCACCGGTCTCGAAATCGCCCTTCAGACCTGCGTCCTGGCCGTGGTCATAGCACCTCCCGTCGACCGTGCCCGCTTCGCGCGGTCCGCCGCATCGGCCTCGTTGGGGCTCGCCCTCTCCGCCTCCGTCGTCATTCCGCTGATGAGCCTCACCGGGGACAGCGAACGGGGAACGGGCTTCGCCACGTCGGTGGTGCTTGCAAACTCGGTGCATCCTCTGGCCTTCATCCAGGTCCTGGTGGCGGGTTTCTTCGGGGACACGTCGAATCTGACCGGCAGCTGGTGGGGCGTGAACTTCTTTCCTCGCGGCTTCCCGTACATGCTCAGCCTGTACCTCGGACCCGCGGCCCTGGCCCTCGCGGCGGCGGGTGCGGCCTCCGGCCGGCGCTCGGCGCGTCGTCTGGTCGTTCTGGGCGGTTTTGCCGCGTTGCTCTGTCTCGGGCGCTATGCGGGTTGGGAGTCCTTCTTCGATATATCCCCCGCACTTCGCTTTCTGCGGTTTCCGGTGAAGGCCTTCTTCACCGTGCAGTTCTCGATCGCCCTGCTGGCCGCGTTCGCGGTGGATCGCATCAGCGATGGAGCGGCCCGTCATCTCCGCCGTGTCGCATCGCTCGCTCTCGCCTTGGGAGGAGCGCTCGTCGCCTCGATGCTCCTTCCAAGCCTCGCCCCGAATCCCACCGCCTGGTTCCTGAAAGGTTTCCTGCCCGAAAGCGTCGGCGCAGCCCAGCGGGCGCTCGTCGCTCAGTTCATCACCGGGGATGCCGCGGCCTCAGGGTTTGTCGCCCTGACCGTGGGCGTCTTGTGCCTCATGGTCGATCGCGGTCGCCTCCCTGCGTCATGGGCGGCTTCGGGGGTGGCCGCACTGATCGCCGCCGATCTGCTGCGCGCGGGTGCGGGACTGAACCCAAGCGTTACCTCGGAGTTCTACACACTCTCGCCGGAGATGGCTCGGGAAGTGAAGGCGATTCGCGAGCAGGATGGGCGCGTCTTCACCTGCGACCCCCAGGCCAGTGCCAGCTATTGGGCAGGGCGCCGGGCTCGCGGAGATCACCACGAGGCCTTCACCATGGCCGCGATGCAGGAAACCCTCACTCCGGACTTCAACATGCCGTTCGGAGTTCGGACCGCCCTCAGCATCGACCGGACGATGCTCGTTCCGACGGACCGGGTGATGAGCCCCGAACTCAAGACCTGCCGTGACTTCGAAACGATCGCTCCTTCGCTGCGGGCCGCGGGCGTAACCCGGGTCCTGAGCCTCGAACCCCTGACCAGCTCGGGCCTGATCCTCATCAGCGAAGTCGCCCCCGCGCGTATCGCGCCGCTGAAGATCCGGGTTTACCGTCTCGACCTTGCCGCGCCCCGGTTCAGCGCCCCGGTGAAGATCCTGGCCGACACGCCGAATCTGATACGCCTCGCGGTGTCCGCGGAACGACCGATGGATTTGACCATTCTGGAGCCCTTCGATCGAGGCTGGCGGGCTACGACCAACGGGGTCGATGCTCCCATCCATCGGACCGAGGAGGGGCATCGCGAGATTTCGCTCCCTCAGGGACAAAGCGAAGTCGTGATGTCCTATGAGCCCTTGGGCCTGAGAACCGGGCTTGCTATTACTGTGACCGCAGTTCTGGTCTGTCTGGGTCTGCTGGTGGCCGGCTCCGGGCCGGTGGCGTTTTTGCTCAAACCGGTCCCCTCCCCCAGAATTGAGGGACCATGAATGAGGCCCGCCGTTCATTTATCGCCACCGCGGGCGCCACCACCGCGGCGGCGCTGGCCTCCAAGGCCTTCGGACAAACGACCCAGCCGGCCCCCCCAAGGAAAGCCATGCCCATCGAACTCCCCAAGCTCCCTTTCGAAGACAACGCCCTCGCTCCCACGATTTCGAGCAACACGATCTCGTTTCACTATGGGAAGCACCATAAAACCTACGTGGACAACCTGAACAAGGCCATCGCGGGAACCGAACTCGCGGAGAAGCCCCTCATCGAGATCGTCCGCGCGGTCGCGGGCAAGTCGGACAAGGCGGCGGTCTTCAACAATGCGGCCCAGGTGTGGAACCACACCTTCTACTGGAATTCTCTCTCGCCGAAATCGACCACGCCCTCGAAGGACCTCGCCGATCGGATCGAGAAGGACCTGGGAGGCATGGCGAAGTTCAAGGAGCAGCTTTCGGCCGCCGCCCTCGGCCAGTTCGGCTCCGGCTGGGCGTGGCTCGTGCTCGACGGAGGCGTTCTCAAGGTCACGAAGACCCCGAACGCCGAGACCCCGATCACCACGGCGGCAAAGCCCCTCTTGACCCTCGACGTCTGGGAGCACGCGTACTACCTCGACTACCAGAACAAGCGCGCGGATTACGTGGCCGCGGTTCTCGACAAGCTTCTCAACTGGGAATTCGCCTCGCAGAACCTGGCCGGATAGGGCCGCGCCCGCGGGCCCTTCGGGAGAGCCCAAAGGGCCGGCGCATCGTCGAATCGAGCCCCTCGGGAGGGAAAGAACCTAGACTCCGCCTGGTTCACCCTCGAATCAAGACCAAGGAGATCTCCGTGCGCCGAGCAGTTGCCCCGTTCCTCATCGCCGCTCTCACTCTCAGCGGTCCCGCCTGGGCCCAGGCAAAGAAGTCGGGGACGAGGAGCGTCGAGCCTTCGTCCCCCGCCTGGCTCCTTCCTTACAAACCTGTCGCGGATCGCCTGATCGCGACGGCCAAGGACGCGGGCGGGAATTTCGCCTGGGACCGGCTCGCCTACATGACCGACACCTTCGGGCCGCGCCTCTCAGGCTCGCCCAACCTCGACGCCACCCTGCGCTGGGCCGCCGCGGAGATGAAGAAGGATGGGCTCGAGAACGTCCGTCTGGAGCCGGTCATGGTGCCGCAGTGGATTCGGGGCGATGAAAGCCTCGAGATCCTCGAGCCCTTTCCAAACCAGGTCCCGATCCTCGGTCTCGGCGGCAGCATCAGCACGCGCTCGGAGGGCGTCACCGGCGAGTTGATGATCGTGAAGAGCTTCGACGAGCTGACCGCCCGCAAGGACGAAGCGCGAGGCCGGATCGTTCTCTTCAACGTGGTCTACACCAACTACGGCGAGACCGTCCGCTACCGGAGCGGCGGGGCCTCGGCGGCGGCGAAGGTGGGAGCGGTGGCGGCCCTGGTGCGCGCGGTCGGACCGCCCGGAATGCGGACGCCCCACACCGGCGGCATGCGCTACGAGGAAGGGATTCCGAAGATTCCGACCGCCGCGATCCCCACCGAAGACGCCGACCGGTTCGACCGCATGGCGAAGCGCGGACAGAAGATCACCCTGCGCCTCAAGATGGACGCGCACTTCCTGGATGACGCGCCGTCCGCGAACGTGGTGGGCGAACTTCGGGGAACGGAAAAGCCCGATGAGATCGTGCTCGTGGGCGGGCATATCGATTCGTGGGATCCGGGCACCGGGGCCATGGATGACGGCGGCGGCTGCGTCGTCACCTGGGAGGCCCTCCGTCTCCTGAAGACTCTGGGCCTCAAGCCGAAGCGGACGATCCGGGTCGTGCTCTTCACCAATGAAGAGAACGGAACCGCCGGCGGCAACGGGTATCGCGACGCCCACAGGGCGGAACTCGACAAGCACGTCCTCGCCCTCGAGTCGGACTCCGGAGTGTTCCGGCCCCGCGGCTTCGGCTTCACCGGATCCGACGCGGCCCGCAAGACCCTCACCGAGATCGCTTCCCTGCTGAAGCCCCTCGGCGCCGACGCCGTCGGCCCTGAGGGGGGCGGCGCTGATATCGGTCCCTCCGTCACCGCCTCCAAGATCCCCTCGGCGAGCCTCGAGGTGGACGGCTCGAAATATTTCCTGCTCCACCATACAAACGCCGATACCGTCGACAAGCTCGATCCCAGGGATCTCGCCGACAACGCGGCCGCCATCGCCTTCCTCGCCTACGTGGTGGCGGATCTTCCCACCGCACTTCCCCGCCCCTGAGCAACGGGCGGGTCGGACCTTCGCTCCAGGCCGGGCGGCCCCTTCCGTCAAACTACCGGCATGTCTGATCGCAAAGTCGAAAGAGTCGTGCACGCCGTCGCCACCTCCGACGGGGCGGGCGTGCGCCTGAGCCGGGCCATCGCCAACGCGGAACTGGACCATCTCGACCCCTTCCTGCTCCTCGACGAGTTCCGCTCCGACGATCCGAACGACTACATCGCCGGTTTCCCCGACCACCCGCACCGCGGCTTCGAGACCGTCACCTACATGCTCGCGGGCAAGATGGAGCACGCGGATCATGCGGGGAACCGGGGCCTTTTGATCGGAGGCGGAGCGCAGTGGATGACCGCGGGTCGCGGCATCATCCATTCCGAAACCCCGAAGCAGGAGAACGGCCTGATGTGGGGCTTCCAGCTCTGGGTGAACCTGCCCGCGAAGAGCAAGATGACGGCGCCTCGTTATCAGGACATCGATCCTTCCGCGATTCCGGAGGTGGCGATCCAGGGCGGCTCGGTCCGCGTGGTCGCAGGCGCCTTCAGGGGCAGCACCGGTCCCGTGCAGGGCATCGTCACCGATCCCGTCTACCTCGACGTACGCCTCGACGCCTCCGGCCTCTTCGAAACCGAGATCCCCGAGAGCCACACGGCCTTCCTCTATGTCTATGAAGGCGGGGGCTCGTCGGGTTCGACCCAGCTCGCGCCAAAATCCCTGTGCATCCTTGCGAAGGGCGACCGGATCGTGGCCCGGGCGGGTGCCTCGGGCCTTCGCTTCCTCTGCATCGCGGCCCGCCCGCTCGACGAGCCGATCGCGCGCTATGGTCCCTTCGTGATGAACACCCGCGAAGAGATCCAGCAGGCTTTCGCGGATTTCCAGAACGGACGCCTCGGGTGAGCGAGACTCAACTCACCCCGCAAAAGCCCGAGGGACGCGGGGGCGGCTGGGCCGTCGCCATGGTATTCCTCACCATCGCCTGCCTGGTCCTGCCCATCGTGCTGATCCGGTCGGCCATGACCAGGGTGCGCAGCCTGGGCGGCACCGCCCAGAGCGCGCTCATCGCGGCTCGCCAGGTGGCCGAGGGTTTCCGCACCGGCCAGGTGGAGACCACGCTAAGAAGCTACGGCGCCCAGGTCCACGGGATGTCGCGGTTTCAGTTCGCCGAACTCAAACAGCTCGAATCCTTCGAACGCACGGACCGCACGTCGGTTGCCTGGGGGGCGATCCCGCTCCCCGATGTGGTGGTGGAGGCGCGCGGCCAGGTCGTCTACACCTACGTCCTCGATCTCCAGAAGCGATGGGATTTGAAGCTGAACGGACAAACCGTCGACGTGGTGGCGCCCGCCCCCGAGTTCGGCCCCCCCGCCCTCGACCCTTCCACCCTGACCTTCGAAACCAGGAAGGGATCGGTCCTGCGCGACGAGGCGGCGGTGCGGAAGGCGCTGCAGGAAGGGCTCTCCGGGCTTCTCACTCAGCGCGCGCGCGACCACGTGCCCCTGGTGCGGGAGACCGGGCGCAAAGCCACCGAGGCGTTCGTGAAGAATTTCCTCCTCGCAAGCTACGACGACGCGACGGAGATGAGCGTGCGCGTCCGCTTCGAGGACGAAGCGACCGCGGCACCCTCGACCAGACCGGTCTCGATCGAGGGCGGGCCGGAGAAGCGCTGAGCGCGCTAGTGGATGTGCTCCGACCGTCCGAAGGCGGTCGCAGCACCCAGGCCGAGACGTTCCATCGACGCATCCCACAGGTCGGCGGCGGCGTGAGTGAAGGCGAGCTCAGGGTCGTAACCGAGCACGAACCACCAGCCGTCCGTGATCTCACGATCGAGCTGTTTGGCCCCCCAGCCCGCGTAGCCGATGACGAGAATGGCCTCGGCCACCTCACCCTCGGGCGGCTCGGAAAAGGCGATGGGAAGGATGTTCGCGTTGCCGCAGGCGAATAGCCCAGGCGCCACTTCGGTGGCGTCTTCGCTCAGGGGATCCCGCAACAGGACGGTGAGGCCGGTGGCGCCCACGGGACCGCCGAGGCGAAGTGGAGTGTCGGGATGAAGTCCTGAAGAGAGACGGTCAGGCAGAACGTCCTGAACGCTCACATCGAGGACGCGGTTCACGACCCAGCCCAAAGCGCCGGTCTTGTCGTGATGGCCGATGACCATGACGGTCCGCGCGAACTTCGGATCATTCATGAGGGGCGAAGCTACGAGCATGTACGGTGCTGCGAGATCGGAACTCTTCATGACGGTTCTGAGCGTACATCTTCCGGGGCAGGAATCAAGATGTGTTTCTCCGCCTCGAGGCAGGTCTTAAGATTCGAGGTCCCATGAACAAGATCTTCGCCTCCGCCCAAGACGCCGTGAAAGACATCCAGGACGGCGCCACCCTCTTCCTCTCGGGATTCGGATTGTGCGGCCTGCCCGAGAACCTCATCCAGGCGGTGAAGGAGAAGGGACCGAAGAACCTCACCCTCGGAAGCAACAACGCGGGCACCTCGGACTTCGGGATCACGTTTCTCCTGGAGGCGGGACTGGTGAAGAAGATGATCTCGACCTACGTGGGCGAGAACAAGGTGTTCGAGCGCATGGCTCTCGACGGTTCGCTCGAGGTGGAGCTCGTGCCGCAGGGCACCTTCTCGGAGCGGATGCGCGCGGGCGGCGCCGGAATTCCGGCCTTCTTCACTCCCACCGGTTACGGCACCCTCATCGCCGAGGGCAAGGAGGTGCGCTGGTTCAACGGACGCCCGCACGTCCTCGAGAACGCTCTGCGCGCCGATTTCGCGCTGATCAAGGCCTGGAAGGCCGATACCGAAGGCAATCTCGTCTACCGAAGGACCGCGCGCAATTTCGCCCCCATGATGGCCATGGCCGCCAGGGTCACGATCGCCGAGGTCGAGGAGATCCTGCCCGCGGGGTCGCTCGACCCCGATGCCATCGTGACCCCGGGGATCTTCGTGCAGCGCGTGATCAAGGGTGAGCGTTATGAGAAGAGGATCGAGAAGCGCACCGTGCTCGGCCAGGGCGCCATGGAGATCGACGCCGTGCGCGAGCGGATCGCCCGGCGCGCGGCCCTCGAGATGCAGGACGGCTTCTACGTGAACCTCGGCATCGGCATGCCGACTCTCGCTTCGAACTACGTGCCGAAGGGAGTGAGCGTGGTCCTTCACTCCGAGAACGGAATGCTGGGTGTCGGTCCCTATCCCGCATCGGGGACGGAGGACGCGGATCTCATCAATGCGAGCAAGGAGACGGTGACGGAGCTTCCCGGCACCTCGTATTTCTCGAGCGCGGATTCCTTCGCCATGGTGCGGGGCGGCCACGTCGACCTCACCATCCTGGGCGCCCTCCAGGTCGACCGCGAAGGCAACCTCGCGAACTGGATGATCCCCGGCAAGATGATGAAGGGCATGGGCGGGGCCATGGACCTCGTGGCTGGAGCGAAGCGCGTGGTCATCACCATGGAACACACCGCGAAAGGCGCGCACAAGATCGTGGAGCAGTGCACGCTTCCCCTGACCGGTCGGCGCTGCGTGAACGTGATCATCACCGAGCTCGGAGTGATGGAAGTGGAGAAGGGCGGCCTGCGTCTCATCGAGATCGCGGACGGAGTGTCGCTCGAAGACGTGAAGAAGGCGACGGGAACGAAGCTGCTGGTGGACGAAGCCGCGCTCAAGCCGATGCGGCAGTGAGGGCCTAGCCGAGAGCGGCGAGACCTGGGAACATCCGGGTGAACCACTGGGCGATGGCGCTCAGCCGGTCGGTGACGAGAAGCAGGCCCACTCCGATGAGGAGGACGCCGGAGACGATCTCCACCTTGCGCATCTGGGTCTTGATCCTGGCCGAGGCCGCGAAGAACCAGTTCACGGCGAGCCCCGCCGCGATGAAGGGAATGCCGAGGCCCGCCGAGTAGGCCGAGAGCAGGACCACGCCCTCAGACACCGTCTCCTGCTGTGAGGCGTAGAGAAGGATGCCGGCGAGGATGGGACCGATGCAGGGAGTCCAGCCGAAGGCGAAGGCGATCCCCACCACGTAAGCCCCGATCAGGCCGAGCGGCTTCTGCTTCACTTCGGCGCGCATCTCACCCAGAAGCCACTTGATTCTGAAAACGCCCATCATGTGCAGGCCGAGCACGATGATGACGGCGCCTCCGATCATGCCGAGCAATTTTTTGTACTGCTGGAGGTAGTACCCGACCATGGTCGCGGCCGCGCCGAGAAGCACGAACACCGTGGAAAAACCGAGCACGAAGAAGAGTGAAGTGATGGCGACGCGACGCGCCTGATCCTTCGGAGTCTCCTGATTCTTGAACTTTGAAACGTTGATTCCGCTGATGAAAGACAGGTAACCGGGGACGATAGGCAGGACGCAGGGGGAGATGAAAGAAACGATTCCCGCTATGAATGCGGTAAATAGTGAGACGGATTCATTCATGTCGGTCTATAGGTCCTCGAAGGGCGGCGGGATTTGGCGAAGCATCGCGCGCCAGATTGTGCTCATCTCCGCCCTGTCCGCGGCCATGTTAACGAGCGCCTCCGCTCAGACCGCAATCGACCCGGCGCTTACCGAGGCTCTCCGCGGCTTCGAGACCGCTTTGCGACAGAAGGACATGGCCCGGGCCCTCGAGGCCTGGGAGTTCGCCACCCCCGCGGACCGGGCGGCCCAGGAGACCGAATTCCGTGGGGTCTTCTCCGCGCGCGACGTGAGCCTCTCCTCCGAGCCACCCGCGGTGAGCGCCGACGGCCAGACTGCGGCCACGCTTGGAACCTTGGCCCAGATCTCCGAACCTCGGGGCGCCGTCGAACAGTGGAGCCTCACCTGGGCCCGAACGCCCGCGGGCTGGCGGATCACGAAGAAGGAGTCCTTCGGCGGCATCGACGGTCTCGTTCATCTCGTCCTGAATACCGCGGGTTTCGTGGCCACGGGACAAACCATCGAGCTCGAGGACTTCACCCTCAAGATGAACGAGGGCACGTTCTTCCTGAACACTCAGGAAGCCGGACCCACCGCCCTCGTCTTCGTGGGGAAAGGCCGCGTCACCTTCACTCCGCGGCCCGTCACCGAACGCGGTCAGATGAAGATCTTCGCCCGGTCCGAGATCCTGGAGGACGACGTGTCGCGGGCCTTCCTGCGCCTGCACCCGGCCGACCTCTACCGAACCCTCAAGCCGGGGAGGTTCGCGGACGACCCGCAAAGCGCCAGGAGCCTTGCCAAAGCTGCCGAGTTCTTCGAACAACACAAGACCGACTCCTTCGTCCTTGACTCACCGGTGGCGGGAGCGCCGTGGTGGCTGCTGCCCGGCCTGGGCGATGCGGCCATCGCCTTCGAGAGCCGCCGCTTCGGCACCCTGACCCTGACCCTGAGTTCGTTCGACAACGAAGGGGTGAGTCTGTTCAACCGCTCGACCCAGCGGCAGATCTCCGTTTATCCAAGGGCCGCCGCCCTGGGTCAGCCCCCAAACGACGAGTCCGCCTTCGACGTGGTCCATCACGACCTCGCGATCTCGCTCAACCCCGAGACCTTTGACCTGACCGGGCGCGACACCGTGGAGATCGAGGTCAAAGCACCGGTGAGTTCTTTCCGGTTCCATCTCGACGATGCCTTGCAGGTCCGCTCGGTCCGATCGAGGGAAGGCGGACGACATCTCTTCTTCCGGGTCCGGGGCCAGGACACGGTACTCGTATCCATGGGCCAGCTCTCCGAGAGCGTGGGGCGCCTCCATCTCTCCGTGGACTACATCGGCCGACTCCCCGCGGGTACCGTGGAAAGCGAGATCCTTCAGGTCAACCAGGATGTTGCCGCGGACGAAGGGCCCGCCTTCTTCATCGACCCGGCGCTCATCTACTCGCGGCGACGATCGTTCTACCCTCAGGTCGGCGAGGAGGACTACGCAACGTCCACTCTGAGGGTCACGGTACCGGCGGACTGGTCGGTGGTGTCGGGAGGGACAAGGACCGAGGCGGTGGAGAAGACCACGAGAACGGTCACCCACGAACAGAAGCTCAGCGGCAAGTACATCGCGTTTCTGGTGGCCAGGCTGGTTGCGGTGGCGAGCGAGCGGTCGGAGTCGATCGCCTTCGACGCCTACAGCCAGACCAGGGCGCGAAGGGAGGCGGCCCGCTCCGTGACCATGCTCAAAGCGGCCGCTCAGTATTACGGCCGCCTCTTCGGGCCCCTTCCCTACACGCCCCTGAACATGGCCCTCGTCGAGGCCCCGGTGCCCGGCGGCCACTCCCCTCCCGGCCTCATCATCGTGCAGCAGCGGCCGCCCCTCATGGGCGGCGGGCTCAAGGATGATCCCGCCACTTTCTACGACATTCCCGGTTTCTTCCTGGCCCATGAACTGGCGCACCAGTGGTGGGGGCAGGGCGTCACCCCGCGCTCCTACCGTGACCGCTGGATTTCGGAGGGATTCGCCCAGTACGCCGCCGCCTTGTGGACGCGCGAATCCCTGGGTGAGGACTCGTTCAATCGGGTGCTCCGAAAGCTCGTGACCTGGTCCCGGCGGATGACCGCGGCCGGGCCGGTCGATCTCGGAAACCGCGTCGGCCACATCCAGAACAATGCCCAGGCGCATCGCGCCGTGGTCTACGACAAGGGCGCGCTCGTCCTGGACATGGTGCGACGCCTGGTCGGGGACACTGCCTTCCAGAAGAGCCTGACCAGGCTCCAGGCCGACCGCCGTTTCTTGAAGGTGGATTCGGAGATGGTACGCAAGGCTTTCGAGGCGGAGGCCGGCCTGGATCTCGATGCCTTGTGGGAAACGTTCGTGCGCAACACCGAGATTCCCTCCATGCGGGTGGAAGCAACCTCCAGCGGGCCGGCCATCGTGGTGAGCGGGTATGAGGGCCCGCTTCCGGTCTCGGTGAACGTGGATGGGAGGCGCCTGGAACTCGTGGTCAGGGGCCGGCTTCAGATTCCCGGCGCCGCGTCCACGGCGAGGGTCGAACTCGACCCCGACAACATCGGCCTGGTCACGGTCTCCCGTTAGCGAGTCTCGCGATGCCGCGGTCCGCGAAAAGGACCAGGCCCTGGTCCTTTAGCAGAAGGGCGGCCTCACGAAGGCCGCGATAACTCTCGAGGCTCGCGGGGTCGAGATCGGCGGCATCCTTGAAGAGGCGGGCGGCCGCGGTCGCGTTCCCCTGCTGAAGCTCGAACACTCCGAAGTTGTTCCGCGAGGCCGGCGCCTCGGGCGCGACCTCCAACAGGCGACGGAAAGCGACGCGCGCCTCGCCCGTTCTCCCGAGCTGGGCCAGAGCCAGCGCCCGGACTTCGAGGGCCCTCGACTCGAGCGGGTCGAAGCTGAGGGCGCCTTCAGCCAGCCGCCTTGAAGGTTCGAGCCGGCCATCCCGCAGTTCGGCTTCGGCGGCGAGGCCAAGCGCTTCCGCATCCTTGGCGTTCAGCGCGAGCGCGCGCCCGATCAGCTTGCGCATGGACTGAAGATCGCCCGCGGCCGACTGAATCTCGGCGGCGAGCAGGTAGGCGCGCGGCTCTTTCGGATCCAGGCGGGCGGCCGCTTCGAGGGAGCGAAGTGCTACCTCGGGGCGGTCGGTATTCCATTCGAGGAGGCCGCGAGCCACCAGAAGGGCGGCGCTCGGCGCGCGTTCGAGGGCGTCATTGAGCGTGGTCTCAGCCGCCTCCGTGCGGTGCAAGGCGACGGCACTCCTCACAAACTCTTCCGCGATGGCCCGATCCGAGAGACCCCGGGCGAGGGCGCGTTCCCCCAGGTCGTAGATCCACTCCGGGCTCTCCGAGGACTTGAGCAGAGTGAGACGCGCGCGAATCAACGCGGGATCCTCGGGCGCGTCCCCGGGCAGGAGCTTACGGCGATTCGGGGTCGAGGTCTGGGCGTGAATCGAGAGCGGCGCGCTGAAGTCGAGGACCGGCGCGTCGTCTGTATGCCGCCGGGCATCTTGAAGCCAGGGCAGGTCGGAGAGGAGAACGCTCGGAATCGCCTCGAGAAGCGCGGGGCTGAGCTTCGACTGTGCGAGATCCGCGCGCGCCGCCTCGGCAAGTCCGGCGAGCCTCGTCTTGAGCAGCGTGGTTCCGCTCTCGCTTCCAATGATCAGGATGTCGGCCTCGCTGATCACGTAGACGCGCGCGAAGGGGAACACATCGCGGAAGGTAGCGAGCAGGGTGGCGAGGTCCGCCTCGCCCATGTTGTAGAGATGGCCCCACTGGCAGAAGACGCCGCCTCGAGTGAGCCGCGATTTCACCGAAGCGAAGAACTCGCGGGTGAACAGGGCCGACACCCCGGCCATCCACGGGTTGGAGGGCTCGGAGATGATGACGTCGAAGCGGTCGGGGGTCGAAAGCACCAGCGGTCGGGCATCGCCCACCACGAGCTTCAGCCTGGGGTCGTCGAGAACCCGGTGGTTGGCCTCCGCGAAGAATCGCCGCGCCGCCTCGACCACATCCTTCGAGATCTCCACCGCGGTCACGGACTTAGGGTCGTGAGCGAGAGCAGCGCTCGCGGTGACGCCGCTGCCGAGGCCGATGACGAGGGCTCGCTCCGGCTTCGCGCTGATGAGGAACGGCACGTGCGCGAGCAGGCGCTGGGTCAACATGTCGCCGCCCGAGGTCGCGTCGACCTTGCCGTCGACGGCGAGGGAGAACGATGAACCCACGCGCTTCACCGAGACGTTGGCCACGCGGCCCTCCGCATAGGAGACGAGCTCGCCGCGGCGCAGCACGTCCTCGACGGTGAGACCCGGATCGTAAGCGGAGTACTTGTAGGCGCCGCCCGCGAAGAGTTCCCGGTCGAAGGCGGGCGCAGTCATGAGCGCGCCCATGGCGAGAATGGCGGCGAGCCCGCCCGCGAGCCGGGTCACCCAAAGCCCCTGGATCGCCACCAGAAGGGCGGACAGGGCGGAGACAAGTGCCGCGAGGCGCAGAGTGCGATCGAGGCCGATTCCGGGAAGCAGGTAGAAGCCGGCGAGCGAGGCGCCCAGGATCGCGCCCAGGGTGTTGAAGGCGCTCGCGAAGCCCATCGCCTCCGCCGCGGTGTGCCTCGATCGCAGGAGGCGCAGGCCCAGGGGAAAGAGCGCGCCGGAGAGCGCCGCGGCGGGAAAGAGGAGAACGAGCGAGCGTTCCGCCTGGAGCCCGATCAGCGCGTCGGGCTGGTCGACGAGACGCCGCACTTCGGCGCCGTAGACGAGGGGCATGGCGGCGAGAGACCGGATCACCCAGGCACTCGCGCCCGCAACGCCGGCCTGGGCCAGGGCGAAGGCGAGTCGGGGGTCGGGCAGGAGTGTCAGAACCGCGCTCGACAGCAGGGCACCGGCGGCGAGCCCGAGGACGATCGCGCCCAGAACGAAGGCGAAGGCGTGCACGGTAGGGCCCGCGATCAGGATGAAGGCGCGCGTCCAGGCCACCTCGTTCGCGAGCCCCGCAAAGCCCGCGGCGAAGAGAGCGAGCAGTATGAACAGCCCCGGCCAGCGGGAGAGGGGGACGGGGTCCGGCGACGCGGCGCCTTCGGCGGGCTCCGCCGCGGCTTTGAGTTTCTTTCCCTTCCGCGCACCGTCGTCGACCTCCACGCTCGTGTCGGGGCCCGCGACCGTGGCGCTCACGACCTCCGAAGGCGTGCGCCACCACGCAACCAGCGCGGCCGTGAAGTTGAGCGCGGTCGCGAAGAGAATCGTCCCGCGAACACCCAGTCCCGGCACCAGATACAGGACGCTTCCGTAGGCTCCCAAGACCGCGCCGAACGTGTTCGCGGCAAAGAGAAGGCCGCTGGTGCGGGCACTCGCCGCAGGATCCTGCGCGGTCGACAGCACGTGGGTCTGGACCACGAGGGTCGTTCCCATGAGACCCGCGGGAACGAGAAGGAGGGCGATCGCGACGAGCCAGGCCGGCAGGGCCCCGCTTCCCCCGCGGAGCCACTCCAGCGCAGGCAGGATGAAGGCAAGGACGAGGGCCGAAGCACCGATGGCGAGCTCAATCCGCGCGTACAAGGCCGCCGCCGCGGCGGCCCGCCTGCCGGCCACCAGACGGGGCCCAAGAGCGCTCCCAAGGGCGAGGCCGGCCATGAAGACTGCGGTCACCGCGGAAACCGCCTCGATAGTGGAGCCGAAGACCAGGGAGAGGATGCGGGTCCACATCACCTGGTTGAGCAGAGCGGCGCCTCCGGAGCAGAGGCTCGCGAAGAGGAAAGCCGGGAGCAGTGAGCGATGGGAGGAACGGGGCATCGGGAAGTCTTTTGAAAACGAGGCCCGGCGATCCTACAGGCGGTTCTCCTCGCGACGAGGAGAGGGCGTATCTTTGCGGCTTCAGGAGAGAACTGATGTCGCGGATGCTTCGCCTCGCCCTCATCCCCGTGCTGGCCGCGGTCGCGTTCACGAACGCGGATGAGGACGGCTGGGAAAGAATGGACCGGCCGGCCGTGAAGTTCTCGATCGACGAGATCGCCTCGGGCAAGCTCACCGAAAAAGCATTCTCAGGAAAGGTCGTGGTGGTGGATTTCTGGGCCACCTGGTGCGGGCCCTGCGTCCAGGAGCTGCCGGAGCTCGCCCGTTTCGCCGCGAACATCAAGGACCGCAAGGATGTGGCCTTCCTGAGTTTCAGCGTGGATGACGACAAGGCGGACGTGGAGAAGTTCTTCGCCACGCGCAAAGAGAAATTCCCCGTCTACATGGCCTCCACCCTCTCCGATCGCATGGACGTGCTGATCTTCCCCACCAAGCTCATCATCGACGGGCGCAAGGGCGCCCCCGGGCGGATCCGAATGAAGAAGGAAGGCGTGATCGAGACCGCAGAGCTCGAGGCCAAAGTGGCGGAGATCCTGAAGAAGCCGTGATCCGCGGCACCCTCCTCGCGGGGGCCTTCGCAGCCTGGGCGGGCGCCGCCTCGCTTTCGCCCGCGGTCGGCGCGGGCCGGACCGATCCCGACCCGGAGTCGGCCTTCGTCGGATCGCAAACCTGTCGCGGGTGCCACGCCGCGACGCATTCGAGCTGGACCAACGGCCGCCACTCGCGCATGCTCCAGGAGGCGGGCCCGAAGAGCGTGATCCCCCGTTTCGAAGGCACGCAGACCCTGCGGGGCAAGGAATATCGGCTGGAGCGCGATGGGGACTCCTATTTCATGGTCGAGCGCTACCTCCAGGACGCTCCCACCAGGCGTCGCGTCGATTACACCCTGGGCTCGCGCCGCGTCCAGCACTATCTCTCGAAGCTCGATGACGGTCGGATCGTGGTGCTGCCGCCTTCGTACGACGTCGAGAAGAAGGAGTGGTTCCACAATCTCGACATCGTCGATCTCGAGGAGACGGGAGAGGTAAAGGTCCAGGTCTGGAACACGAACTGCTTCGGCTGCCATGTGAGCGGCGAACAGAAGGGCTTCGACCCAAAAACGAAGACATTCGAGACCACCTGGACCGATTTCGGGACGACCTGCGAGCGCTGTCACGGCCCCGGACGAGCGCACGCGACGAAGTACGCGGCCCGAAAGAAGGGCGAGGCGGAGGTCGGCACGGTGGAAACGCGGTCCATCCTCTCCCCCGCCTCGACCGACGATCGGGACACCGCGATCGTCCACCCGCGACGGCTCGATGCGGAGGCGAGCACCACGCTGTGCGCCCAGTGCCACACCCTCCGCGACATCACCCAACCAGGATTCGCAGGCGGTTCGAACTACTACGACTACTTCACCCCTCTCCTCGAGTACGCCCAGAAGCGCAATCACGACCCCGCTTATTGGCCGAACGGCCGCCCGCGGCGTTTCTCCAACGAAGCGGTCGCCTTCTGGCAGAGCCAGTGCTACTTCAAGGGCGGCGCCACGTGCCTGTCCTGTCATACCGACGTCCACGAGCCCGATATCGACAAGAACTCCACCCTGGTCGCGAAACAAGACGCCCTTTGCGCGGGGTGTCATGCGCAGATCGCGAAAGAGGCCTCGGCGCACTCGCGCCACACGAGCACCACCTGCGTGTCGTGCCACATGCCACGCACCTCGATCTCTCTCCGTCACCGTATGCCCGATCACACGATCTCGGTCCCCGCACCTTCGAACACGACGCGCTTCGGAATTCCGAACGCATGCAACGAGTGCCACAAGGACAGGAACCCGGCGTGGGCGGAGGCCCAGCTGGTGCGCTGGTTTCCGAAGGGCCGGCGTGACCTTTCGGTGGACGATGCCGTGGCCTTCTCCCTCGGAGTCAAAGGGGATCCCGCGGGCCTCGCTCCTCTGGTGAAGATCGCTTCGGACGCGACGCGGCCACCCCTCGTCCGCGCCAACGCGCTCGGTCATCTGCGCGCCTACAAGGACGAGGCGGCAACCGCCGCCCTGCTTGCGGGCGCCAGGGAATCCCATCCCATGATTCGGGCGGTCGCGCTTCTGTCGTTGACGGACGAGGGGCGGACTCCTTCGGTCCGCGCGGCCATGGAGCGGGCCATAGGAGATGACCGGCGCACCGTGCGCATGGCTTCCGCCCTCGGACTCCTGAACGCAGGTGTTCGGCCGGAGGGATCGGACCCGCTCTCCTCGGCCCTGCGGTCCGCCATGGGCGAGCACGCCGCTCGTGCCGCCTTTCTGCGCGACGATGCTCTGAGTCAGCTCGACCTCGGGAAGATGTTCTTTCTCGCCGGAGATTGGAAGGGCGCCGAGGTCTCGGTGCGCGATGCGCTCGCCCTCAATCCGAAGATCGCCGGCGGTCGATACTTCCTCGGTCTTGCCACCCTGGGCCAGGGACGCCTGGAGGAAGGCAAGGCTTTGCTCCGCGGCGTGGACCGGAAGGACCCCCATCGCAAGGACGCCGAAGCGATCCTCGCGAGGCTTCAGACCACCGGACCGAAGAACTAGACGCCCAGTGTCTTGCGGATGCGCCCGATCTGGCCCACGTGATTCTCGAGGTGTGCGTTCAGGAAGATCATGACCTGGACGGGTCCGAGAAGTCCGACGAAGGGATGCCGAAAGATGACCCGATCGCCGAGGGAAGCGGGAAAGCCGTCGATGAATTTCCGCCAATCGTCGCGGACCTGAGCCCAGGCCGCACTCGAGCCCTCGAAGTCCCCGGTCTCCGGCACGTCCCCCATACCCTTCGGCGCTTTGAACTTGAAGGGTAGATGAAAGCCCATGAGCAGAGCGCCCACTCGAAGCCAGGGCAGGACTCCCGATTTCGGCAAGGCCAGGGGGTCCTGGGTCTTCTTCTTAATGTACTGAAGGGTGCCCGTCTCCGACCTGGTGACGTGAGCTATCACCTGCAGGATCGACCAGGCGGCCGGGTCGGGCTTGCGGTTCAGCGTCTCACGGTCGAGCGAGGCAAGGCTTCGAAGCAGGGAAGCCTTGGTGGCCTCCAGTCTCTCGAAGCCCGCCTTCAGGTCTTCCATCGCGCCGCCCCGGGCTCTTTTACTCCCGCCTACTTCGACGCGCCTTCGGTCCCCTGCGCGCTGTCCGTCCGCGCGGGCGGAGGTGTCGCGCGCACGGTGGGGTACTTGATGCCGAGCTGCTCGAGGTAGGTCTTGTACTTCGTGGGATCGTAGTAGAGCGGACGCATCTTCTCGCGGTACTGCTCGAGGATCTCCTTGTTGAGGTGAACCGCGGGCTTGTCGTCGGCCTTGAGGAACGAAATGTACTTTCGGTCCTTGGTCTGAACCTCGTTGAAGTACTTCTGGGCGTCGATGAGGATCTGAGGCTTGGCGAAGAGGTCGAGAAGAGTGGCCGCCATGACCTTTGCCCCCGCGGTCGAGCCCTTGTGGGCGATGGGGGTGGCCATGGAAATGGCGTTCCAGAAGCTGTGGCCGGGAAGGTTAGGAATGTTCGCGGGATAGCGAAGGGTGACCGAAGGCATCTGCCACTGGATGTCGCCGATGTCATCCGAGCCGCCTCCGGTGCGCGTCTTCTCGTCGGCCGGGCCCTCGAGTTCCTTCACTTTGGTCGCGAGTCCCTCTTCCTTGACCGCAAGCTCCTTCTGGACGGCCTTGGCGAGAGTGAGGTCGTTGTCATCCCAGGTGGGCATGCCCACCCTCTTGATGTTCGCGTCCATCGCTTCGGCCACCGGCTTGTTCATGTGATGGTCCATGGCGGAACCAAGGACGGTGGACGTCCACATGGTGTCAGTCATCATGGCGGCGCCCTGGGCCACGCGATTGCCGATGTCCCACAGATTCTTGGTGGCCGCGTAGTCCGTCTCGCGGAAGTAGTACCAGACGCTCGCCTTGCTCGGGACCACGTTCGGCTGGTCGCCGCCGTCGGGGATCACGTAGTGCGAGCGCTGGGTGTACTTCAGATGTTCGCGGCGGAAGTTCCAGCCCACGTCCATCAGCTCGACCGCGTCGAGCGCGCTCTTCCCGCGCCAGGGGCTGCCCGCGGCGTGGGCGGCGGCGCCGGTGAAGTCGTAGCGCACGGAGACCAAGGCATTGCTCGACTGGGTGCCCCAGGCGACGCCGAGATCCGAGGACACGTGGGAGAAGAGGGTGATGTCGATGTCCTTGAAGAGGCCATCGCGCACGTAGATGGCCTTGCTTCCCACGAGTTCTTCGGCCACTCCGGGCCAGATCACAAGCGTGCCGGCGATCTTCTCGCGCTCCATGATCTTCTTCACGGCCAGGGCCCCGACGATGTTCACGGCCATGCCGGAGTTATGGCCTTCGCCGTGCCCGGGCGCGCCCACGATCATGGGATCCGGATATGAAACGCCCGGCTTCTGCGAGGCCTTGGGAATGCCGTCGATGTCCGTGCCGAGCGAGATCACGGGCTTGCCCGAACCCCAGCGCGCGAACCAGGCGGTGGGCATGCCGGAGACGCCCTTCGTAACCGTGAAGCCGTTCTTCTCGAGAAGGCCCACGAGATATTTCGAGGTCTCGACTTCCTGGAACCCGAGCTCGCCGAAGCTGAAGATCTGGTCCACCATCTGCTGGACCATGTCCTTGTTCTTCTCGACCTCGGCGATGACCTCGGTCTTCAGCGCTTCGAGCTTCTTCGCCTCCATGGTTCCGGGAGGCGGAGGCGGAACCGGAGTGGGCTTCGCCTTGGGCTGGGGAGCGAGCAGAACAGTGAGAGCGAACGCGGCGACGAGACTCATGCGGGGATCTCCTCCTGGAGGTTTTGGTTGAAAGGAGCCTACCGTATGGGCCCCGGCCCGAAGCCCGGCCATGCTGAATTGAAAACCGACATTGCGCCGGTCCCGCATCCCCGCTCGTTGGCGAGAGAACGCGTTATCTCACCTTCACCACGACCTTGCCTTTGGCGCGCCCCGACTCGACGTAGGCCATGGCCTCGTTCGTCGATTCGAAGGGAAAGACCCGATCCACAACCGGGCGTATGACCCCGGAATCGACGAGAGCGGTGATCTCGCGCAACTGGGCCCCGCTCGCCCTCATGAAGAGGAAGGAAAAGCCCACCCCGCGGCGTGTCGCCCTTCGCCTGACTCCGAAGCTCAGGAGGCTCATGGTCGCTCTCACGATCCAGGGAGACCCGAGCGCTCGGCCAAACTCCGGGTCGGGCGGTCCCGAGAGGGAGACGAGCTTTCCCCCGGGGCGCAACACACGCAGGGACTTCTCGAGCGCCTTCGCGTCCTGGCTATGCAGGACCACGTCGTAGTCATGCAGGATGGATTCGAAGTCGTCCTTCCTGTAGTCGATGACGATGTCGGCCCCGAGGCGTTTCACCCAATCGACATTGGCCCCGCTGGTCGTCGTGGCTACGGTGGCACCCAGGTGCTTGGCGAGCTGAATGGCAAAGGTTCCGACGCCGCCGGAGCCCGCCTGGATGAAGACCCTTTGCCCTGGCCTCAGATTCGCCTTCTCGACCAGCGCCTGCCAGGCGGTCAGACCGACCAGGGGGATGGAGGCCGCTTCCTCCATGGTGAGCCGGTGGGGCTTGATGGCCAGAGAGTCCTCCTTGATCGCGATCAATTCGGAGAAGGCCCCAATGCGAAAGTCGTCGGGCCGGGAATAGACCTCGTCGCCGGGCTTGAATGCCCGCACCCGGGGCCCGACCCGCACCACCGTCCCGGCCACGTCATGGCCGAGAATGATGGGCAGACGATAGGGCAGGATGAGCTTGAACTCTCCGTCCCGGATCTTGGAGTCCAGGAGATTCACGCCTGCGGCGTGGATCTGGACCAATACCTCGTCGTCCCCCGGCTCCGGGGCGGGCGTTTCGCCCGCTCGCAGGCCGTCCTTGCTTCGATAGCGATCGAGAATGAAAGCTTTCATGAGTTCTCCTGGGTGTCGAGGCGTAGGTCTTTACGAATCCCGCCGTCCATCAAAGCCGCGGGCGCGAACCTGCGAAGGAGCCGCAGGCGGCTCGCGAGGGGGCCGGCGGTGTATCGGAGTCTCGGGTGGGCCGCGGTAGCGGCCTGCAGCACGACCTCGGCCACGACGCTCGGCGGATCGGCGGCGGCCATGAGCTCCCCGAGCCTCCTGACCACGGCCTCGCGAACCTCGCGATATTCATCGAGCTTGGAGTCGGCTTCCAGAAGGTTCGCGTCGAACGGCGTCTTCGTGTACGCGGGTTCGATGACCGAGACCCGGATGCCCTTCCCGCGCAGCTCATGGTCGAGCGATTCCGAATAGCCTTCGATGGCGTGCTTGGTGGCGGCATAGAGCGCCCCGTAGGGCATGGGCAGGAAACCGAGCACGGAGCCGATGTTGATGATGCGACCACGGCCCTGGCCTCGCATGTGGGGCACGACGGCACGCGTCATCCGGACCACTCCGAAGAAGTTCGTATCGAAGATCGAGCGGGCCTGTTCGATCGAACTCTCTTCCGCCCCGGCGGGAGCGACACCGAAGCCGGCGTTGTTCACCAGCAGGTCGATGCGCCCCTCCAATCGCATCACTTCCTTCACCGCGGCGGCCACAGATTCATCGCTGGTCACGTCGAGAGCCAGCATCTCGAAGGACCGCTGGCCCGCCTGGGCTCCCCGCCTGCTGGTGCCGTAGACCTTGTAGCCCGCCGCGGCCAGCCGTTGCGCGGTGGCTTCGCCGATGCCGGAGGAGGCCCCCGTAACGAGGGCGGTATTGCTGTTCATGACTTCAGTTCCTTCTTTGTGCGGTTGTGCGGTGGTTCATCGTGGCAGCGTCAGAAATATGATGAGCGTCATATTTTGATTCAAAGAGAGACCCGTGCCGGTGCTGAGGGCATCAGTCGCCTTTGGGGGTGAGGTGCTGGAGCGCCGCCTCGCGCAGCGCATCGGAAAGCCGGGAATCGTCCACCGCGCGCGCCAGCACCAGGGCGCCGACCATGGTGGTGACGGTGGCCAGGGCGCGCTCATGGGCGCCGGGACGCCCCCAGTCGGGCGACTGTCGGGCCACGAGGTCGATCATCTCCTTGATGCGACGGGTCGCCGCGCGCCGGACTTCCGGCGCCTGACGCGGCGTCTCCGAGCACAGCGCGGCCACGCCGCAGCCGGTCTCCACGGCTTTGACATGCTCCTTTGAGAGGTAGGCCCGCAGCAGGGCGGGCAGGGCCTTCCGCGGCGGAGCCGCGGCGGCGAGGCGGGCCACCGAGGCCAGGCCCTCGGCGCCGGCGCGGTCGACCGCCTCGGCGAGCATGGCCTCGCGCGAGGCGAAGTGAGCGTAGAAGCCGCCGTGGGTCAGGCCCGCGTCTTTCATGATGTCGGCGACGCCGGCGCCTCCGTAGCCGCTCCGTCGGACGGCGCGCGCCGCGGCCGCGACGATGCGTTCGTGGGTGGCTTCCTTGCGCCCGGGGGCGGTCGATTTCGTGACAGCGGCTCGCATATGACGATCATCATATTCGCTCCCGGCGCGAAGCACAAGCGGGATCCGGCCGGCGCGAGGCGCGACACGCCCTGGCCGGAACCTTCGGAAGCCTTCATACTGGGGACCAGCACCGCGACACCGGAGGACCCACCCTGTCAACAACCGCCGACCCGATGGACCCGTCGCTCGACCTGCTACGAGACCTCGTGTCCCACAAGGGCTACGCGAACGCGGCCTTTCTGTTGAGCGTCCAGCGATCCGATGACGCCGCTCGCGATCCGGAAGTGTGCGAGCTGCTCCACCATGTCCTCGTTTCGAACCGGTTCTGGATCTCCGCAATCCTCGGACTCTCCTTCAACGTGGAGGAAGAGGTCCGGTCCTCGCGAACCCTGTCCGAGCTGGTGAAGGGATTCCGCGAGACCCAAGAGATGGAGACGGCATGGTTCCAGCGGGCCGGCGCGGCCGACCTCGCACGCATCATCGAAGGCGCCCTGATTCCAGGAGGGACGCGCACGGTGGCCCAGGCGCTCCTTCAGGTCTGCCTGCACTCCCACGGCCACCGCGCGCAATGCGCGAAGCTGCTGCGCCGGCACGGGGTGACGCCGCCCGCGACCGACTTCATCGTGTGGGTGGGTTCGCGGGACGAGGCCGAGTGGCCTTAGGCGGAAGCAGTCCATCGAGAACCCGTCTACCCGCCATGGAAACGCCTGCTCTCCTTGAATTCGTTCGACTCATCATCGGCGGAGACCTGGTCCGCGTCGCTGATCGGCTGCGCGATGCCCCGGCGCTGGCCCGGATGACCTTGGCCGCCGGGGCGACCCGGGGCGCGGCAGCGGACTTCTTCTTCGCGGAGATCTCTCACTACATGTATGCCGGGGACACGCCACTCCACATGGCCGCGGCGGCTTCCTCCCGCGCCATGGCGAGACTGCTGGTGTCGCAGGGAGCGGACTGTCGCGCGCGGAATCGGCTCGGCGCGGAGCCCCTTCACTACGCGGCGGATGGGGATCGCTCCCGGCCGCTGGCCCAGGCCCAGGTGATCGAGTACCTCGTCTCGGAGGGCGCCGACCCCGATGCCCTCGACAAGTCCGGCGTGGCTCCCCTGCACCGGGCGGTCCGAAGGCGGTCCCTCGCCGCCGTCCGGGCCCTGCTTGATGGCGGTGCGGAACCGCGGCAGGTGAACAAGTCGGGCTCGACGCCCCTCCATCTTGCCGTACAGTCGACGGGCGCGAGCGGCAGCGGGTCGGAGGAAGCACACCGAGAACAGGAGGCGATCATCCGACTCCTGCTCGAACGTGGCGCGAGACCGACGGACCAGGATGCGAACGGCAAATCGGTCGCACAAGCGGCCACGAGTGAGTGGATCCGCCTGTTGCTGCGGGAGGGCGTCCGTCGCTGAGCCCTGGGCCCTGGCGCGGGGCCCTCAGGCTTCGATCTTCTCGGGGCCCGGTTCCTTCACGATGGTGGGCTTGAAGTCGAAGGCAAGGCCGTCGCCCGCTTCATTCAGCTTGATCGTGACTTCCCCACCCGCCTCGAGCTTGCCGAAGAGGATCTCGTCGGTGAGCGGATCGCGGACGTGCTCCTGGATGATCCGGGTCACCGGGCGCGCGCCGAACTTGGGGTCGTAGCCCTTCCGCGCGAGCCAGCCCCGCGCCTCTTCGGCAAGCGTGATCGCCACCTTCCGCTCGCGAAGCTGCGACTCGAGCTCGAGGATGAACTTCGACACGATGAGTTCCATGGCCTCGAAGGGCAGGGAATCGAAGGTCACGATGGCGGAGAGGCGGTTCCGGAACTCCGGCGCGAACAGCTTCTCGATGGCGCCCTTCCCCCTCGCCGCGGTGTCCTTGGCCGCGTTGCGCTGGAGGCCGATGGCGCGGTTGCTCATCTCCTGCGAGCCCGCGTTGCTGGTCATGATCAGGATGGCCTGGCGAAAGTCCGCCTTGCGACCGTTGTTGTCGGTGAGGGTCGCGTGATCCATCACCTGGAGCAGGATGTTGAAGATGTCGGGATGGGCCTTCTCGATTTCGTCGAGCAGGATCACGCAGTACGGATTCTTGCGCCC
>CAZYEA010000003.1:0-6789 GCA_964646485.1 uncultured Acidobacteriota bacterium
CCCTCAGATCTCCTGACGTGATCGTGGCGGGCGCGGGCATCGTCGGCCTCTCGGCGGCGTGCGAACTGGCGAGGAAGGGGGCGCGCTGCCTGGTGTTCGACCGCGGCCAGGCCGGACGCGAGGCGAGTTTCGCCGCGGGCGGGATCCTCTCGCCGCAGGCGGAGACGCTTCCCGACTCCCCGCTCCTCCCCCTGGCCCTCAAGGGCCGCGATCGTCACATCAGTCTCGCCGAGGAGCTTCTGCGCCTCACCGGCGTGGCCGTCGAGCACCATCGTTACGGCGTGCTCTCCCTCGCCTTCTCCGAGGAGGAGGAAGCGAAGCTCCGGGCCCTGACCGTGGCCCAGAAGGAGCAGGGCCTCAGGGCGGAGTTGGTGTCGCGCGAAGGCCTGTCGCGGCTCGAGCCCGCGGCTCATGTGGACGCGCGGGCCGCGGCACTTTTTCCCGACGATCATCGCGTCGACAACCGTCGCCTGCTCGAGGGACTGAAGGCCCTGGCCCTGAGCCGGGGGGTGGAGATTCGCGAATACACCGCCCTGCGCGGCCTGGAGGTGAGCGGCGGCCGGGTCGCGGCGGTGCGCACCGATGCGGGCCGGATCGAGACCACGGTTCTCGTCAACGCCCTGGGGGCCTGGGCCACCCAACTCGACGGGGATCCGTCTCCCCTGCCGGTGCGCCCGGTGAAGGGACACATGATGTCGCTCGTCGACGGGCCGGCCATGCGCCACGTGGTCTATGGGAAGCACGGCTACATCGTGCCCAGGGTGGACGGACGCCTCATCGTGGGCAGCACCATGGAAGAGGCGGGCTTCGACACTCGCGTGACCGCCGAAGGAATCGCTCACCTGATCGGCATCGCCACCGCGATCGCGCCCGCCACCAAGAAGGCCACGATCGCGGAGACCTGGACGGGTCTGCGACCGGCGACACCCGATGGTCTGCCCGCGATCGGCAAAGGCGCCGTCGATGGCCTCGTGGTGGCGGGAGGCCTCTTCCGCAACGGCATCCTCCTCGGACCGCTGGTGGGCGAGATCGCGGCGGGCCTCGCTCTGGGCGAGACCCCGGTCCACGACCTCAAGCCCTTCGACCCCGCCCGCTTCGCCGCCGCGTGACGCGCTTTTCCGGCCTTTAGCCGTGCCGCACCCAGCGGAGCATCTCGGGGAAGTTCGGCGGCTTGCCGTACATCAGGATCCCCACCCGGTAGATGCGGGCCGCGATCCAGATCACGAGCGCGATGGTGAGGCTCGTGAGCACCACGGAGAGTGCTATCTGCCAGACCGGAGGCATGAGCACGCTCATGCGCAGGAACATGAGGATCGGGGTCATGAAGGGTATCAACGAGAGCACCACGGCCAGGGTTGAATCGGGGGCGCGCATGACCACGGGCCAGCACACCATGGCCAGGATGATGGGCAGCATGACCGGGAAGATGAAGTTCTGCGCTTCCTGGATGGTGTTCACCGCCGAGCCGATGGCCGCATAGAGCGAGGCGTAGAGGAAGAAGCCGAGGAGGAAGAAGATCGGGAAGGCGGCGATCAGCACGGGGTTGAGTGCGGGCAGCTCGAGGCCGGAGAGGAAGGCAAGCGAGCCGGAGGCCGCCGAGACGCCGACGAGAGCGAGGATCCAGATCCCGAACTGAAGGAGCCCCGCGCCACCCACGCCCACGAGTTTGCCGAAGAGGAGATTGCGCGGGGTGGTGGACGAAACGATCACTTCGACCACGCGGTTGGTCTTCTCCTCGATGACCCCGGTCATCACGATCTGGCCCCACATCAAGGTGCCCACGTAGATCATCATGACCAGGATGAGGGAGAGGAAGAAGGACACGCCCTGATCCTCGTGCTCCCCCTCCTCGCTGACCCGCAGGCGCTTGAGATCGAGGGGCCGGGTGAGGGCCGCGATCTTCTCGGGCTCGATGCCGGCCGCGCCGATGCGTTTGGCGAAGACGGCCTTCTCGATGGCCCGGTCGACCGCGCGAATGCCCTCGAAGTCGGTGACGCTCTTCGCGTAGTACTCGGCCTTCGACTCCGCCAGCACATCCGGGGGCAGCACCACATAAACATCGAGCTTGCCCGCGAGCACCGCCTTCTTCGCGGCCTCGCGCTGGGCCGCCACATCGGCGCCTTCGGCGGGCCGGATCACGAACCGGGTGCTTCCACCGCGGCCGGCCTGGAGATTGCGCGACCGGTCCATGGAGTCGGTGGGCTTCGCCTCGACGGTCTTATCGGCGGCCTCGCCGCGAAGACTGTCTTCCACCAGGCCGCGCAACGATCCTTCGGCATCGATGACCGTGATCGACACCGACTTCGCGAGCTTGCTCGCCATCAACGCGGGCACCACCATGATGCCGGCCATGAAGACCGGCCCCAGGATGGTGCCGATGACGAAGGCTTTGGTGCGGACCCGCTCGATGAACTCGCGCTTGGCGATGACCAGGATGTCGGAGCTCATGCGGGCACCTCGGTGACGCGTTCGATGAAGATGTCGTGGAGCGAAGGCTCGACCACTTCGAAGCGGGTGATCTTCAGACGGTCGCTCGCGGCCTTGAGGATGGCCTGAGGATCGGAGCCCGGCCCGAGCTTGATCTCGGCGTACCGGCCGTGGTCGTTCACCGCGGCCACCCCGGGAAGGGATTTCAGGAAGGAGCCGTCTCCTTCGAAGGCGAGGACCAGGGTGTTCTTGCCGTAGCTCGCCTTGATGTCGGAGACGCGGCCATCGAGCACCTTCTCTCCCTTGTTGATGAGGGCGACCCGGTCGCACATCTGTTCGACCGTGGCCATCTGATGCGAACTCACGATGAGGGTCTTGCCCGCGCGCGACAACTCGATCATGGCGTCGCGCATGACGTTGGTGCCCACCGGATCGAGGCCGCTCATGGGTTCGTCGAGGATCAGGATCTCCGGCTCATGGAGCAGGGTCTGGATGAACTGGACCTTCTGCTGCATGCCCTTCGAAAGCTCGTTCGCCTTCTTCTTGTGCCAGCCGCCAAGACCCAGCTTCTCGAGCCAGGGCATCATGCGCTTCCGCGACTCGGCGGGTTTGACGCCCTTCAACTCCGCCATGAAGACGAGCAGCTCTTCCACGATCATCTTCTGATAGAGGCCGCGTTCCTCGGGCATGTAACCGATCCGGTTCCGCAGCGACTTCTCGGACTTCTGGCCGAGGATCAGCACCTCGCCCGCATCGGGACCGATGATGTCCATGGCCATCCGGATCGAGGTCGTCTTCCCCGCCCCGTTTGGCCCCAGAAGGCCGAAGACCGAACCCTTCGGCACTTCGAGGTCGAGGCCCTGGACCGCGACATGGCCCTGGTAGACCTTGCGAACGTTCTTCAGTTGTAGGGCGTGTGTCATCCTGGCGAGCCGACCTCTCCTTGAAACTATAGAACGAGACGGATCGGGGGCTTGTTCAACCGGCGGGGGACGGGGCGCCGCTCGTCCCTCGTGAACCCTCGAAAACCGGGGAGCGGCCGCTAAAATGGCCTCAACTCATGAGCTCTCCTGCCATTCGTGTCCGTTTCGCTCCCTCTCCAACCGGGTATCTGCACATCGGCGGCGGCCGCACCGCACTGTTCAACTGGCTCTACGTAAAGAAGTACGGCGGCACGTTCATCCTTCGGATCGAGGACACCGACAAGGAGCGCTCCAACGACGAGAACACGAAGAGCATCCTCGAGGGCCTGAAGTGGCTCGGCCTCGATTGGGACGAAGGCCCCTTCCTGCAAAGCGACGGCGTGGAGCGGCACAAGCAGGTGGCGGCCGAGCTGCTGGCCGCGGGAAAGGCCTATCGGTCCTTCGCGACCGCGGCCGAGATGGAGGCCCAGCGCAAGCAGGCGGACCTCGAGAAGAGGCCGTGGCAGCGCGACGTCCCGTCGCGGGCGCTGTCGAAGGAAGAGTCGGACGCGCGCGCGGCTTCGGGCGAGCCCTTCACCCTCCGCTTCCTGGTTCCCGAGGACGAGGGCGCCACCGTCTTCGAAGACGCGGTCTACGGCACCCAGGAGCGGAAGCATCGGGACACCGAGGACTTTGCCCTGCTCCGGCCGGACGGCTCCCCCCTCTACAACTTCGTCGTGGTTTGCGACGACATCCACATGACGATCACCCACGTGATCCGCGGCCAGGACCACCTTTCGAACACGCACAAGCAGATCCTCATCTACGAGGCCCTGGGCAAGAAGCCGCCGGAGTTCGCCCACCTCCCCCTCATCAACGCGCCCGATCGGACCAAGCTCTCGAAGCGCAAGCATGGTGAGGTCGTCTCCGTCACCACCTATCGGGACAAGGGTTTCATCCCCGAGGCCTTCCGGAATTTCCTCGCCCTCATCGGCTGGTCGTCGGGCACGGACAAGGAGTTCTTCACCACCGCCGAGCTGATCGAGGCGTTTTCCCTGAGCGGGGTGTCACGCGGAAACGCCATCGTGAACTTCTCCGAAGCCGATCCCCGGCAGTGGACCGATCGCAAGGCCCTGCACCTCAACTCCGAGCACATGAACAAGATGCCGCTCGAGGATCTGCTGCCCATGGTGGAGGCCGAGCTCAAGGGCGCGGGGCTGTGGGACGAAGCCTGGGCGAAGGGCTGGAATCGTCGCGACTGGTTCGCGAAGACCGTCGACCTTCTCCGTCCCCGCTTCATCACCCTCAAGGACTTCTCCGGCGCGGGCCGCGCCTTTTTCGACCGGACCTTCGACATCGATCCCGTGGCGGTGGCGAAGAACGTCGACAAAGACCCAGGGTTGCGCACCTGGCTGGTCGAGCTCTCGGGCCGATTCAAGGCGATTGCCGGCTTCAATAAGGAAACGGCCGAGGCCGAACTCCGAAAGCTCGCGGACGAGCTCGGGATCAAGGCGGGGCTGCTCATCAACGGTTCGAGGACAGTGACCACCGGAGTTTCCGTGGGTCCGCCGCTGTTCGATCTTCTCGAGGCCCTCGGCCAGGATATCGTGGTGGCGCGCCTCTCCGCCGCGGGGACATTCGGAAAAGCCTGAAATTCCCGGCAAGTTTGACAGGCCCTCAAGCCGCCTTGTAGCCTGATTTGCGTCCTCGGGCCCCCGAGCGCTCCCAAAACGCCACTGATGAGTTTCCAAGGCTCCCTCTCCGAACTCCCGCTCCCCGACGTCATCCAGCTCGTTTCGTCGTCTGGAAAGACCGGGTGCTTTCACCTGACCGACGGCGACGTCAAGGGGCAGATCTACATCCAGGAAGGGCGGATCGTCCACGCCCAGGTGGAGGATCTCTCGGGCGAGGAAGCGGTTTATCAGCTCGCGATCTGGAGCCGCGGCGAGTTCTTCTTCGAAACCGGCGCGGCGGTGGCGGCCAACACCATCACGAAGACGAACACCAACCTGCTGATGGAAGCGGCGCGAAGGCTCGACGAGTGGCGGGTGCTCCAGAAGAAGGTCCCTTCGATGGAGCTGGTGCCGGAGTTCGTGATTCCGGAGGGACGCGAGGGCCAGATCAACCTCAATACGAGTGAGTGGCTCATCCTCTCCAAGATCGACGGGCGCCGGTCGATCAAGGCGATTGCGAACGCCTCGTCGCACTCGACCTTCGAGGCCTGCAAGATCCTCTACGGCCTGATCGCGACCAACCTGATCCGTCTCAAGGAACCTCCGGCCGCGCCACCCCCACCCAGACCCCCAGCCCCCCCGTCTCCTTCGCTTTCCGCGTCCACCGCCAACGCGACGGGAACCATCACCGGGCCCACCGGCCGGCCCGCCAACGCGCCCTTGCCCCGCCAGGCCACCATGCCCCCGGGAACCATGCCGGCGGCGAGCCTCGAACTGCTTCAGCGCCTGGTGAAGATCCGCGACACCGCGAACGCCTTGCTCGGGACGGGCGGCGAACCCGTGGTCCAGAAACATGTGGTGGCGGCCCGGCTCGCCATCGAACGCGGTGCGGGCCTCGAAGCGGTCGAAACCGCGATTCAGCAGATCGCCGCGGCCGCGGCCATCCTCAAGGGGCCGCAGGCGACCGACATCGTGCTCGAGCGGCTCCGCGCCGCGCGCTAGAAGGGGCCCTAAGCCCTCTTCGCGGCGTCGATCTGGCGGATCAGACGCTCCAGCACGCGGTCCCAGGAGAACTCGGTCAGGGCATAGCGCCTGCCGTTCGCGCCGAGGCCGCGCCGCAGGTTCTCGTCGAGGACCATCCGCCGGACCGATTCGGTGAACTCTTCGGGACTTCCGTAGGCGAGCCCGGCGTTGCTCTTGAGGCAATGGTCGACGAGCACGTCGGATCGCGATGAGACGAGGACCGGCGTGCCCAGGGACAGGGCTTCGAGCAGCGTGATGGAGAGGCTCTCGAAAGGGCTCGGACAAATGAGGGCCGAGGCACCCGCCATGGCCGCGCGCTTGTCCTCCTCGGACACGAACCCGAGATGGCGGAGCCGCGGTATCGAGGGCAGCTCCATGGCGAGCTTGCCGATCAGGTAGAGGTCGGGGCAGCCCATGACCTCGGCCTGGGCGTGCTCATAGAATCGCAGCATCTCGTCGCAGCCTTTGCCCGCGTCGATGCGCCCCGCATAGAGGAGGTAGGGGCGTTCGATGCCGCGAAGAATCCTGAACTCCTCGACATCGGGCTCCTCGGGAGGATCGACGCCGATGCCCACCACGTCCTGCGAACACTTCCTGATGTCGAAGCGCGAAGCCACCAGCCGAGCCTCGGGAGCCGAGCAGAAGGCATAACTGCGCACGCCTTCGAAGGCGGCCTTGAAGACGGCGAAGCGCAAAGGCGGTTCGTCGTGGGCGGTGGGAATGAAGACGGCCCGGTCGCCCGCGACCTTGATGCCCTCCACGGA
>CAZYEA010000003.1:6889-55302 GCA_964646485.1 uncultured Acidobacteriota bacterium
GTACACCGTGACCTCGAAGCCACGGCCGGCCAGGCGCTCCGCATACTCGCGCGCGAGCGTCTCGGATCCGCCCACGAGGTCGGTGCCGTAGCGCTGCACCACGATCGCGATCGGGCGGCCCATCTAGAGGCCCTCCACGATGGCGCGAAGCTTCTGAAGCGTCTTCCCGGTCGCAAAGTCCTGAGCGCGCTGATCCTGGCCGCGCAGGATGGCCTCGCGCGCCGGGCCGGGCTTTGCGAGGAGGGCCGCGGTTTCCGCGAATTCCGCGACGTCGGGCCGGGCCAGGAGAACGCCCGCCCCGCCCAGGGTCTCGGTCACCGCCGTGCCCTCGAGGGCGACGATGGGCACGCGCTTCAGCATGGCTTCGAGGAGAGGCACGCCGAAGCCTTCGTGCTCGGACATCGAGATGAAGACGTGGGCGCCCTCGTAGTACGCAAGAAGCTCCTCGTGAGAAACGCCGTCGGTGAAGGTCACGTCGGCGGGCTCGACGCCCAGTTCGGAGTAGAGGCGAATGAGGGCGTCCAGGTAGTGCGACTCGATCGGGGCTCCGGTGCCCGTCTCCCGCCGCGGGTGCTTACCCACCGCGAGCAGGCGAACCGCGGAGGAGATGTGCTTTTTGTAGTAGGCGAGAACCCTCAGGAGCTGATCGTGGCGCTTGTTCGGGGCGATCCGGCCCACGAACAGCAGGTTGGTGCGGCCGTCCGCGAGCCGGCGGCGAAGAATCGGATTCGCTGGTTGACGGTAGCGGTCGAAATCGATGGCGATGGGAAGCACGCCGGTGGGGGCGAACCCGCGGTGAACCAGATCCTCGCGATTGAATTCGCTGTCGCCGAGGGCCAGGGTCGTGCCCTGAGCGAGGGCGGCAAGACCGTCGAGGCCCTGGCGGAGGATCTTGTGGATCTCTTTGTCCCAGGGGGCGAAGAACTCAGGCGGGGTGAGGTTGTGATACTGAAGCACGCGCCGGCAGCGGAGCCTGACGAAGGCTTCGTTCATCGGGGAAATGAGCGCGTAGTGGAAGAGGACGATGTCCGTGGCTTCCCCTTCGGTCCATAGATCGAAGCGCGCGGCCGCGACCCCCGGATCCTGATCGTAGGTGTAGATGTCGGAAACGTAGCCCCAGGACCTCAGGGCCTCGCGCATCAGCAGGGTGGAATCGCCGATAGCGTCGCCGCGATGAAGTGCGGGAACCCATTGATCGACGCGGCGGGTCATGAGGCGGCCTCTTCTCCGGCCTTCAACTCGTGGAGGAGTTCGATCGTCCGGGCCGCGGCCTGTTCCCACGAGTAGTTCGCGGTGACGTAGGCCTCCGCGTGGGACCCGAGAGCCGACCGAAGCGCCGGGTCGCCCATGAGCCTCCGAAGCATCAGGCGGAACTCCGCATAGTCGCGATAGTAGAGGCCGCCGTTGCTCCTCCGGCACTGGCCCACAAGAACCGCGCAGGCGGCGCTCGCGAGGACCGGCCGAGACAGCGCCCAGGCTTCGAGGACGATCATGGACAGGCTCTCGTAGCGACTGGGCATGACCACGACGTCCGCGCCTTCGATGAGGGATGATTTCTCGTCCTCGCTCACGTAGCCGAGATGGCGGATCTTCGGGTGGGCGGGAATGTCCAGAACCGGATGCCCGACGAGGAGCAGGGGCGGGCACTCGGGCCACTCCTCGAGCAGCCAGAGGAAGTATCGGAATAGGGTGTCGACGCCTTTGTTCCGATCGATCCGTCCCACGTAGAGCGTGTATGCGTTGGGGGCGCCGAGACCAAGGCGGGGCTCCGGTCCGGCGCGGCGCACATTCAAGCCGCTTCCGATCACGCGCGAGGGAGTGGTGATCGACCCGGCGTGCTTCTCGATGAGGTCTTTCTCTTCGGGCGTCAGATAAAGGAATCCCCGGACCGTGCGAAAGAGGTCGGCGAAGACCGCGAGGCCGATGGCGTCATCCTCTTCGGCAGTGGGTACGAGAATCGCACGACGCCCGGCCGAAAGGGCCCCTTTGATCCCGGTGAAGTACCGGTACGAATAGCACAGGACGAAGTCGATGTCGCTCCGGCTCGAGACCGCGGCGATGAGATCGGGG
Organism: uncultured Acidobacteriota bacterium; assembly: GCA_964646485.1. Classification (GTDB taxonomy): domain Bacteria; phylum Acidobacteriota; class Vicinamibacteria; order Fen-336; family JAGNNV01; genus JAGNNV01. The sequence continues at coordinate 8,960 of CAZYEA010000003.1, forward strand.
CACCAGGGACCGTTCTCGACAATCCAGCGCTCCTCGTCGGCGCGTTCGTGCGCCTCGTTGAAGACGTGATCCGAGACCGCGGCGAACCGGCCGAGGTCGCGGGTCTTTCGGACCGGAAAGCGGGTGACGCGAATGCCGTCCACCGTCGTCTCACCGGGTTCAAACTCGTTCCGCCAGGAGAGGTAGTCGCGGGCGCAGGTGGTGAGCACCTCGACTTCATGGAACTTCCGAAGTTCCTGGGCGAGGCCCCGCGCGTGCGCTTCCGAACCGCCCGCGACCCCGTCCCCGTAGCGGTGGATGACGATCGCGAGCTTCAAGGACGGTCCTTCAGGTCCTGGACCGCCTTCTGCAGTTTTCGAATCTCCATCTCGAGCGCGGTGTTGTGCTCGACCGCATCGAGGAGAACGTGCCAGACCGCCAGGTTGATCTGGCTCTGGCGGTTCAGGATGTGATCCGTGTAGAGGCGGACGAACGGCCGCACCACCGCCTTCGCCCCGCGTATGAGAAGGCCCGGAAGGCCCGCGCGGGAGGTTCGAATCTCATAGCCCGTGTCGGTGTTCCAGTCGTGGCTCTCGTGCAGAAGCCTCCCGGCGAGGCTCAGGTCGATGCGCGCCTTGGCGATGCTCGCCTTCAGCCTTCGTTCGAGCAGCCACTCGATGTCCTCGGTGGTGAGGTCGCCGGCGGCGCGGCGGCTCTGGATCTCTTCGCGGATTTCGTCCACGATTTTCGCCACCTCGAGGGGTTCCCGGCCGGTCATGCGCCTCCCTCGAGGAGACGAAGGGCGTCATCGAGTTTCGAGCCGATGTCCACGGCCCGGATTCTCGCAAGAGAGCGCGCCTGCGTCTCGAGGACCGCCGACCTCATCGGCCCTTCGGGAATCAGCATCCCGAGCAACTCCGCGATCTCCTCTGGTTTCTTCTCCTGGAGCAGGACTCCGCCGCCCTGAAGCGTCTCTCTCACCGCGCCCGCTTCGAAGGCCACCACGGGAAGGCCGAAGTGCATGGCCTCGATGAGGGGCGCGCCGTAGCCCTCATGCTCGGAGAGGCCGAGGAAGGCATCGGCCAGGAGGTAATAGGCGTTGAGCTCGCTCTGGGTGACCGCACCCGCGAAGACGACCTCGTCGATCCGTAGATGACTCACGAGTTCGTGGAGCCTTCGTGTGTAGTGCTCGAAGCCGCGCGCGTCGCCCACGATGAAGAGCCGGGACTCGGGCTCCACGTAGCGCTGGTAGGCGCAGAACACGCGAACCAGATCCTCGATCTTCTTGTTGGGCGCCACTCGTCCCACGAAGAGGAGGTTCCTCCGACCGTCCTTGAACCTCGCGGTGACCACGGGGTCGGGGGTCTCGTCGAGTGCCCCCAGGTTCATGGCCAGGGGCAGGACGTCGGTCCGGGCGAAGCCTGCGGCTACAAGGTCGCGGCGGTTGAACTCGCTCACCGCGAGGCCGAGGGCGGCCCGGGGTGCGAGGGCCGCGAGGTCGCGGGCCCCGTGATAGGTGAGGCCCACGAGATGACCGCTGAAGCCCAGAAAGAACTCGTGCGGCGTGATGTTGTGGTAGCGCAGGATCAGCGGCTCGCGGCGCGCCAGGACCTGCTGGACGACCGGGCTGCCGATGGCGAAGTGGAGGATGGTGGCCGCACCTTCGTCCTCGCTCCGCCTCGCGTAGTCTTTGGCGGGAAGGCCCTTCTCCACCATGTCCGGAGCGATCGAGCCCGCGTAGATCTCGCTCGCATATCCGCGGGAGCGGAGGATCTGCTGAAAGACGAGGGCTTCGTTGCACACCGCGTCACCCGCCGAGAGGGCGGCCACCACCTGATGAACTTCACGGAATCTCATCCGCGATTCCTCGCGGCGATCAGGGCCGTTTCGATGTGGGACTCGAGCAGGCGATCGAAATCGATCGATCTCGCCGCCCTCAGGGTTTGGGCCTGGCTCGTCAGAATCACCGTGCGAAACCGCTCGTCGGCGAGGACCCGGTCGAGGGTCGCCGCCACCAGGGTCGGGTCTTTATCATCCAGCAGGATGCCGCCGCCGTTCATCGTCTCCCCGACCGCCGCCGCGTTGTAGGCAAGTACGGGCAGGCCAAAGTGCATGGCCTCCAAGAGCGGCACACAGAAGCCCTCGTGTTCGGAAAGGCAGAGAAAGGCGTGGGCGCTTCGATACGCGGCGATGAGATCGGCCTGCGACACCTGCCCGGTGAAGATGACGTCCCGGACCCGAAGGTCATGGACGGTTTCGAGCAGTCTCCTCAGATAGCGCTCGTGGCCCACCGAGTCCCCGACGAGGAGAAGCCGGCTCGTGGGGGCGTGGTGGCGCTGGAAAGCGGCGAAGGCGGCGATCACATCCTCGATCTTCTTGTTGGGGACGATGCGACCGACAAACAGGATGGTGGGGCCAGGGAACCCGGCAAGACGTTGCTCCATCACGGGGCTCGGCCCCTCGTCGTAGCGGTCCCAGTCGACCACGATGGGCAGGACGCCCGTGGGCTTGAAGCCCGCGGCCTCCAGTTCCTTGCGGTTGAATTCGCTCACCCCGAGGCCGAGGACCGAGCGGGCCGCGAACGCCTTCAGTTCCTGTCGGCCGTGGTAGCACAGCCGCGCCAGATGGGGATGGAACTTGAAGAAGAACTCCGGAGGAGTGATGTTGTGATACACGCAGATCAGTGGGTCCGTCCGGTGGTACACGAGGGACGAAGCGGCGCTGCCGATCGAGAAGTGGAAGAGGCACACCGTGTCCGGCCCGGCCGCCCGCTCGTATTCGGAGAGGGGGCGCGCGAGGCCGGCCATCTGCGGATGGACCTTTTCCGCGAAGATGTCGGACTCGTAACCCCGGCCGCGCAGGTGCCCCCGGATGGCCAGGGCCTCGTTCCCGATGGCGTCGCCGTAGGCAAGGGCGGCCAGAACCTGATGAATGGCCCGCGGCTTCATGCGGCACTCGCCTCTCGCGCTTTGGCGATGAGAGAGAGGTATTTGTCGAGGATCACCGGCCAGGCGTAGTTCTGTTCGAAGTAGGCGTGACCGGCCCGTCCCATGCGGGCGCGAAGCGCGCCGTCGCCTTCGAGGGTTTCCAGAATGCCCCGGAATTCGTCGTAGTTCGTGTAGTACAACCCGCCGCCGGAGCGCCGGCACTGGCCGCGAAGCACCGCGCAATTTCCATTCGCCACCACCGGCCGCTCGGCCCAGAAGGCTTCGAGGGTGACCATGGAGAGGCTCTCGAGCCTCGAGGGAATGGCGAGGGCGGTGCAGGCTGCAAGCGCGTTCCACTTGTCCGCCTCGTCGAGGAAGCCCAGGGGCCGCACCGCGGGATCGTCGGGGATCGGGAGAACGGCGCGGCCGATCAGAACGAGCTGGAGTTTCGAACCGGTCTCCTTCCGATAGCGAAGAAAATGATCGAAGAGCTCCGGACAGCCCTTGTTCAGATCGATCCGTCCCACGTAGAGGAGGAAGGGGCCCTCGATGGCGAAGCGGGACCGGAAGGCGGTCTCGTCCATGGCCAAAGGAAGCGCCGAGCCCACACCCACGATCCCTCCCGGAAGCGGGCGCCCAAGCGCCGTCTCCAGCATCTTCCGCTCCTCGACACTGTTGAAGATGAACTGCGCGGTCGCTTCGAACATCTCCCGGAAAAGGGGAAGGCGATACAGGCCGTCGTCCTCGGCGGTGGGTGCGAGCAGGGCAGGGGTTCGCGACGGGCGCAGGCTGCGGCAGGTCGTCCAGTAGCGATAAGAGAAGAAGATGAGCGCGTCGTAACCGCCCGAGGCGGCGGCCGCGACCACGTGATCCCGTAGCGCCGGCGAGTAGGGGCCCTGGGCATCCATCCAGTCTTCCTCCTCGGCGGGCGCATGCCCCGGGGACTGAATGGCCTCGGAGAAGGCGGCGAAACGAAGGATGTCCCGCTCACGGGCCACCGGGAAACGCTGGACCCGCACGCCGTTCAAAACCGCCTCGCCTTCAGGATAGTGGTTCTTCCACTCGACGTAGTCGAGGGCGCAGGTGGTGAAGACATCGACCTCGGCGTGGTCGCGGAGCAGTTCGGCGATGAGGCGGCAGTGGTACTCGGCGCCGCCTGCGATCTCCAGGCCGTAGCGCTGAACCACGAAACCGAGCCTCAGTTTTCCGGTCATGCTCGCTGCGGCCGCTTCGGGGTTCGTGGGCCGCCTCAGGATGTGGACTTCGGCTGATCCTTCAAGACGGCCAGCGCTTCGAGGGCCCGCTCCCGCTTCTTGAGTTCCTCGAGGTTCGCGTCCGATTGCTGGAGCCGGGCGCGCAGCTCCTGAACCTCGAGGTTCAGCCGCGTGAGTTCGAGGGTGAGATTGTGGAGCATCTGAACGGTGTAGAGGTTCAGGTCGGACTGGCGGGACAGGGCGGCGATCATCGGGGTCGGGTTCCAGAAGAGCTTCTGGATGGGTTTGAGCACACCGCGGATGGTGCCGAGGAAGCCGCCCACTCCGCCGCGGCTGGTCTTGTAGATGGTCTCCGGATTGAAGGTGTAGTTCCACACCTCGGACTTGGTCTTGAAGTCCTTGAGGAAGTCGGGGTTGAACTGCCGGGTTTCCAGAACCGCCTCGAGCTTGCGCTCGGCGATCTCGCGGATCTCCTCGTCGGTGTAGAGGCCGCGCTTCTTCTCGGCGATGCGCTCGCGGATCTCCGACATGATCTTCCGCACGTCGACGTCCTTGGATTCGATCTCGATACTCATCTGGGAACTCCGAGCGGCGTGGCGGCGCCTTGGGCGGTGTACACGATCGCGATCACCAGGGCCACCCAAAGCGCCACGGTGACCAGAAGGGGCCGGTCGGTGAGGAGCATGTCGGTGGGCGAATCGCCCCGCTCCTTCTGGTGGACGAGGTAAAGATACCGAAAGATCCCGTACAGGACGAGGGGAAGGGTCCAGGAGAGCTTCGCGGTGCCGAACTTGCTCACCGTCTCCGAGGAGAGGGTGTAGAAAGTGTAGGCGGTCACCACCGAGGCGGTGACCACGGAGGTCATCTGGTCGATGAGGTAGGGGGAGTACTCGGCCAGGATGGCGCGGTGGCTCGCGGCGCCGTCACCCAGCGAGGTGATCTCGTGCCGCCGCTTGGCGAGGGCCAGGAACAGGGCGAGCAGGAGGGTGAGGACGAGGAGCCATTCCGTGACCGGGGCCTGGATGGCGAAACCGCCGGCCAGGGCGCGCAGGACGAAGCCGAGCGAGAGGGAGAGGACGTCCACGATCACCACGTGCTTGAGGCCGAAGGAATAACCGAGATTGAGACCCAGATAGGCCGACGCGCACAGGCCCAGCCGGACGTCCAGCCAGAAGGAAAGGGCGAGGGCGCCCACCACCAGGGCGATGGCGCCCAGGGTGGCGGCGCGGATCGACAACTCCCCCGCGGCGAGGGGCCGCTTCTTCTTCTTGGGGTGAAGCCGGTCCTGCTCGATATCGGCGACGTCGTTCCAGAGGTAGACCGCCCCCGCGAGGCCGCAGAAGGCGACAAACGCGAGAGCGGTGCGGAGGAAGGGCCCCGCTTCGAAGAGATGCTTCGAGAAGAGCAGGGCCGCGAAGACGAGCAGATTCTTCGTCCACTGATGCGGCCTCAACGCTCTGAGGAAAGCCATCATTTCGAGGCAAGCCTAAACAAGAAACAGAAAACCCGCGGCACTGCCGCGGGCTTCTTTTGCTTCGGGTCCGGCCGCTCGGGCCGAAGGCCTCAAGCGAAACTCTTCACGGCCTCATCTTCCGAGTCGAAGGTCTCGAAAACGGTGAGGAGCTTGGTGATGGCGAGAAGGTCCTGGATCTTCTTGGTCAAGTTGAGGAGCTTCAGCTTGCCGCCCTTTTTGTTCACCGTGCTGTAGCAACGGACCAGTTCGCCCAGGCCGGCGGAATCCACATAAGGAACCTCGGCAAGGTTGAGGACCAGCTTGTTCTTGCCGGAGTCGATCGCCTTGTTCACGGCGTCGCGCAACGCCTCATCGCCTTCACCGATCATGATCTTGCCCTGCAGGTCGATGATGGTCACGTCGCCTACCAGGCGCTCCACAATATTCATGGTGAGTTTTTTTCCTTTCGGGGGGTGGTGGCGGAAGTGTAGCAAAAGGGAGGATCTTCGCAACGGCCCCGCTCCCAAAGGCATGAGGAGCCCCAAAAGGGGGTCCCGAACATTCAAAGTATCGACTGGGGCCGGGGAGGGTCGACGATCGATGGAGGGGGATCTATTCGAAAGGCTCACCCTCCTGATGCAATCGCATCATTTGAGCCAACACGCGATTCTGCGTATCATTCTCATATCCAATGGATTGAACAGACCCGTGGAGTACACGAGTTTCTCCAGCGAATATGGCCAGTCCTCGGTGGCGTTTTTGATTCAGATTTTTGAAGAGACGCCCTTCAACAGACCAACCGTCCCCTCAGGAGGAGGATCTCATGCGACTTAGAAACCTATTGGCGCTTGCGGCGGCCGTGCTCATGGCACTGCCGGTGCTTGCGCAAGAACAGACCGGCGCCATACAAGGCGTGGTCAGAGATGCGCAGGGCGGCGTCGTTCCCGGCGCCACCGTCGAAGCGAGCAATGGCAGCGGCCGGACGGTTACTGCCACCACCGACGCGAATGGAACCTACCGCTTCCCGGCGCTGCCGGGAGGAAGCTACGCGGTGACCGCGAAGCTGAGCGGGTTCTCCCCCGCACGGACCGACAACGTCATCGTCTCCCTCGGCAAGCTCATGACCGTCAACCTGAGCCTCAAGCTCGGAGCCATGACCGAAACCGTGGAAGTCACCGGCGAAGCGCCGCTCATCGACGTCAAGCAGAGCGCGCGGGCTACCAGCATCCGTGACGAAGCCCTGAACCAGATGCCGAAGGGCCGCGACTTCACCTCCCTCGTCACCCAGGCCCCCGGCGTCAACACCGAGACCTCCAAGTTCGGCGGCATCTCGATCGACGGCGCGGCCCCCGGCGAGAACCGCTACATCGTCGATGGCGCGGAGACCACCAACCTGCAGAGCGGCCTCTCCGGCAAGACCCTGATCACTGACTTCGTCGACGAAGTGCAGGTGAAGTCCTCCGGCTACACCGCCGAATTCGGCGGCGCCACCGGCGGCGTCATCAGCGCGGTCACCCGCTCTGGAACGAACGCGTTCCGCGGCGACCTCTTCACCTATTACTCCGGCAGCTCGCTCAACTCGGACTCGCGGCCGACCCTGCGCCTCCAGCCGTCCAACAGCAACGCGATGGAATACGTCACCTACGCCAAGGACAAGGAGCACACCCTCGAGCCCGGCCTCACTCTCGGCGGCCCCATCAAGAAGGACAAAGCCTGGTTCTTCCTCGGCTATAACCCCTCGTTCAATCCGCTCGACCGGACCGTCACCTCGAGGGCCGATGGCCAGGCGCGCACCAAGACCCAGAAGTTCACCCGCCAGAACATCACCGCGAACCTCACGACTCAGCTGAGCGACAAGACCCGCGCCCGGCTGGCGTTCACCTCCAGCGGTTCCAAGCAGGAAGGCCGTCTCCAGACCCAGGACGGCACGTCCAGCAACACCGCGAACTACGACATCAACGATGTCCGTCCGAACGTGAGCGGCGCCCTCGAACTCGACTACAACGCTTCGAACAAGCTCTTCCTGCACGCGCGCGGCACCTACTACCGGAGCAACCTCTACAACGAAGGGGTCTACAACGGCACGCGGTACATCTTCTGCACGTCCAACATCGGGCTCGCCGGAGTTCCTTCGAACCTGCAGTCGGCCGTGGCCACCACCAACGTGCCCACCAACTCCTCCACCACCCGCGACATCCAGAGCCGGATCGGCGGCCAGTTCGACATCTCCTACTTCGCCTCCGCCGCCGGCCAGCACCAGTTCAAGGCGGGCGTGCAGTTCGATCGCATCGGAAACGATGTGCTCACCGGCGAAACCGGGAACCTGGTTCGCATCTTCTGGGACCGCGCTCTCGTCTCGAACGACCCCAGCAGCCGCGGCACCTTCGGTTACTACCAGGTCCGCAGCAACGGCGTCAGCCCCCAGCAGGGTCTCATCACCCAGGGGAACATCCACTCGAACAACATCGGCCTGTTCCTGCAGGACGCGTGGACGATCAATAACAAGCTGACCATCAACCTCGGTCTCCGTACCGAGAATGAGAACGTCCCGAACTTCGCGGACGCTTCCTATGGCCTGCCCGCCACCGCGATCAAGTTCTCCTTCCAGGACAAGCTTGCGCCGCGCGCCGGCTTCGCCTGGGATGTCCAGGGCGACGGCAAGACGAAGGTCTACGGCAGCTGGGGCATCTTCTACGACATCACCAAGCTCGAACTGCCCCGCGGCAGCTTCGGCGGCGACAAGTGGCTCGAGTATTACTACACCCTCAACACCCCTGACTGGCCGAACCTCGACACCGCGAGCTGCCCCCCCGCCTGCCCGGGCACGCTCATCCGCGGACCGATCGACTTCCGTCATCCGTCGCTGGGCGCGGACACCCTCGACCCGGACCTCAAGCCCTACAAGTCCCAGGAAATGGTGTTCGGCGCCGATCGTGAACTCACCCAGGTGCTCTCCGTGGGCGTTCGTTACGTCCACAAGCAGCTCGACCGCGTGGTCGAGGACACGGGTGCTCTCGACGCGCAGCAGAACGAGATCTACGTGATCGGCAATCCGAGCGAAGGCCCCCTCCAGACCGCCTTCACCCTGACCAACGGCACCAAGATCCCCCTGCCCAAGCCGAAGCGCGACTATGACGCGGTCGAACTGAGCCTCAACAAGCGCATGTCCAGTCGCTGGTCGGGCCGCGCCTCCTACATGTGGAGCCGGCTGTTCGGCAACCACACGGGTCTCGGACAGGCGGATGAGAACGGTCGCTCCAGCCCGAACGTGGGCCGCTCGTACGACTATCCCATCATGATGTTCGACGGGACGGGACAGGCCGCGTACGGTCTGCTTCCCACCGACCGCACCCATCAGTTGAAGCTCCAGCTCGTCTACGACGCCAAGTTCGGAACCAGCTTCGGTCTGAACTGGTACGGCGCCTCGGGCATCCTGCGGACCCGCGAAGTGGCGGTCATTCCTCCGAACAACTTCCCGGTTCAGTACCTGGGCCGCGGCAGCGATGGCCGCATGCCCTTCTACAACCAGGCCGACCTGTACGTGCAGCACCAGATCAAGATGGGCGGCAACAAGCGTCTGGTTCTGAGCGCCAACATCATCAACGTCCTCGACTCGGACACGGCGACGAACTTCTTCGCCACCCAGCTCGCGGCCGGACAGGGCGTGAACTTCTCGGAGAACGCGTTCTACCAGGGCCAGGTCAACATCCCGGCCCTGATCGCCAACATCCCGAAGGATCCGCGCTTCCTGATGAACAACGCGTTCCAGGGCGCGCGCTCTATCCGTCTCGGAGCGAAGTTCTCCTTCTAAGTTCGTAAAGCGGGGGCGCGGTCTTCGAAAAGACCGCGCTCCTGGAACAGATCGGGGAGCCCTCGCGGGCTCCCCTTTTTTTGTCGCCCGGTTTGCGGGGCCTTCGGGGCGAGGCCTATCTCCGCTCGTCCGTGCGCGGAGGGAGCCGGGCCCCGATTTCGGGGGCGAGCAGGCGGACCGTGTCGAAATAGCGCTCCGCGGCCTTCATGTCCCCCCGGCCGGCGTAGATCTGGCCCAAGTACAGGGCCGTCTCCGCCAGAAGAGGCGGATCGAGGCGCAGACCCACCCGCTCCAGATAAGGCAAGGCCTCCGCGGGCCGATCCAGAACGAACAGGGCCTTGCCGAGTCCGAAGAAGATGCCCGCCTGATCGAGCGTCGGATCGGCGGCGAGAGTCTTTTCGTAGGCGGTCGCCGCCTGGGCGAAATCGTCGTGCTCCAGGCTCCAGTCCCCGAGGTTCTTCCACGCCTGTACGTGGAACCGGCGGATCTGGGCGGTGTAGGGCTCGCGAACGATCGAGCCGTCAGGCATCTTCTGCGGGGCGTGATCGCGGGAGGGTCGGGAGAAGGGATCGGGGCTCTGATACGTGTATTCCCAATCGCGGACGTCCACGGGGACCGCTCGCGCGGTGAGCTTCCAAAGCCCCCCCGCCGGAGTCCACATGGCCCCGACGGGGATCTGCGCGGGAAGGCGCGTGGTCATGTAGACCGCATGGCTCTTGAGACTCGACCGGAAGAGCGACTCCAGCCACTCCTCGGGACTCGGAGGAACCGACCGGTTCTTCGAGATGTCGTCGAACTCGAAGGACGGGTAGCGCTTCTTGAGCTGGTCCGCGAACCAGGGACTGGTGAGAACGCCGGCGTCGATGCGAATCACATCCGGGCGCTCATGCGCCACCACGTCGAGGTAGTAGGTGAGCGCGTTTTCCTGATCCGAGACCGCGATGAAGACAGCACCCGGTTCGAGATGCCGATAGAGATTGCGGCCGAAGTCCTCGGGGACGGAATAGTCACGACGGTCGACGAGGGGTGGATTGGTCAGCAGGGGCGGAGCGAGGACGAGACCTGAAACAAGAGCCAGCGAAATCGCGATCAAGGCCCGAGGCAACCGGGACGCGAGGATGCGATCGAGGAGCACGCACAGCCCCGCCCCCGACACCACGAAGAGAACCATGTAGGCGGTGAGCAACCAGAAATCGTATTCGCCACCGCGCAGGTAGACGAGGGGAAGGAGAAGGGCGGGGACAAGAACCACCATCAGGAAGCGGAGCAGGCCCGTTTGTGTCCTGACCAGCCAGAGGATCCCGAGCCCAAGGCCCGCCACGCCCGCTCCAAACAGCTCCTGCCAGATCTGAAGTGGAAGTTCCGCCAGACGAACCGTGGACCAGCCGTAGTTGCGGGCGTCCGTGCTCCACTGCGAGCCGGTGACCTGATAGGCGAACCCCTGCAGATTCATGACGCCGTTGTAGGGCGTGCCCGGGAAGGCCGCGGCCGCGTAGGGAAGATAGAGATAGGGCAAGAGCGCGCTCCCCGCGTAGGCCGCAAGGGCGAGCCCGAGGAAACGACGATTCCCAAGCGCCGCCCTTCCCATGAAACCGAGCAAGAGGATGGCCGGCAAGAGCACGACGGTGACCGGATGGTTGCCGAAGGAAAGGCCATGCACGACGAGGACAAGGATCACCAGGCGCCTCTGGCTCGAGGAGAGCTGCGGGCCTATCGGGCCGTGCCCGCCTAGCCGGATCACCAGAAATAGGAAGGCCGCGGTGAAGAAGGCATTGAGCGCGTAGGCCTCGGCGGTCAGGGCCTGAAACCAGAGAGAGTAGGACAGCCCGGCGAGAAGTCCGCCGAGCCAGGCGCCGAGCCATCGTGGCGTTGCGGCCTGGCGGGGCGGCTCGGCCGGCGCCGGGGCGAAGAACCGGTAACCCGGTCGCGTCAATGCGTGGATGGAGAGGCAGATGAGGCCGGAAGCGCCGGCCGCCCAGATCGCCGAGAACAGGTTGCCGGCTTCGGCAAAGGGCCGGCCGGGAAAGAGGCTCTCGAAAGTCCACACGAAGGCGCGACCGAGGATGAGGTATACGGGGTAGCCCGGCGGGAGAAGCCCTCCACCCGCCTTGAGTGCAGCCAGGAACAGACCCGAGTCCTGCCAGTAGGGCCCCGTTCCGTGGGTCAGCCAATAAGCGGAGAAGCTGATCGCGGAAACGCTCGCGGCCAGGGCGAGGGCCGGAAGTTCGCGCCGCAGCCAGGGACTCACCCGGGCATTCTAGGTCGGCGCGTCACCGGTCAACGGTCGCGCAAGCGCTGGCCCTGCGCGTAGAGACGCGCGTGGAGTTCGAGTTCGCGTCGGAAGTTCGGGTTGGAGGCGGAGAGAGCCAGGGCCTCCTGGGTCACCCTCAAAGCGGCGGGAAAGTCCCCGAGTTCGGCGAGGGCGGCGCCGAGCGAGTCGAGGGAGACAGGATCGCGTCTTTGGGTCAGGCGGACGGCCCGTTCGGCCATGGCCCGGGCACGGGCGCCGTCCCTCGCGCGCTCATCCGCGGCGGTGGCGAGAATCCAGGCCGTGCGATTCAGGAGTTCGACATCGTCGGGAAGAAGCTCCAGGGCCTTTTCGTACTCGGCCGCCGCCTCGCCCATACGTTTCTGGAGCGCGTAGGCCTCGCCGAGATTGCGGCGAGCTCCGGCGAAACTGGGCTTGAGGGCGAGCGCTCTTCGCAGATGGTCGATGCCCTCGTCCAACTTCCCCTGCGCCGAGAGAGCCACCCCGAGGTTCGCCTGGGCCTCCGGAAAGGCGGGCTGCCGGTCGACCGCCACCTTGAGGTGGACCTCGGCCTCGGCAAAGCGGTTCTGGGCAAGGAGGGACGAGGCATAGTTGTTCCGGGCCCGGGCGTTGCCGGGCCGTTTCGCGATGGTGTCGGACCAGATGCGGTCATAGTCGTGATAGTCGGCGTTTCGTTCGTGACTCATCCAGGCGAAACCCGCAACCGTCGCCGCCGCTGCCAAGAATCCCGAAGCCCTCAGGAACCTTCGGACTCCGAATCCAGCGGAAGCGGAGAGTGCAGGAACGAGCCGATAAAGGCTGAGAACCACCAGGGCGATGACGCCCGCCACGGGAAGGTACATCCGGTGTTCCGCCGCCACTTCGGTGACGATCGGGATCACGCTCGACGAGGGGGCCAGGATCAGGAAGAACCAGGCGCCGGCGAAGCCGGCCGGCGACCGGCGCACGAGACCGAAGGCGGTGAGGAGGAGGAGGACACAGATCGTCACCGCCGACATCGCGACGTCCCCCACCGAAGCCGCGGCCGGCCACTGGTAGTCGAGAACCAGAGGCGTGGGAGCGAGGGCGAGGCGAAGGTAGTGGAGCACGACCTCGGACTGGGTCATGAGATAGCGCCACCACGGCCACTCGGGAAAGCCGAAGCCAACCGAGGTCGACCGATGGCCGCCGGCCACGATCACGGCGAGGATGAGCCAGGTCGAGAAAAGGCCGGCGTAGAGCCTTTGGCGAGACGTCCGCCGGGAAGGCGCGAAGGTGCGATCCCACAGCATGACCATAAGAGGTGCTGTGACCATGACTTCCTTGGTAGCCATCCCGAGCGCGCATGCCCCGATCGCCGCCTCCGTAAACCCGCGAGCGCCTGTGGTTTCGGCATCGAGGGCGCGGATGGAAAAGTAGAGAGTCGCGAGATAGAAGAGGCCCATCAGCGACTCGACGCGTTGCACGATGTAGGTCACGGATCCCGTCTGCAATGGATGCACGACGAAAACGAGGGCGATGGTCAGGGCCAGCGGGGTGGACCTCGCACCGAATCGAGGCTCGAGCGGGGGCGTCCGCAGGGTGCGGCGAGTGAGGCCGAAGAGAAGAAGGGCGGCGGTCAGGTGGATGAGGAGGTTCGTCCGGTGATAACCGGCCAGGGAACCGCCGGTGACGGCGTAGTCGAGGGCAAAGCTCAGGCCGGCGATCGGACGGCCCGAGAGCGTGGTGTCGGGTGGAGCCGCCATGGAGGCCGTGAGGGGCCACAAAGCGCGAAGGTTGGGGTTTTGGGCGATCGCGGGCTCGTCATCGAAGACCAGGATGCCGGCGAAGCTGTTCGAAAACGCGACGAAACCCACGGCCACGATGAGAAGTGCGGGAATCCATGGAAGGGGAAACCGGTCCGCCGTTCCGGGGCGGACCTTCGGTGGCTCGCCCGGCCGCGGGGCGCCGCGTTTGGAGCGGGAGCTGGCCACTATCTTCGGAGCGTAGCACGCGCAAAAAAATCGGGCGGCGAGAGAAATCTCCCGCCGCCCGAAAGAGCCCATTTGGGCCCAGGCGCTAACTAGAACGAGATCTTCGCCATCACCCGGATGGCCCGCGGGGCCTGGTAGGTATTCGGCAGCTTGTAGCGGGGATCGGGACGGCCCGAAGCAGGCAGCCGGGCGGCCTGGATCGAAACTGTGTCGAAGCCGCCGGACTGGAAGAACGCCGCACCCGGACTCGAGAAGCCGGGGATGACGAGAGCGTCGCGGTAGGCGGCGAAGGCAATCTGGGTCACGGTCTGCTGGTCGAACACGTTCGAGATATTCGCCTGCAGGCTGAGCTTGGTGCTCCCCTTGATCTTGAAGTCATGAAGGACGTTCAGATCCGTCTGGTTGATCATCGGCGTGCGGCCGAGGTCGCCCCGGCCGTTGTAGTAGACGGGCACCGACTGGTAGGTCACGGTCGACGAATTCAACGTTCCGCTCATCGCGAAGAAGTTCAAGCCGAAGCTCGTGCCCCACTTTGCGGTGTAGGAGCCCTGAAGCTTGAACTGGAGAGGACGGTCGGTGTTGAGAAGGCCGTTCGCCTCGCGACCCTTCTGGTCGAACGAGAGATAGAGAGCGTCGTAGTAGCGGCTGACGTTGGGGGAGGTGCGGCCCGCCTCGTCGGAGCTCGCGAGGCCGCCGTAGTTGCCGTACAGGCGGCTCCACAGAACGCTCGAGGTCGCCTGCCACCGGTTGGTGTAGCGCTTGCGGACCACGAGCTCGACCCCGTCGTAGTGGTTCAGGACCTTCGGCACCTTCGGGAACTGGGTTCCGAGAGGAGCGGTGCCCACCCCGGAGCCGGGGTTCGCGATGTAGAAGACCTCGCCCACGCCGGGGACGGAGACGCCCACGTCGTCGATGGTCTCGTTCCACCACTTGTGCGCGTAGCGGAGGCCGACCGACATCACCGAGCTCAGCTCGTGGTCGACGCCAACGGTGAACTCCTGCTTCTTGGTCGGCTTCAGGTTCGGGTCCACCAGGCTCTTGCCCAGCTCGTTGCTCGGGTGACGGCGGTCGTTCTGTTCGACGAACTTACCGCCCGTGCAGGTGGTGCCGCCGTTGATGTCGGTGCAGGTGATGGACGGCCAGTCGAAGGTGTCGAGGGTGTAGACGTAGTCGATCCAGTGGTCGCCGCCCCAGGCACCTCGAGGCATCTCGAGCTTCATGGTGTCGTAGAAAACGCCCCACGAGCCGTAGGCCTTGAAGCGGCCGTCGCCCTTCACGTCATAGGCGAAGCCGAGCCGGGGCGCGATCTTGTCGCCCCAGCCGAACTTCACTCCGGGGTTCTCCGGCTTGTAGGAGGGTATTTCCTCGTTCTCGATGCGCAGGCCGTAGTTCACGGTCAGCTTGTTGTTCATCGTCCACTGATCCTGGGCGAAGAGGCTGAGATTCGTCTCCTTGATGTCGCCGCCCGTGTACTGACGGAACACCGTGAAGTAGCCGTAGGTGCCGCGGTTGGTGCCCCCGCTCAGGTTCGCGTAGGTGCCGCCCCAGTTGATGTTGATGTTGGGGTTCTGCTGGCCGAGGTTCGCGACGTTGCCGATGCGCTCATACAGACCGCCCACCTTGATCGCGTGATCGCCCTTCCAGCGCTTGTACACGGTGGCGTCGGTGGAGAGATTGAAGCGCGAGTAGGAGTCCTCTACCGAGAAGGAGTTGACAGCACCGTCCGCGAAGCCGCTCACCCGCTGCAGGCTCGAAGGAACGTCGAGGAGATTCACGTTCGTGGTCGAGAACACCCGGCGGATGTTGTGGTTGTAGTCCCCGCCGTTGCTGAAGGCGTTGTAGGTGAGATAGCCGCCGGTGACGTTCAGGTACAAGGAGTTGCTCGCGGTGTAGTCGAGGATCGCGCTGTAGGCATCCGTAGTGCCGTCGGTTCGCACCGTCGACCTTGGATTGAAGGTGGCGGCGTTCGAGGTGCTGGTGCCGTTGGGCTCGATCCCGGGCAGGGTGAGCTCACCGCGCCGTCGTTCGTTGCTGCCGGTCAGACGGGCGCGCAGCTTGGAGGTGAACTGGGTCGAGATGTTGTAGTTGAGCGCCTTTTGAGAAGGCTTGCCGGTATCGAAGGTCTGGGTCGCGGGATTCGTGCCCGGGGTGACCCAGGTGACCGTGCGCTCCTGGCGCCAGAATTGCGGGCCATAGCCCACGAAGAACCAGGCCTTGTCCTTCACGATCGGCCCACCGAGGCTCAGAACCGGGTCGACCTGATAGAACTTGTCGCGGGGAACGATGATCTGCTCGGCGAGGGCGAGATTCGTCGGGACCTGGCGGAGAGTGGGGCGAATGTCGCCGCGCCACTTGTCGTCGTTGTAGTAGGCGCCCACGGATCCTCTGAAGGAGTTCGTTCCGCTTCGGGTCACGGCGCTGACCACGCCGCCGAGCGCGGCCCGGAATTCGGCGTTGTAGCCCGACTGTTTGACCTGCACGGTTTCGAGGAAGTCCTGGGTCACGACCTCGGTCCCGGTGATCGCGTTCGACGTGCCCGTGCGGGCGTTGGTGCGATCGACGCCGTCGACCAGGAATCGGTTTTCGGAACCGGACGCGCCGTCGATCATCAGGCCGCCGCCGCGGGTTTCGTTGTTGGTGCCGGGGATCTGGGTGAGGATGCTCAAGAGCCCGCGGCCCTTGGGAATCAGGTCGATGGTCTCGCGGCTGACCGTGGCTGTCGCCGCGTTGGCCTTCGTGTCGATAAGAGGCACCTCGCCCGAGACTTGAACGGTCTCGGTCATTCCGCCGACCTTCAGCGACAGGTCGACCTGGAGAGTCTGGCCGAGGGTCACGACTCCCGAAGCCTTGGCGGGCGCGAAGCCCGTCAGGGTTGCCGTGAATTCATACGTGCCCGGAGGAAGGGCGGGGAACCGGTACACGCCGCTCGCGTCCGTAACCCTGGTGGTGACGCCCGCGTTGCGGGAGCTGCGAGCCTCCACGGTGACGCCGGGAAGCACGCCGCCCTGGGCGTCCTTCACGACGCCTTGAATCGACCCGCTCTGCTCCTGGGCGATCGACAGGTTGGTCAAGGAAAGAATCAACAGGCACAACAGCGATACTCTGAAACGCATCATTTGCACGCCCTCAATTGGTTGGATTTCGTCGCCTTGGGGAAGTCGTTCAGAACAACAACAATCTGAACGAACGGTTTCTAAGTGACGGCATCCTAGTGTTGATATCAAAGGAAAAGCAACGCTCGGGTGGAAGATGACACCGTTCAATTTTTCAAATAGCTCTCCGACGGCTCTGCAGCCTGGGGGGGTTGAAACCGTGAAGTCCAGGGTGGGCTCGACCCGGTTTGGGCGGCTTCAGCGAACGCGGCGGGCGAGCTCCGCAGCCAGGCTCTCCGCCTCGGCCTGGCAAGACGCGGGGGCGACCACCAGGATCTCGATGGCGCGAAGGTTCTGGACCCCGCTCTGCGCGATCGCAATCCAGCCCGAGTCCTTGACCGAGGCGGGTTGGGGTCTTAGGCCCTCGAGAATGCGCAAGGCCGCCGGTTCATCCACCTGAGGCTCGCTGACTTTGTACGTCACCGAATAGGGGGAAGCAGGAGCGCCATCCGCCTCGATGAGGGTGAGGCCTTTGGCCTTCGACTCCGTGACCGTGAACCCTCGCGGGATGGGAAGCCACAGTTCCCCAAGCGATCGTTCCGATTCGATGACGGGAGCCAGGGTGGCGAGGTCCGCGCGTTCCTGGATCGCGGTGAGGCCGACCCCGAGGAGAGCCATCGCGGCCACCACCAACCTCAGCGGCCCGGGCCGAGGAGGGAGGGATTCGTGGGGTGGACGGCGGGCGAGGCCCATGGCGAGGAGAGCGCCGGTGAGGAAGCCGCCCGCGTGCGCCGCCATATCGATGCTGGGGATGAACGAGATGAGGAGGTTCAGGAGAAGGGTGATGAGCACCCCGTTGCGCAAGGGGCGCGGAACCGGCTGGGGCAGAACATCCTTGCGAAAGAAGACGAAGGTGGTGAACGCACCGAGAAGTCCAAAGATGGCGCCGGAGGCGCCGGCGGCGACACTCGAGTCATTGAAGATGAGCGAGGTCACAGAAGCCCCGAGGGCGCTGATGACCCACAGAGCCAGAAACCGCCACGAGCCGACCAGGAATTCGATGGGCGCGCCGAGCGACCACTGCGCCCAGCCGTTCATGGCGAGGTGCAGCAGGCCGAAGTGGAGGAAGGGCGCGGCGATGAGCCGCTGCCATTCCCCGGCGAGGATGGCCTTCTGGTAGATGCCTCCCATCCGATAGGCGACGGCCAGAGCGGCCCCCTCGCCCCTGAAGGAGTCCGGACTGATCAGCACCTCGACCGCGAAGCACACGAGGATGGCCACGGTCAGGGCGGTGGTCACGACTCCGCGCACCGGAACCGGCCTCTGCTCCCCTTCAGGGTCTGAGGAAATCAGGCTTCGCGCGGTTTCGAAGTCGAGGGCTGGAAAGGCGCCTTCCCGAAGCTCCGCGGCCATCCGGTCGAGGGCGCTTTCGATCACGAGCCTCGGCGCTCTGGATCTGAGGGTCGCGCGCGCCTCGCGGACCCGCCCCGCGTCGTCGATGTGAAGGGCCCGGGCGGGGGCGGCGGCCCTGAGCGCCTCGCGGCCAAAATCCTCGTCGCCTCCGATTACCACCAGAGTCGACTTTCGATCCCCTCCGAACCGTTCACCCAGGGAGCGAAGGGAGGGAAGGTCGCTCGCCCGGCCGAAGGCGAGGGAGGGGCACAAAACCAGACGCCCGCAGGCGCCGTCCCGCTCCACCACCACGGCGCTGCCGACGAAGCCCACGATCCGGGTGTCGGTCCGGATGAAACCGCGGTTGGATACGAGGGCGTGGAGCAGACCCTCCGTGAGGTGACCGGCGAAGATGCCGTGGCCCTTGAAAACCGGGCGGTCGCGGCCGGGCCTCGGACGCAGAAGCGAGCCGAGGCCGAGGACCACGGCCAGCAGGCCCAGGAGGATGAGGGTGGAAGACATCGAACACCCCAGTCTATGAGGCCGCGTCGGCTCCTCCTCAGCCGAAGATGGGATACTTGAGGGAATACCAATGAGACGAACCAAGATCGTGGCCACCCTGGGCCCCGCCTCCGCCACCGAACGCGTCATCGAACGGCTGATCGGCAAGGGCGCCACCGTATTCCGGCTCAATTTCTCGCACGGGACCCATGAGGATCACTCGCGAACCTTCAACCTGATCCGGTCCGTTGCGGCGCGCAGCGGCGAGGCGGTGGCGATCCTGCAGGACCTTTCCGGGCCGAAGATACGCACCACCCGCGTGGCCGAGGTGGACGGCATCGTGCTCGAGACCGGCCGCACCCTCCTCATCACGAACGACGAAACCATCGTCGGCACCCCCGACCGGATCGGCACCACCTATGAGCCGCTTCCCCGCGACGCGAAGCCGGGCGACACCATCCTTCTCGACGACGGCAACCTCGAGCTGCGGGTCAAGGAGTGCGCGGGGAACGGCGTGCACTGCGAGATCGTTCATGGCGGCGTCTTGAAATCGAACAAGGGCATGAATCTGCCCGGAGTGGCTCTGTCCATCCCCGCCCTCACCGAGAAGGACCGCGCCGATCTCGCCTTCGGTCTGTCCCTGGGCGTCGACTTCGTGGCCCTCTCCTTCGTCCGGCGCGCGGAAGACCTCCGGGAGGCGAAGGGGCTCATCCGCACCCTCGGGGGCGACGCGCCGGTCATCGCCAAGATCGAGAAACGGGAAGCCATCGACAATCTGCCGAGCATCCTCGAAGAGGCCGACGGCGTGATGGTGGCGCGGGGCGACCTCGGGGTCGAGCTCTCGACCGAGGAAGTGCCCACCCTGCAAAAACGCATCATCGCCATGGCGAACGCGGCGGGCAAGCCGGTCATCACCGCCACCCAGATGCTCGAGAGCATGATCGAGCGGGCCCGGCCCACCCGCGCGGAGGCGTCGGATGTGGCGAACGCCATACTCGACGGAACCGATGCGGTGATGCTGTCGGCCGAGACCGCTTCAGGGCATTTCCCGGTGGAGTCGGTCGAGACCATGGCCCGCATCGCCGACTACACCGAGGAGAACGACGTCTTCCAAACGCCTGTGAGGCTCGCGGGAACGTCCGGTTCGGCGGTGGCGCGAGCGCTCGCCCGGGTCGCGGCCACGGTGGCCCAGGAGCTCAAGGCGCCCTGGATCATGGCCTTCACGGAGACGGGTTCGACCGCCCGCCACGTATCCGGTTTCCGCCCTCGCGCTCGCATCGCCGGCATCACGCCTTCGGAAAAGGTCTATCGGAGACTCGCCCTGCAGTGGGGAGTCATTCCCGTTCTGCTTCCCCTGGTGGCGGATACGGACGGCCTTCTCCACTCAGGTGAGGAAGCCCTGCGGCGCGCCGGACACTTGAAGGCCGGCGACCGCATCGTGATCCTGGCCGGACAAAGCCACACCGCCGGCGCCACGAACCTCCTGAAGGTTCACACCGTCGCCTGAAATTGAAATGGCCGCCCCCTCTGGGAGCGGCCATTTCGTTCGGAGCGGCGCCTTGAACGACTACGGCTTGACGCCGGGACGCAGATCGGTGGAGAGGCCCACCACCACGCCCCACTTGCCCTGAAAGTCAACGAGACCGCGCCGGCCGGCCGCGAAGAACCTGCTGGAGCGCCCGAAGAGGTCGTGGTAGTACTGGATCCCGGCCCGAGCCTCGCGCTTGGCAATGGCCCCCGGAACGCCGTCTCCGAGGTAGCCGCCCACATCGCCGAACGCCTCGAAGTGCTCGCTCACCTTGTAGGCGATCGAACCCGAGAGGGCGGCGAAATCGCGCTGCTCGTGCTGGCGGAGCGGCTCGTCCTGGATGGCGATGCCGCCGCTCCCGGAAAGCGTGAGCTTCTCGGTCTTGTAGCCGACGAGAAGAGAGGAGGCGAGGCGGATCGTGTTCGGTCCGAGGCCGTTCCCGAAGCTGGTGTTGGGCAGGCTGACTTCGAACTGGACCGCGACCGCGGGCGAAGCGCTCGTCTCGCCCTTGGCGAGACCAAGCTTCGCTCGCAGGGTGGCGTCACCCCAGTCGGAGATGGTCTTCTTGTAGCGCGGGTCCTTGATGGCGAAGGTCTGGGCGTTGAATTCGGCGGTGAACTCGGCGCGCTCCGAGGGCACGTAGGAGAGACGGATCACCGGGCCATCCACGCGGGTGCGAGGCTGGATGGTCTTGCTCTCGGCATAGGTCAGGAAGTTCGGCTCCTTGCCGATGGTGAGCCCGAAGATGTCCAGGCCAACGTGCCCGGGAGCTTCGATGAAAGCGCTGGGGGTCAGCATGGGGCCGGTCTGCGCGGACGCGCCGGTGGCGGCCACCGCGAGCGCGGCGGCCATGACGAATCGACGAATGGAAGACAAAGGGGTTTTCCTCAGAAGACAGTGGTTGAAAGACCGACCCGACACGATTCGGCAGGGCCTAGCAACGAAGGCCCGTCCCGCCGGGGTCGCTATACTCGCGACCTTGAGCACATCCAAGGGGGATCCGAGGCGGGCAGTCTACTCGAACCGCCGCCTGAAGGTGGCGGTGTTGCTCCTCACCCTCATGAGCCTGCCCCTGGTGGCGCTTTTCGGGGTCTTCCTCTGGATCTTCGTCCGGAGCAGCGGCCTGGTGGATGCCCGGCTCGAGGAGGCAAGGAATCGGGTGCCTTCGAGGGTCTATTCCCGACCGGTGTCGATTCGGACCAGTGACCACATGGCTCCTGACGGCTTCGTCTCGATCCTGAACGCCCTCTCGTACCAGAACACGGACAAACCCGAACCCGCCCCCGGGGAATTCCGCATCGCGCCTGGGACCGTCACCTTGCGCGCCCGAACGGCGGCCCCGGCCACTCCCCAGGCGGGGGCGCAACCCCAGGGCGACGAACCGCTCAATGTCGTTTTCGACAAGACGAAGGCGGGCGTGGACGTGGTCAAGTCGATCAAGACCGCGCGAACCGGCAAGGACCAGAAGGTCCTGACCCTCGAGCCCGCCCTGATTTCCTACCTCTTCGAGGGCGAGGAGCGGGAGAAGCGCCGTTTCGTGAAATATGACGAGCTTCCCCGCCACCTGGTGGAGGCCGTCCTCGCCATCGAGGACCGGCGCTTCTTCCAGCATCCGGGCTTCGACCCCTTCCGTATCGTGGGGGCCGCCCTGCGGAACCTGAAACCGGGCGGCAATCTCCAGGGCGGCAGCACCCTGACCCAGCAGTTCGTCAAGAACTTCTTCCTGACCCCGGAGAAGACCACCAAGCGAAAGATCCAGGAGGCCATGCTCTCGTTCGTGCTGGAGCGGCGCGCCTCCAAGAAGGAAATCTTCGAGCTGTACGTGAACGAGATCTACCTGGGCCAGGTGGGCTCCTTCAACATCAACGGGGTGGGCGAGGCGGCGAGGGTGTACTTCCAGAAGGACATCGCGAATCTCTCCGTGACCGAGTCGGCGCTGCTCGCGGGCATGATCCAGTCGCCCAATCCCTATAACCCCATGCGCCACCCCGAGCGCGCCATGACGAGGCGCAACGCGGTCCTCCGGGCCATGGCCGATGAAGGCTTCATCACCAGCGAGGATCTCGCCCGCTATTCCGCGGAGACCATCGAAGTCCGGTCGAAGTCGAGTCCGGGCCTCGACGCCCCCTACTTCATCGACCTGGTCCGGCGCGATCTCAAGACGAAGTTCGGCGAGAACGGCTTTCACAACCTGAAGGTCGAGAGCACGCTCGACCTTCGGCTGCAGCGGATGGCTCAGGAGAGCCTCGAATCAGGCCTCGCCGAGCTCGACGCGAAGCTCAAGCGGCCCGACGGCACAAAGCTCCAGGGCGCGCTCATCTCCCTGGACGTGAAGACGGGCGGGATTCTGGCCCTCGTGGGCGGCCGCTCCTACACCCAGAGCCAGTTCAACCGCGCGGTGCAGGCCCAGCGGCAGCCAGGATCGACGTTCAAACCCTTCGTCTACCTGGCCGCTTTCGAGGCGACCCTCGACGATCCGGCCCTGCCCCCCATCACCCCGGCGAGCGTCGTCGACGATTCGCCCTATGTTTTCTTCTACGAGGACAAGGAGTACATCCCGCAGAACTTCGAGAACGAATACCTGGGTCCGGTGACCCTGAGGCGCGCCTTGTCGAAGAGCCTCAACGTGGCCACCCTCAAAGTCGCGGAGATGATCGGCTATGCCCGCATCGCCGACCTCTGGAAGGAACGGATGAAGATCACAACGACGGTGAAGGCGGTGCCGTCCGTGGCCCTCGGGTCTTTCGAGGCGAGCCCGCTCGAGATGGCCACCGCCTACGAAATCCTCGCTTCCGGCGGCTTCAAGCGCGAGCCGTTCTCCATCTTCCGCGCCTCGACCGAAGACGGCACCAGTTTCGAGCTGGGCCGGGCCGACACACCCTCCACCCCGCGCGTGGTCCGCCAGGAGACGACCTATCTGGTCACGAGCATGATGGAGAGTGTCCTGAACGAGGGCACGGGCGCCGCCGCCCGTTCCATGGGCTTCACGGTGGAGGCCGCGGGCAAGAGCGGCACCACCAACGACACCCGCGACGCCTGGTTTGCGGGCTTCACTCCCGACATCGTCACCATCGTGTGGGTGGGCTACGACGACAACTCTCCCGTGAACCTCCCGGGCTCACGCGCCGCGCTTCCCATCTGGGCAGAGTTCATGAAGTCGGCGGTCGCGGGCCTCGGGAACCGCGGCTTCCTTCCTCCCGAGGAAGGTGTGGTCTTCGTGAATATCGACAAGGCCTCGGGCAAGCGCGCCAATCCAAGCTGCGGGAAAGTGTTCCAGGAGGCCTTCCTGGTAGGGACCGAGCCCATGGACGAGGCGTCCTGCCCTCCAGGCGGCTAGGCGAGCCCGGGCCGGACAGCAGGGCGCTTTTGCGCGATAATTGGGCCCGTCGGCGGTCAAGAAACGGGATCCTCGGGGGGCGGCGGGCGTACCCCGCAGCCGCTGTACCTGAGGAGGTCCCGCCATGAAGTCCTCGCGCGCTCCCGTCGTTCTTCTCGCCGTCCCTTTCCTCCTGCTCGCGGCACTCGACCTGCGCGCGGATGAGGGCATGTGGATGCCGCAGCAGATCCCCGAACTCGCGGCGAAACTCAAAGCCCTGGGCTTCGCCGGAGACCCGAAGGCCTTCGCCGACCTGACCGGTCAGCCGATGGGCGCCATCGTCTCGCTCGGAGGTTGCACCGCGTCCTTCGTTTCCCCGGACGGCCTGATCGTGACCAACCATCACTGCGTCACGGGCTACCTGCAGTTCAACTCCACCCCGCAGCGAAACCTGCTGAAGGACGGCTTCCTCGCGAAAGCCCGTGAGGAGGAGATCTCGGGCGGTCCCGGCGCCCGTGTGTTCGTCACCACCGCCGTCACCGAGGTGACGAAGGAAATCGCTCTCGACATCGACCCCAAGGCCACGGACCGGCAGCGTTTCGACACCATCGAGCGCCGGATCAAGGAGCGGGTGGCAACCTGCGAGCGGAGCGGGCAGCGCTGCAGCGTGGCCTCCTTCTTCGAGGGCCGGAAGTACTTCGAAATCGCCCAGCTCGAGATCCAGGATGCCCGACTCGTCTACGCCCCGACCGCGGACATCGGCACCTTCGGCGGCGAGACCGACAACTGGCGGTGGCCGCGACACACCGGCGACTGGAGCTACCTCCGCGCCTACGTGGCCCCCGACGGGAAGTCGGCTCCCTATGCGAAGGGAAACGTGCCCTACAAACCGAAGCACTGGCTGCAGGTCTCCGCCGCCGGGCTCAAGGAGAACGACCTCGTCTTCGTGGTCGGTTATCCGGGCCGCACCCAGCGTTACCAGACCTATTCCGAAGTCAAGGAGACGACCGAATGGTCGATGCCGCGGTCGATCCGGTTGTCCGAAGAGCAGATCGCCCTGCTCGAGAGGATCACCAGGAACAACAAGGACCTCGCGATCAAGGCGGCGGCGCGGGTGCGCGGGCTGAACAACAGCCTCACCAACATGAAGGGCATGTACGAGGGGCTCGAAAAGGGCGGAGCCCTCGCCCGCAAGGAGCAGATCGAGAAGGAACTCGTGGCGTGGATCGATGCGGACCCCGCGCGCAAGCAGAAGTACGGAGACGTGCTGCCGGCGCTTCGCTCGCTTCAGGCCGAGAACGAGAAGACCCGCGAGCGCAACGCCGTACTCGCGAGCCTTCAAGGCGCCTCTTCATACCTGGCCGCGGCCCAGACCCTCTATCGGCTCTCGGTCGAGCGAGAGAAGCCCGACCTCGAGCGCGCTCCTGGCTTCCAGGAGCGCGACTGGTCGCGCATCAAGGAGGGAGTCGAGCGCAGTCAGCGCACCCTCGATGCGACTCTCGACCGCGCCCTGCTGCGGTGGGCGATGGGTCACGCCGCCGACCTGCCTCAGGATCAGCGGATCGAGGCTTTGGACGGGATCGCCGGCCTGCAGTGCGGCATGGAGAAGGTAGAAGCGGAAAAGGCCATCGACGCCTACCTCGACACCCTCTACGCCGGAACGAAGATGGGTGATCTCTCCTTCCGCCTGGGCCTGTTCAATCAGTCGAAGTCCGGGATCGAGGGGGTCGACGACGCGTTCTTGAAGCTGGCTGTGACCCTGTATCCGCTCGGCGATTCGATTCGCGAGGCGGGCAAGAACCTGCAAGGCGCCAATGCCCGGCTGCGTCCCCGCTATATGGACGCCGTTCTGGCGAAAGCCTCTGGCCTCGCCGCTCCCGACGCCAACAGCACTCTCCGCGTCACTTATGGGCAGGTGAAGAGCGTGGAGCCCAAGGACGGAATGGTCTGGAAGCCGTTTACGACCTTGCAGGGCGTGATCGCGAAGCACACCGGCGAGGGCGAGTTCAATGTGCCGGAGCGCGAACGCGAAGCGGCGAAGGCGCTGCGCGCCGGGAAGGCCAGCCCGTTCGTGGACAAAGGCCTCGGGGACGTTCCCGTGAACTTCCTCTCGACCGTCGACACCACGGGAGGAAATTCCGGATCGCCGACCCTCAACGCCAAGGGCGAACTGGTCGGCCTGCTCTTCGACGGCACCTACGAGACCGTGGCCTCGAACTATCTCTTCGACCCGATAAAGACGCGCTCGATCCACGTGGACGCGCGCTACATGCTGTGGACGATGAGCGAGGTGGACGGGGCGAAGAACCTCCTCACGGAACTCGGTATCAAGTAGACGCCTGGTCGTCCTCACGAGACCAGGGGGGCAAGCCTGGTGGGCGCTGCAGGATTCGAACCTGCGACTTCCACCGTGTGAAGGTGGCACTCTACCGCTGAGTTAAGCGCCCTCTCGGGCGAGAGGGCGGACAGCCCTCGGGACCGGGCCGGAAGTCTATCAAGAAGAGGGCGCGCAACGCGGTCCAAAGCTGCTACTCTTCCTTTGGAACCTCGGGAGGTCGTCATGTTCGTTGTGCTCGGCGTTTTGGGTCTGGCTCTCCTTCAAGAACCCGTGCGTGTCCAGGAAGACCCGCGGGCGAAACAGCGCCTGCAGGAGGCGGACCAGCACTACCGGATGGGTGTGGAGGCGCTGCAGACGGAGCGGTTCGAGGAAGCGGCGGAGGAACTTCGCCAGGCGGTGAAGCTCGACCCGAACGCCTTCCTTGCCTACTTCAGCCTGGGCAAGGCCTACATCTCACTCAAGCGCTATGACGATTCGGTCCGCGCCTATCGGTCCTGCCGGGAAGCCTGGGACCGCGCGGTGGCCGACGGCTCGCAGCAAAACCTCGAGCAGGAGTCGCTGCGCGAGGATCAGATCCGCCAGCTTCAGGACCGTCTGCGTGAGCTCGAGCCCTTGCTGCTCCCGAACCTCTCCAACTCGGAACGGACCCTGCTTCAGGCCCGCATCGACAACATCAAGGTCGGAATCAGCTCCCTGGAACGCCTCCGTGGCCGCACCCGGGGCACCCCCGAGCCCCCGGCCGAGTTCGCCCTGGCCCTTGGCTCGGCCTACCTGCGCGCGGGGTCGGTCGACGAAGCGGAGAAGGCCTATCGTGAAGCGTTGAAGCTGCGCCCGAAGTACGGGGAGGCGCTCAACAACCTGGCCGTGATCTGCATCAAGCGCGGCGACTACGAACAGGCCTACCTTCACGCGAAGGCCGCGCAGAAGGCGGGCTTCTCCGTCCATCCGCAGCTGCTGAAGGACATCGAGGAAGCGCGCCGGAGTCCCCGCAAATAGCCGGCCCGCCTCTTCTCAGGCCCTTTGTCTTCTCTAAGACGCGGAGAGGTACGTAGACTGCCGCGTCAATGACTCCCGAGTCCCGAAGGACCTACAAGTACTACGACCTGGTGATGGCGGCCTTCGTCACCGTCCTGCTCTGCGCGAATCTCATCGGGGCCTCGAAGGTCGCGACCCTGTTCGGCTTCACCTTCGGCGCGGGCGTTTTGTTCTTCCCCATCAGCTACATCTTCGGGGACGTGCTGACCGAGGTCTATGGATACGCGCGGTCGAGGCGGGTGGTCTGGGCGGGATTCGGGGCGCTCCTCTTCGCGTCGGTGATGAGCCTGGTGATCCTGGCCTTCCCTCCCGCGGCCACCTGGCCGCATCAGGCGGCCTTCGAGACGGTTTTCGGCAACACCTGGCGGATCGCCCTCGCCTCGATGTTCGCGTACCTGTGCGGAGAGTTCTGCAACTCCTTCGTGCTCGCCAAGATGAAGATCGCAAGCGCGGGGAAATTCCTGTGGATGCGCACGATCGGATCCACCATCGTGGGTGAGGCGGTTGACTCCCTGATCTTCTATCCGCTGGCCTTCGCGGGGGTCTGGCCCAGGGAACAGGTGATCGCGGTGATGATGAGCAACTACGCGCTCAAGGTCTCGTGGGAAGTGGTGAACACGCCCATTACCTACCGAGTGGTGAACTTCCTCAAGCGGGTCGAGCACGAGGACTACTACGACCGCGACACGAACTTCACGCCATTTTCGTTGGAAGCTTAGGGGGGCCAGGAACGGACCCGGCCTCCCTAAGAACAAGCGGGGCTCAGTCGTTCAGCAGTTTGGCGGCAGCGATGGCGATGACCGCGATGCTGTTCTTCAGATCCTCGATGGCGACCCACTCGTCCGGCTGGTGAGCGAGGTCCAGAACCCCCGGGCCGTAGGCGACGGTATGGGGGATGCGGCCGATGCGATCGAAGTGCTTCTGATCGTAGGTCCCCGGACTCGCGATGATCTGCGCTTCCTTCCCGAGCACGCGTGAAATAGCCCCTTGCAGCGACTGGGTCACCGGAGAGTTTTCGGGGGTCGCGGTGGGATGGACGACCATACGGTCGGAGAGGTCGTAACGAAGCCCGGGAACGCGCGCGGCCACTGACTCGAGAAGCTTCTGAATCTCCGCCTTGGTGGAGTCAAAACCCTCCTCGAGCAGGAAACGTCGGTCGAAGATGGCGTGCGCGCGATCCGCCACGCACGGGCTCTGCACCTCCTCTCCCACCTGGCCGCCGCTGACCGTGTTCACGTTGAGGGTGGCGCGCCTCGACAGCTCGGGCACCACCGGCACTTTGGTCAGGCGCTTGGCGAGCTCGGGCTGAAGCTCGGTGCGGATGGCTTCAAGAATCGCGCCCATGTCGTCGATGGCACTGTGGCCGAGGTAGGGCATGGAGCCGTGGGCGATGCGACCGTGGGTGACCACGTCGAACCAATAGACCCCACGGTGCCCCACGCAGATGCGGTCGACGTTGAGGGGCTCGGGAATGATGGCGAAATGGGTGTTCTCCGCGGTGATGCGGCCGGTCTTGCACAGGTAGGCAACCCCAGCGTACCCGCCGCTCTCTTCGTCGACGGTGCCGCTGATCTCGACGGCCCCGTTCGTGGAGACGCCGGCGCGGCGGAGGGCTTCGACCGCGAAGAGGGCGGCGGCGATGCCCGCCTTCATGTCGCAGGTGCCGCGGCCCCAGATCTTCCCGTCCGAAATCTCGGCGCCGAAGGGGTCCTTGGTCCAGCCGCGCCCCGCCGGCACCACGTCGAAATGGCCGTTGAGGTGGAGAGTCTTGCCGGGTGCGGCGCCCTCACGGCGACCGATCACGTTGATGCGAGGATGCTTCGCGGTGTGCTCGGGCATGCCTTCGGCCGCGATGTACTCCGCGGTGAAGCCCTTGCCCTGAAGCCATTTGCCGATGCAGCGGGCCCCGTCCTCGTAGAACTCTCCCGGCGGGTTGACCGTGGGAATCCGGATCATCTCCCGGGTGAAGTCGACCGCCTCGTCGAGAACGCTTTCGGCCGCCCGGATGATGCGCTCGTCCTGCGGCGCGGATTGGCTCGCTTCCACTATTCGCTCTCCAGTGCCTGTTTGGCCGCGTCCAGCGAGGCGCGGGTTTCCTTCGACAGCTTCGGGTAATGAAGCTTCATCGAACGAAGAGTGTCGATGATGATGTCGGCCACGGCGAGGCGCGCGAACCATTTGTGGTCGGCGGGGATGATGTGCCAGGGCGCGTAGGCGGTGCTGGTGGCGCCGAGCATGTCCTCGTAGGCGCGCTGGTATTCGTCCCAAAGGGCCCGCTCCTTGACATCGCCCGCGTTGAACTTCCAGTTCTTCTCAGGTTCCTCCAGCCTGGCCAGGAAGCGCCGCTTCTGTTCGTCCTTGGAGACGTGGAGGTAGAACTTGCGGATCACCGTGCCATTCCTGGAGAGGTACTTTTCCCAGTTGCGAATGTCCTCGAAACGATGGTCCCAGATCCGGTCGGTGGAAAGCTCACGCGGGAGGCGCTGCTTCTCGAGGTACTCCGGATGCACGCGCACCACCAGAGTCTCCTCGTAGTACGAACGGTTGAAAATGCCGATGCGGCCGCGCTCGGGCAGGCACTTCGCGGTGCGCCAGAGGAAGTCGTGATCGAGTTCCTCCGAGGAGGGCGACTTGAAGGAGAAGACCTGACAGCCCTGCGGGTTCACCCCGGACATCACGTGCTCGACGGTTGAGTCCTTCCCCGCCCCGTCCATGGCCTGGAAGACGAGGAGGAGCGCCTGCTGATCCTGGGCATACAGCATCTCCTGCATGCGGCGGAGTTCCTCGACGCCCTTTTGCAGGTGCTTCTTCGCCATCTCCTTCGATTCGTAGGAGCCGGTCGAATCGGTGTCGATGGACTTGAGGCGCACCTTGGTCCCCGGTCGCACGCGCAAATCGGGCAGGTCGATGTCAAAGGTCATGGTTCTTCTCCGTCCGGCTACTTTAATCCGCGTGGCCCGGTCAGGACCCCCGACGGCCCAGAGACCCCCCTGCACCGCGAGGGAAGCGGTCGAGTTGGCCCATGTAGGATCGACCGAGCCATGGAGCCTCTGGACCCAGCCGTCCTTTACTCGGCCTTCCGGTTGGTCCTAGTGGCCCTGGCCCTCGCGGCCTGCCGGGGCCTGTTCAAGAACCCTTCGGGTCGACGCGGATTGTGGTTGGTGCTTGCCATGAACCTCGCCGCCTGGGCCGCTTACGTCGCCCCCCTCGCGCGTCCCTATGGCCTTCACACCGACCGGGACCGGGCCTTCAACTACGGCAACGCGGCGATCGTGGCGAACGGTTGGTCTCCCCTGGAGCAGGTTCAGGTCGGGGTGACGAATCTCGAACCCTTCTGGAGCCTGGTCGGCGCCAGCCTCGCCGCCTTCAGGCCCCAGAATGTCCTCGCGACCTACGGGATTCTCTCTCCCCTCGCCCTGCTCATGGTCGGGCTGGGCCTTTACCGAGGGCTGAGGGAAAGTGGCGACGAGCACGACCGCTGGGAGCGTGTCTTCATGGTGTTCGCGGTGTTCGGGCTCGCCTCCCTGTCCCTAAGCGGACAAAACCCGCTGCGGCCGCTGTGGGTCGCCATGTTCGTGTTCAAGCCCAACCATGCCTTCGCCTGGGGATTGATGGGGCTGGCCGTAGCCTTTCGTGATCGTTGGATTCGGCTGGCCTTCGTCTTGTCCCTGCTCTGCTGGGTGTTCATCGTCTACTGGGCCTTTCTCCTGCCCTCCCTTGTTCTCGCGACCTTTTTGCTGCCGGCTCCACAGCGTCACTGGCGGAGCCTGGCCGCGGGCATCGGATGTTCGATGGTGGCGGCGGTTCCCTACGTCCTCCATCTCATGCGGGATTTCAATCCGATGAGCACGAATACGAGTTCGGCTCACATGTGGGCCGATCCGATCGCCCAGGCCATCCGCCTGCCTCACTGGGTGTCCCTCGACCTCGGACTCCTGGGTGTGCTCGCACTTCTCGGACTGCGCAGCGCGCATTCCGAAAGGACGCCCCGAAACGCACACGTGCTGGGATTGGGCGCGGTTGCCTTCAGCCTGACCGTCGGTTACACGATCGCCGCGTTCTGGAGCGGCCTGCCTTCAGCGGATGAGCAGCACTACCACTTCCGCTTCGCCCTCGCCCTTCTGGCGGGCAAAGGCCTCGCGGTCTTCGCGCGGCGGCTGGAGACATTCCGGGGCTGGCGAACGGGTCAGGGTTCTGCCGCCGTCCTTGCCCTGGCGATACCCCTGTCCTTCCCGGCCTACTGGGATCCACCCGGCATGGACGACTACTTCCGCTACGACCGGATCCCGATCACCGCCAAGACCCTTTCCTACGGCGCCTTCGTGGTGGAGAACACTCCGAAGGACGCGGTCTTCCTCGCTGGAAACGAGGCGGCCAACTGGATCCCCATCCTCTCTGGACGGAGGGTGCTGCTGGCCGGCCCCTATCTTCGTCCGCGAGACGTGGTGGAACGAAGGCGCGTGGAACAGGAAATCCTCCTGAGCCGCGACGAAGAGACGATCCGGCGGGCGGCCGCCGAATACGGCATTACCCACGTGGCCATCGACTCGGGATTCCTGCTGACCTACGGCGAGGAGAAGTTCAAGGGAATCGCCTCCCTGCCTGCGTTCGAATTGATCTTCTCCAACTCCGAAGTACGGATTCTCAGGATCCGCAGGTAAGCCTGGGCGCCAGGGAACTTCAGCGGACCATGAGACCGGCCGCGGTGGGCGGCTCCGGAGTGCCTTCGCCCGAGAGTGCTTTCTCTACCGCGAACTCCGCCATCTTCTCGACCGCCCAGGGGAAGTGGGCGTCCTTGAGCGAGCGGTAGTCGAGGTCCGGGGTGTAGTTGGTGAGATCGATGCCGTAGTAGCGGCCGTCCTTGTAAGCAAGCTCGATCGCGTTCATGTCGTACCCGAGGGCCTTGTTGAAGCGCAGGGAGAGCTCTTCGGCCTCATCGCGAATCCGCGCGGGGATGGCGTCGTAGTCCTGGTTGTAGCCGCCGAGGCCGCCGGGCGCCGGGTCATAGCGGATGGCGCGAACATGCTTGCGGCCGATGGTGGGGATGCGAATGTAGATGTCCCAGGTGACCGCGGCCTGGAGCATCATGGTCTTCTGGCCGCTCGCCTGGTAGTGGCGCATGATGTCGTCGATGCTCTCGCACTTATTGACGTCCTTCCATCCCCCGCCGAAGGCCGGTTTCATGAAACACGGAAAGCCCACGTAGTCCGCATACATCTGGAAGTCGATGGGCCACAGATTCCGCAGGCTCAACTCGTTCACGTCGTCGACGTACTGGAAATTCGGCAGGACCACGGTCTTGGGCTCGGCGATCCCGAGCTTCTCCGCGATGGCGTAGCCGAAAAACTTGTCGTCGGCGTTGCGCCAGAAGGTGTTGTTGATGGCGTAGGTGCCCTGGAGGGCCGCCATCTTCAGATAGACGGAGTAATAGGGAACCTCATGCCCCATGCGATCCAGGACGACGCGATAGGGCACGGGTTCGTTCAGCTTGGTGCCGCCGAGCTGGATCTGCTCGGCGAAAACGCCGCGGCCCATGGAGTTGACCTTGCCGATGAAAGCGTCGGGGAACGAGTTTTCGCGGCCACGAAGAACACCGATGCGCATGAAGAAGCCCTCCAGGGTTGTTGGCTCAGGGATCTTAAGCGCCCCGGGGGCTCCTCTGGGCGCGGGACCAGGGGCCGCGGCCACGCCCTCCAAAAAAGAACCGGTGCGAGAATCTTGGTCGCGCCATGCGGCCGGACTATTCACTGATCGCCCGAATGATCGCCTCGACCCTGTGTCAGACCGGGGCCGAGTTCCCGTGCCCTTACGTGCGCGGGCGCGCCGCGCGCTTCTCCGGCTTCGACTGCGATCGCCCCTTGCCCGAGGGCCTGTACGACTCCCTGATGCAGGTGAACTTCCGGCGCAACGGCTCGGTCGTCTATCGGCCGAACTGCCGGAACTGTTCGGACTGCCGGATGATCCGGATTCCGGTGGACGCCTTCCAGCCCAACCGGGCGCAGGAGCGCTGCCTCAAACGCAACCTGGATCTCACCATATCCATCGAGCCCGCGCAGCCGACCGACGAGAAGCACCGGTTATACGAGCGCTACCTCTCCGCACGCCACGCCTCCGAGACTCCCGATGATGACGCCATGGACGGATCCCGGGAGGAGTTCGAGAGCTTCCTCTACACGTCCTGTGTCACCAGCGAGGATCTCACCTTCCGAAACGCCGAAGGTGAGCTGCTCGCCGTGTCGGTGATCGACCGGGAGCCCCACTCGCTCTCTGCGGTCTATTGTTACTACGATCCGGACGAGTCGCGCCGACGCTCCCTTGGGACCTTCAATATCCTCACCCTGGTGGCCGAGGCGCGACGGCGCGGCCTCGACTTCGTGTACCTCGGCTACTGGCTCTCCGATTCCCGGAAGATGAGCTACAAGGCCGCCTTTCAGGGTTCCGAGGTCTGGAGCCCGGTCCGCGGATTCGTGCCGACCGTCGAAAGGTCCTGATGCGCTCACCATCCTTCCTGCCCGCCCTTCTCGCTGCCCTCGCCGCCACCGCTCCCGCCGCCGAAATCACCGGCCGCGTGGTCAGCGATCGCCGGCCGGTCGTGGGCGCCACCGTGGCCGCCCTCCCCTACGAGTCCCGCTATGCGATCGCCCTTCGCGAAACTCGCAACGAACCAGCGCCCGCGGCTCTCTCGACGGCGACGACCACGTCCGACGGCCATTTCAAGCTGGTGGTGCCGATGGCCGCACCGGCGTTCATGGTGCGGGTCACGTTTGGGGGCCTCGCCGGACGCACCGTGGAAGGGCTCTTTGAGAAGTCGGACGCCGAGGACCTGGGCGAGGTCTCCTTGAGCCGCGGTGAGACCGTCACCGGGCGCGTTGTGGATCCCTCGGGCAAGCCCGTGGCGGGAGCCTTCGTCCGGCTCGGGCGTGATGAAGTCACCACCGTAACCGGCAAGGACGGGCTGTTTCGATTCGATGACCTTCAAGGGCGGAGCGGCGGCCTGGTGTTCCAGGGAGCCGGACCCACGCTGAGCGTCCAGGCCGCGGGCTTCGAGGTGCAGGCGGCGGCGGCGCGCTTCTCGGGGCCGCCGGTGACGGTCCGCCTCAAGCCCTCTGCCGCGCGGATGTCCGGGGTGTTGAAAGACCCGGGCGGAAAGCCCGCGGCGGACGCAGTGGTGCGCCTCGCCTCTGACGCGGTCACGAGATGGAGCAGGACCGACGCGGCCGGACGCTTTGAGCTTTTGGGAGTCGTGTCCAGACAAGGACGGCTGCAGGCCCTGGCCCGCGATGGCGCCTCCCTCGAGACCGCGGTGCCCCCAGGCGCCGCCGCCACCACGTTCGCGCTCACCCGCGCGGCGAGCCTCGAGGGCCGGGTGACCCAGATCGACAGCGGCCGGCTCGTGGCTTCCGTGAAGGTCACGGCGCGCGCGGGGTCGACCTCGGCCGTCGCCCGCACCGGAGTCGATGGGCGCTACCGCATCGCTGGATTGCCCCAGGGGTCGTACCGCGTGACCTTCGACGAAAGGCGCCATGTGCTCGTGGACCGGCGCGAGATCGAAGTTGCGGCGGGCGAGATGAGGACACTCGACATTGCCCTCACCCCCGCGGTCACGCTGGTGGGGCGCGTGAGCGACGAGAAAGGCCGACCGATCGCGGGCGCTCGCGGCTCGCTGAGTTCGGGCACGGAGTCGAGGATGGGACTGATGCTTCGGATGATGGCGCGCGACGCCGCCGAGAGCTCCAGCTTCACCTCCGGTCCCGACGGCGCTTTCCGGGCCACCCGCCTCGCTCCCGGGTCGAATCAGAAATTGACCGTCGCCCATCCCGACTACGAGCGGCGGGTGATTCCCGGCCTCGATCTGGCGGCCGGCGCACCCAAGCCACTGAGCGTCGAAGTCGTGCTTTCGCCGGGCCTCGTGCTCACGGGCCTGGTCAAGGACAAGGAGGCGCGGCCCGTCGCGGAAGCCATCGTCAACCTCAACCGCTCGGTCCAGATGACGGGAGGCCGCGGCGGCAACGTGATCTCGTTCGCCACCGTTGAGTCGATCCGGCCCCAGACCGAGACCGATTTCGAAGGCAGGTTCGAGTTCAAGGGACTCTCCGCGGGCGAGTACGACGTGACTGTCTCTCGTCCTGGTTTCACCCGGAGCGTGTCGAACGGGGTCAAAGCCGGCGATGGGACCACTCCGCTCGAAATCACCCTGAACCCCGGCGCATCGATCGCCGGGCGGCTGGTGCAGGCGAATGGTCAGCCCGTCACCGGCTATTCGGTGGGCGCGCGCGCCAGCGCAGGCTCGGGCTCAGGGGGGCCCGGAATGTTGGGCGGACGGAGCGGAATGAACACGGTGCAGACCGACCCCGACGGCGGTTTCCTGATCGAGGGCCTGGTGCCGGGGACCGCGTACGACCTGAGCATCTTCGGCGCGGGCGAGTTTCGAGGTGATGCCAAGAAGAAGAACGTAGTGGCGCCCGCGTCCGAGGTCGAAATCGAGGTGGCGACGCGAGGCCGGATCGCGGGCCGGGTACTGGACGCGGCCTCGGGCGCTCCCGTCACCGACTTCGAGGCGCGTTTCACTCCCGCGCGCGCGGGGGGCATGCAGATCGTCATTCGAGGGGGGCCGGGCGAGGGCGATCGTCGAACGCCTTTCTCTTCCCCCGAGGGCGCGTTTGCCTTCGAGGATGTGCCGCCGGGCAACTGGGACGTCACGGTGTGGGCGAAGACGTATCAGGAAGCCCGCACCGGGGGCGTCGCGGTGATCGCGGGGGAAACGAAGAACATCGAAGTCAAGGCGGCCCGCGGCCTGGTGATCCGCGGACGGGTGGTCGACGCGAAAGGCGGACGCGGCGTTCAGGACGCGAGTGTCAGCTCCCGGGAAGGCGGGGGCGGGGGCGCCTTCATGTTCGACATCGGAGGAAGCGGCGGCGGCATTCTCACCGACGCCGATGGGCGCTTCGAGATCACCGATCAGGCCCCGGGCGCCTATCAGCTCACGGTGAGACATCCGAACTTCTCCGAGGGTACTGCGAGGGTCACCCTCGAAGACAAGGATGGCTCGATCGAGATCCCCCTGCTCGGCGGAGGCGTCATCGGAGGAGTTGTCTTGTCTTCGCAGGGCAGCCCGCTCCCGGGCGCCGAGGTCTCGCTCCAAAACAGCGGCGATGGCATGGGCATGCGGGCACTCGACGGTCAGAGCGCGCTCAGCGATGGCGCGGGCCGCTTCCGCTTCGAGCATCTGGCCGCCGGCCGCTACAAGGTGGGCGCCACCTTGCGGACCGAGGCCAGTCCGACGATCGACGTGCCTTTGAACGCGGGAGACGTGCGCGAAGACCTGAGGCTCGCCCTCGACGCGGGTGCCACGGTACGCGGGGTGGTGAGCGGCCTGCCCGACGAGGAACGCGTGGGTCTGATGGTGGGGGCGCAGGGAGCGCAGGACTACTTCGCGAACACGCGCACGGGCGCGGGCGGAGCGTTCGAGTTCGCCGGCGTGCCGAAGGGCACCTTGACTCTGCGTGCGACCGGAGGCGACCTGGTCCTCGGGTCGAGCCGCACCGCGGTGAGGGAAGTGGTGATCCCGGAAGGTCAGGTGGAAGTGACCACGGAGATCGTCTTCGAAGACGGACTGTCGATCTCCGGCACGGTTTCGCGACGCGGGGTCCCCGTCGGGGGCGCGCGGGTCTCCGCGTTCATGAGCGGAACCGGGCGGCAGGCGAGTGCGCGGGCAGACGAGAGCGGCGCCTTCCGGATCGTGGGCCTCGAGCCGGGTCGGGTCAACGTAATCGCGTTCGCGGAGGGATTCGAGGGGCAGGTGAGCCAGGTGGTGGAGCTGAAGAGCGACACGTCGGTCGAACTCGTGATTCCAACCGCCAGCCTCAGCGGCACGGTAGTCGATGCGTCGAGCGCTCTCCCCCTCGAAGCAACGGTCGAGCTTCAGCGGGCCACCCCGAGCCCGGTGAGCCCGGGGATGCGGCTTGCCGCCACCACGGACTCTTCGGGACGTTTCGGTTTCAACGATCTCGAACCCGTCGAATACCGGGTTACGGCGAGGCGCTCGGGGTACGAATCGGTCACGAGGACGGTCAAAGCCGCGGACGCGGGGGAAGATCTGAAAATGGAGCTGAAGCGGGGCTCCGGGCTTTCGGTCGAGGCGAAGGACGCCCAGATGGGCTTTGGTCTGCGCAGTCTGTTCGTGCGCGTCCAGGCGGGCGCCCTCGAGTCCTTCGCCGGGCCGGTAAGCCTCGACGGAGAGGGCAAAGGCGAGATCCCCGGAATCCCGCCTGGAACCTACGTCGTGACCGCCCAGGCCTCAGGATACGCGCCGGTGCGCGTGCCCAATGTGGTGGCCCCGTCGACGGCCTTGCGCTTGTCGTTCACTCCGGGAGGCACGGTCGAGTTCAGGGCCACCGAGGAGTTCCTTGAAGGCGGAGCGAAATCGGGGCAGCTGGTCTCGCTCAGCGGCGCTCCCGTGGGCATGGGTCAGGGCGCACCGAATTCATTCCGCATGTCCCGGCTCACCCAGCGGATGGAGAACCTCGCCCCCGGGCGCTACCGGCTCACCCTCGAGGGCGGCATCGACAAGACCTTCGAGATCGTCGAGGGCGGCCTCGCCGTGGTCACGATTCCCTGAAAGGTCGGACCCCAAAAGGCCCGAGGCGATCAGCCGCGCCGCGGGTAGCGCCGCAGCACGCCCGTGACCGTTCCCTGGATGCGCACCCGGGAAGCATCGAAGACCATGGCCTTCATCGTCTCGTTCCTCGGCTCGAGACGGATGCGGCCGTCGGCCTGCGTCCGGTAAATCTTGAGCGTGGCTTCGGCGTCGTCCACGAGCGCCACCACCGTATCTCCGTCGCGCGCCACTTCCTTGCGTTCGATCACCACCACGTCGCCATCTTCGATGTGGGCATCGATCATCGATTGGCCGCGGACCCGAAGCGCGAAAGTCTCCCCGCGCCCCAGCCAGTCGGCGGGAATCGAGATGGTGTCGGGATTCGAGATGGCTTCGATGGGGACTCCCGCGGCCACCCGGCCGAGCAGGGGAATCTCCGCGGCCTCGCTCGGGGCGGCGCTTGGAATCTCGAGAGCGCGCGAGCGGTGCGATTCGCGGTTCAGCAGCCCGCGGGCCGCGAGATTCTTGAGGTGCTTGTGAACGGTGGCGGTGGAGGCGAGATCGAAGTGATCGCAGATCTCCTGAATAGAGGGAGCGAAACCGCGACGGTCGATCGAGCGGGTGACGAAGTCGAGGATCTGTTTCTGTCTCGGGGTTGGATTCACGGCTCCGGAGTATAGGCGAAAGAAAAGCGAATGTTCAAACACGACCCCGGGGCGGCATTTGTTCCGAAGGCCGGGAGCGCCAGTGAGGGTCACCACAGCCGCCTTGGACCGGCTGGTTTCGCCCGGTGTAGTCTCATGGGATGGCGCTCTCTGCTGGCAGCAACATAGGTCCGTATCGAATCATCGAGCCCGTCGGTCGCGGCGGAATGGCGAGTGTGTTCAAGGCTTACGAGGCCTCCCTCGACCGTTACGTGGCCCTCAAAGTCCTGCCTCCGGAGTTCCTGCACGACCCCACGTTCGCGGAAAGGTTCAGGCGCGAGGCGCAGACCATCGCCCGCCTGGAGCACCCGCAGATTATCCCCATCTTCGCCTACGACATCGACACCGCCACCGGCACGCCCTGGATGGCCATGCGTCTCATCTCCGGGGGTTCCCTTTCGCAGCGCATCAAGCGTGGACGGCTCGCTCCCTCGGAGTGCGCGCGCATCCTGAAGGACGTCGGGGACGCCCTCGATTACGCGCACACCGCCGGGGTCATCCATCGAGACGTGAAGCCGCAGAACGTCCTGCTCGACGATTCGGGCCGGGTCTACCTCGCGGACTTCGGCATCGCGAAGATGGTCGAGGCGAGCGCCCATATGACCCAGACCGGGATGATCACGGGCACGCCGCAGTACATGGCGCCGGAGCAGGCTCTCGGGAAGTCCATCGACAAGTCGATCGACATCTACGCGCTCGGGATCGTGGCCTACGAACTCTTCACCGGCCGCGTGCCCTTCTCCGCCGACACCCCGGTGGCCGTGCTGATGAAGCAGGCGAGCGAACCGATGCCCCTGCCTCCCGCGAACGAGGTCCAGGAGGAGGTGACCCGCGCCATCCTCCGCGCCACCGCGAAAGACCCCTCGGCGCGGTGGCCCTCCGCGAGTGCGTTCGCCCGCGCCATCAGCAACGCCGTCACCACCACGGGTTCGACCGCGGCCACCGGAATGATGGCGCCGCTCGCCCAGGAGACGATCGCGGGGATGACCGCACCCGGCGTGGCGGCGAGCGCGCCCACGGTGGCGGGGAAGACGGCCCTCAACAAGACGGTCGTGACTCCCCAGGAACCGAGCGCCAAACCGGTTCGCTCCACCCGGCACGCGGGATCGGGAATGGGGGTCGCGGCGTTGCTGCTCGTCGGCCTGGCGCTTGCGGGAGCCGCGGCGACGTACCTCGGCTTCCGGTACCTGCAGGGCACACAGACCGCTAACCCTCCCACCGCCGAGAGCCCGTCTCCCCTTCCGGTCCCGCCCGTAACCGAGGCCCCGGTGGAGACACCGGCGGTCGCCGCCGTGACCACGCCCGTTCCCGAGCCCTCGCACAGCGCTCCTGAGACCGTGACGCCGCCCGTACCCGCCGTGACCACGGATCCGCTCGAAGAGCTGAGGGAACTGAAGGACTCCCTGACCCCGGCCCAGAGGCGAGCGCTCTTGAACCTGCCCCGCCGGGAGCGCATGGCCGCGATCGCCGAGGCCCGGCGCCGGATGCAGGCAAGCGCCCAACTCCCCGCGACGACGCCAGGGCCGGTCCCGAGTGTGGAGGAGCGCTCCACTCCGCCGCCTCGGGTGGCACGGACGCGGATCAATCTCGAGGTCGAGGCCTCGCAGCCCTCGACCGGCGCCCAGATCAGCGCCCTGTATGCCCAGGTCATGATCGACGGCAAGCCCTATCGCGACTTCGTGATCCGTTTCCGGGGCAGCAATTCGTTCACCCGCTGGAAGACGGTCGAGACCATT
This sequence comes from uncultured Acidobacteriota bacterium, assembly GCA_964646485.1. Lineage (GTDB taxonomy): Bacteria > Acidobacteriota > Vicinamibacteria > Fen-336 > JAGNNV01 > JAGNNV01. The sequence goes on from CAZYEA010000003.1 coordinate 48,804, forward strand.
GTCCTCGAAGGCGTCCCTCTCTCGGCGCGCGAGATCACGCTCGCGGTGGCGACCGATGCCGGCCTCAACGAAGAGCGGATGGAGGGATCGACGCGCTTGGCGCTCGAGGGCGAGGAGACGAGCCTCAGCGTGGTGGTTCGCTTCTACAACCAGTTCGACAAGTCGGTGCGCTTCCGCTGATCAGGGCCTCGGCTCGAGAGCCAGGCTCACGATCCGGTGCAGCAGTTCGCCGAAAGGGATTCCGGCCGCTCGGGCCGCCTTGGGCAGAAGTGAATTCATGGTCATTCCGGGAAGGGTGTTGACCTCGAGAACCACCGGACCGTCTGGCCCGAGGATCATGTCCGTGCGGGAGTATCCGCGGCAGGCGAGGGCTTCGTGGGCCCGGAGGGCGAGCGCTTGGGCGGCTCGGGTCGCCTCCGCGGGGATCCGTGCGGGACAGATCTCGTCGCACTGGTCGGGGTCGTACTTCGCCTGGTAGTCGAAGAACTCCCGCTTCGGAACGATCTCGACCACGGGGAGCGCCTCCAGATCGGGGCTTCCGACTTTCCCGAGAACCCCCACCGTGATCTCGGTTCCCATGACGCGCTCTTCGATCAGCACTTCGTCGTCGTGATCGAGGGCGAGGCGTACCGCGACCTCCATCGCCTCCCCGCGGTCGACGATGGACATGCCGACGCTCGACCCCTGCTTCGAGGGCTTGACCACCGCGGGGCAGAGCGCCCGCGCGCGGCCGAGGGCCTGGGCAGGATCGCGGGCGAAGGCCGCCCGGGTGATGTGGACTCCTCGGGGCACGGGAACGCCCTCGGAAGCGAGGAGCCGCTTCGCCATCACCTTGTCCATGGCCAGGGCAGAACTCAAGACCCCTGAGCCGGTGTAGGGCGTTCCCGTCAGTTCCAGGAAGCCCTGGAGGGTTCCGTCCTCACCGTACTTTCCATGCAGGGCGAGGAAGACGACATCGACCCCGCGCTCGTCCCGCCCCGAAAGCGCCTGGGTCGCGGACTGGGCGAGGGATTCGGCGCGCTCCACCTGCTCGCGCATGGCCGGAGACAGGCCTTCGTGGCCGGGCAGGGAACGCAGGGGCTTCTCTTCGAGGAGGGCTTGAGCTTTCGCGCGCAACTCCGGCCGGAGAGCGGGGTGGTGGGCCATGAGGGCCAGGGTGTCGAGCAGGCGAACGTCGTAGCGATCCTTCGGAAGGTGCTCGGCGATCATGAGCCCGGAGGCGAGCGAGATCTCACGCTCCTCGGACGCACCGCCCAGGAGTACGCCGACGCGGATCCGCGGCGCCACCGCGGTCAGGATCGCCCGTCCGCGCGGATGGGCGTGGGATGGCCGTGCTGGTCGACGGCGACGAGGACGACCTCGGCTTCGGTCACCTGGACGCGCTCGCCTTCCCCGGCGCCCCACCGTTCGGCTTCCACGCTGACCTTCACCGTGATCGAGGTGCGGCCGATGCGCGTGGTCTCGGTGAAGAAATTCACGATGTCGCCCAGAAACACGGGGGCGTGGAATTCGACCGCGTGCATGGCCTTGGTCACGTAGCGATGAGCGCCGGATTTCCTCGCCTCCACCGCGGACGCGAGGTCGATGTTCGAGAGGATCACCCCGCCGAAGATGGTCCCGAGAGCGTTCGTGTCCTTCGGCAGAAGGAGCACCTTGATGGCGGGAATGCGCGGGGTCAGGCCGCCGCCTTATGGGCCATGGCCTTCAAGGACTCGAGCGCCTTGTCGAGCACCGGGTCCTTGCCGGGGGCTCCGTACGCCTCGAACGATTCCGGGTTGCGCACGAAGGTCTTGGGGACGAGGCCTTTGCCATTGATCGGCTGTCCCTTCGGAGTCATATAGCGGGACACCGTGAGCAGGAGTCCCCCGCCGCTTTCGAGCGGGATCTGTTTCTGAACGCCCGCACGGCCGTAGGTGTTCTCGCCGAAGAGGGTCGCCCGATCGGAGTCGGCAAGGCAGGCGGCGGCGATTTCCGCAGCCCCCGCGGTGCCACGGTCGACCAGGATGGCGAGGGGCCCATTGAACGGACGAGAGACGTCGCTTGCGAGGAGGGTCTGCTCGGGGGCATTGCGGGTGGCGAGCTTCGCCACCACTCCACCCTTGATGAAGAGTTCGGCGAGCGCCACCGAGTTCTTCAAGGGCCCGGTGGCGGAACTGCGGAGGTCAAGAACCAGGGCGGTGGCGCCCTGAGCCTGAAGCCCGGACACCGTGGTCTTGAGGGAGGCGGCGACACTGTCCGAAAGATCGCTCACCGCGATATAGCCGACCGAGCCGTCCAAAAGCCTCGACACCGCCGGGCTCGCCATCGGCCGCTCGCGCACGAGCGCGCTCTCGACCGCGTCGGTCCCCGACTTGAAGATCGCGACTTTCACCGGAGTGCCCGGATCCCCTTCGAGGAGGCGCTCGCCCCGCGCCACACTGAGGCCGTGGGTGTGCTTGCCGTCGATGGTCTTGATGTAGTCGCCGGCCTTGATCCCGGCCTTGCGGGCCGGGGAGTCGGGCCGCGTCGCCACCACGGTGAGGAAGCCGAAGCGCCGTCCGAGCACGATGCCGGTATCTGCCGCGCCGCGCTTTCCGGTCTGGAACTCCTTGAACTCGGCCACGTCGAGGTAGCCACTGTCGCCGTCGAGGGCCTCCAGAAGGCCGCTTTCCGCGGCATCGAGCGTCCGGTCCATGTTCACAGGATCCACGTACGTGTCTCGAATCATGGAGACCACTTCGTGGAAGATCGAGAGCTGGGTGTAGCCCGTGTCCCCGAGCGCCCGGCGCATGAGCGGGCCCGAGGCCAGATAGAGAACGAGCGCGGTGGAGGCAAGGGACAGGGCGAAACGACTTCTTGAAGTCATGACTCCGTGATTATAGGGACGAGGCCCGTTTCAGGGCCGCTTGAGCCAATCGAGGGGATCTTCGGGCTTGCCCTGAACCCGGACCTCGAAGTGAAGGCCGCTGCCGGTGACGCGGGTGTTGGGCAGGAGGCCAAGGAGCGAGCCTTCCTGAACATCGTCGCCCGGGGCCACCCGCAGCTCGCCCAGCCGCCCGTACAGCGTGTGCTCGCGGTGCCCGTGGTCGACGATCACCAGCATGCCGTAGCCCACGAACTGGTCGGCGAAGACCACCCGCCCCGCGTGCACCGCGTGGACCTCGACCTCGGGGAAGGCGTCGATCTCGATCCCCTGCTGAATGGTGCGCGTCCCGAACTGCGGATCGCGCTCCACCCCGAACTTCCGCACCAGGGTTCCCCGGACCGGCCAGGGCAGATCGCCGTGGCGGCTGCGCAGGGGTTCGTCGCTCTGGAAAGGAGCCAGGGGTTGGACGGTCGGCTGCACGAACTCGCCCGAGTCGCCCACCTCGCCGGCCTCCCCGAGGAGGCGAAGGAGTTCGGCTTCGCGCTTCTGGTACTCGTCGGAGAGCTCTTCCTGCAGCTGACGCTCGCGCGCGATCTCTTCGATGCGCGCCTCCTTTGTCTGCTTGCGGGCGGAGAGGTAGCCCCGCGCCTGGCTGAGCCTTCGCCTCGTTTCCAGGTTCTCCGCGGTGCGCCTCTTGAGCTGCTCTTCGAGCGCGCTCAACTGCACGAGGCTCTGTTTGAAAGCCTTGATCTGGTCGCCATCGGCGCTCGCAATCCTCGACACGTAGCGATAGCCGCGAAGGATGTCCGCCGGGTCGTCGAGGGAGAAAAGCAGGCGCGCGTAGGAGAGTTCCCCGAGTTTGCTCAACGCCGCGAGGCTCTTCAGGACCCGGGGGCGGGTCGCCTCGATCTTGTCCTTCGTGGCCTGCATGTCCTTGATGGTGGCGTCGAGCAGCCTCGTGGTCTCCCGGAATTCGATCTCGGCCTCGTCGGCCTTGTGGGCGGCGAGCCGAAGATCGAGGTCGATGGAATCGAGGTCGCGCAGCGTCGACTCGGTCTGGCTCTGCAACTTGAGGATCTCTCGCTCCACCGCTTCGCGGCGGGCGCGGATCCGGGCGAGCCGCGCCGCGTCTGACTCAGACGGCCCGCTTCGGCTGGGTGTGGGCACAGCCGCGGGAACCTCGGTGGGAGAAACACTCGGCGCGGGTCGAGCCTTTGGGGCTTTGGGCCGAGGCTTTCTCGGAGAGCGGGTTGGGGCCTTCTGGGGCGCCGCCCAGGCGGCGCTCGCCGAGACGCCGCCGCCATGGGGAAAGACGGGAAGGGCGATCGCGAGGGCGGCCAGCAGTCTCGCGAGGCCCCGGGACATCAGCGCAGGGGCTTCCCGTCGTAGTCCTTCTGAAGGGGCACGCCCAGGAGTTCGAGAATGGTGGGCGCCAGGTCCATGATGTGCGGCGATGCGTTCGCGACCTTGCGCGAGGAGAAGAACACTCCGCCGCTGATCTCGGTGGCGGTGGCGCAGTGATCGCCGCTCCACTTGCGGTTGTTGTTCTCCACGAAGGTGCGCTGCACCCCGCCCATGGTGTCCTGCCAGCCCACCCGATAGCCGTCGTTGAAGCCCACCTGTAGGTCCGGCGCGTTGCTCAGGTATTCGCCCTTGTAGATGTCGTCACGCTTGTAGACGGCCCGGAAGATCTGCGCTTTGTCGTCGGGGTCGAGCTCCTTCGCGAGCGCATCGCCGATTTCCTTCTGCAGCGCGTCGTACTCGGCGCCGGGGGACACGATGCCCCTCGACTCGCGGCCCTTGAGGTTGAAGTAGATCTGCCCGAGACCCACGGCGTAGGCGCGGGTGCGGGTCCAGTCGACGCCTTCCCAGAACTGGCCGCGGCCGAAGAGGTCATCAAGGCCCTTCTTCGGGCTTTCCTGGCCATCGAACACCATGTAGCCGTGCTGGACGAGCCAGGTGTTGAGGTTCACCCCGCGGCGGAAAGTGTGGAAGCCGTGATCGGACATCACCATGAACGTCGTGTTCTTCGGGAGTTTTTCCTGGATCTTCCCGACCAGGGCGTCGGCGCGTCGATAGACCTTCTCGATCGCATCGCCGTACTTGCTGGCCAGATCCTTGTCGTACATCGGGTGCTTGGGGTCGATCAAACGGAAGAACATGTGGGACACGCGGTCGGTGGTCTCGATCGCGGCCACGAAGAGGTCCCAATTGTCGTCCTTCAGGTTCTCGAAGATGATCTTCTCGCGATCGTCGAAGGCCTTGTCGGCGTCGTAGAGGAACGAGGCCTCGTCGGTACGCAGTTCCTGGAGCGACTTGTCCATCGACTCCGCCCAACCGATGGTCCGGTAGACCCCGATCTTCTTCACCAGGTCCTGGGCGAACCGGTCGGGCTTGCTGATCGCGATGGGCGGATCGCGGGGATCCATGTTGGCCGGGTGGGCGTAGATCTGGAGCTCGCTGTCGGCGCGTTGCACGAAGAACTGGGTCATCCCGTGAAGCTTGATGAGGAAGTTCACGTTGAAGGTGAGGGGGACCCAACCGCTCCACTCCCCCTGCTTGAGGGAAAGTCGGGTGCCCTGGACCTCGAGATCGACCTTGCCGGAGTTCTCGGTCCAGTTGATGGTGATGGGGACGTTGACGTCCTTGATGTCCTTGAGCTCGGTCAGCCGCGCCTGCTCCTTCTCGGAGAGGGCGCTGCTCTTCTGCTTGGCGCGAAGGGCGGCTTCCTCCTGCTTGAGAATCGGGCTCTCGGGTCCGCGCAGGTAGGTCTTCGAAACCCCGCCGTCAAAGAGGAGCCGCTTCAGGTAGCCCCCGAACTCGGGACTGCCCTCCTCGAAAGACGAGAGGTCCGTGGACCAGTAATAGAAGGTGCCGACGGTGCCCCGAAGGTCGGGCAGGGGAAGGCCCCCGAGAAGCTCGCCATGTTCGACCTCTTCGGGCGGGAAGGTGACGGGAACGGTCAGCACCTTGCTCCGCACCCCGTCGAGGCCGGCAGTCACCCAGAAGGAGGTACCGCCGCGGGTGGACAGGGGTACCGGCTTCGCGATCGGAATGGTGCCCCAGAGGAGCTTCAGAGGATGGCTCTTCTTGTCGACCATGGCGAGGTCGGGCATGTAGGTGTCGAGGTCCCGCACCAGGAAATCGTAGATGTTGTGCTTGCCGGGATTGACCCCGGTGGCGAACGAAGCCCAGGCTACGGGCGATTCGGAGGGCTGGGTGGTTCCAAGCGTCCGGTAGGTCCCGGCATTCGCGAGCTTCTGCAGGTTCGGCAGCTTGCCCTCGGCCATGAACTTGCTGGTGAGGGTCGGGTCCATGCCGTCGAAACCCATGACGAAGACGCGTTCGGCCGTCCGGCGCTCGGGCTTGTTGACCTTGGGGGCCCGGGGGACCATCACGAAAGCGACGCCGACGGCGATGGCGACCGCTGCAGCCAGGAGGCCGCGAACCGCAGAGACTTTCATAGCCTTCTAGTCTATGGCGGCGGGTCGAGCGCCCGTGAGCTGGCGCGGTCCCTGAAGGCCTGGACTTCTCTGGATCAGTCGGCGGCGGCCACTTCCTTCACGAGCTCGCTCACCACCGCTTTCGCGTCACCGAAGAGCATGAGGGTCTTGTCCATGGTGTAGAGCTCGTTGTCGATGCCGGCGAAGCCCG
>CAZYEA010000004.1:0-43423 GCA_964646485.1 uncultured Acidobacteriota bacterium
GCTCCGACCGCCAGCATGGCCACCACGCTGTGGGTGGTGAAGAGGACGGCGAGGCTCACCGCCACCACGATCCAAACCTCCGCCGCCCGCGCGGTCGCGGCCTTGCGCCTTGCGAGGTCGACGAGGGCGTCCTGCACTCCGGTGGCGACGAGCGTGCCGACGAGACCCATGAGGAGGAGGGTGAATACGGAAACCCCGACCCCGCGCTCGAGGCCTTTGAGGATCAGGCCGCGCGCGAGGAAGTTCTCGCGGTCGAGATAGAGGAGGTCCTTGGCCTCGATCAGCCCAAGACCGAGGCCCAGGACGACCGCGAGCATGATTCCCACCAGCAGTCCTTCGAGAAGATGCTTCTTGCGAAGCAGCAGGCCGAGGACGGCGGCCGGGGCGACCAGCATGGGCAGGGCCTGCAGAGAACCGGCGGCGGCGACCATCGGACCCGTGGTGGGGCCGCGGCCCAAGAGCAGGTAGGCGAGGAGAGCGAGAAGGGCGGGTGGAAAGACGTAGCCGAAGCGGCTTCGAACCACGCCGCCGATGTCGGCGTCCTGGGTTCCCGCCGAAGCGATGGTGGTGTCGGAGATGGGGGAGATGCTGTCGCCGAACGTGGACCCGGCGAGGATGGCTCCCGCGAGCCATCGCGGGTCCGCGGAGAGCGCCCCGCCCGCGGGATAGAGCAGCGGGCCGCACACCAGGATCGTCCCGAAACTCGTGCCCGTGGCGGTGGAGACGAGACTGCAGATGAAGAAGGACAAGGCGACGAAGCCTCCGCCCTGAAGGCCCAGCAACGAGCCCGCCGCGACCAGGGCCTGAATCACGGACGCCGCCCGCAGGAGTTCCGAGAGCACGCCCGACAGCAGCCAGGCCAGAATCATCAAGGCCACGATCTCCTGGCTCATCGACCGGATGACGACCTCGCTCCACCGCGTGCGCTCGCGGGCGAGGAGAAGGCTCGCGCAAAGGGCCAGCAGGACGATGGGCCAGAAGCCGCGCTCGTCGGGAGCGCCCTGCAAGGCGAGAGCGGTGACGCCGCCGAGAAAAACCAGGGCGGGAACGAGTGCCCCGAGGATCCCGCCGTGGAACGACAGTCGGGAGAGAACAGGCCCTTCGCTCATCGTGGCTATGCTAAGTGAATGCCCCCTACGCGAAGCCGGAGCAGGTCCGCGAAGTTTGAGCTCTACGACCTGCGGGTCGAGGTTGAGCTCGCGGCCGGCCGGGAGATGATCTGCAACCACAAGGTGGGCGATTTCTTCGAGCTCAGAGGCGAGAACCTGTCGTTGCCGCCGGGCCAGACCTTTCCTCTCTATCCCCTGGCCGCGATCCTTCCCCTGCTTCCGGCCAAGCAGCGGAAGACCCATCCGCACGACTGGATGACCACCGACGCCCTGATTGCGTGCCCCGACCCCAACTGCGGGGGGCGTTTTCGGATCTCGAGGATAGGTACCCGCGTGTTCGATCACGCCGCGGTGACCGCGGTACCGCTCCCTCGTTCGCACGAAAAAGCGCCGGCCCGAAAGCGTGCGCGCTGAACTCGCGCCGGGATACTCGATCTCCCGGATCATCAAGGGCGGCTGGCAGCTGGCCGAAGGCCACAGCGCTCTCTCCGCTTCGGGAACAGCCCACGCCGACATGGCCGCCTTCGTGGAAGCGGGCATCACCACCTTCGATTGCGCCGACATCTACACCGGGGTCGAGGAACTGATCGGTTCGTTCGAGCCGCCCGCGGGCCGTTCCCTTCAGGTCCACACCAAGTACGTGCCCGACCTCGGCACCCTCGCGAGCGTCGATCTATCGGCCACGAGGGCGATCATCGACCGCTCCCGAGCGCGCCTGCGCCGCGCCTCCCTCGACCTGGTTCAGTTCCACTGGTGGGACTATTCGGTCGACCGCTATGTCGAGACCGGTCTGAACCTGGAACAGCTCCGCAAAGAAGGCGCCATTCGTCACCTCGGGGTCACCAATTTCGACACCAGGCACCTGCGCGCGCTGCTCGATGCGGGCGTGGGTGTGGTCTCACATCAGGTCCAGTACTCGCTCCTCGACCGGCGCCCCCGAGGGGCTATGGCGGCGCTTTGCTCCGCGCGGAACGTCCGTTTCCTTTGTTATGGCTCGGTGCTCGGCGGCTTTCTATCCGAGCGATGGCTTGGCGCCCCCGAACCGACCGAGCCCCTCCCCAACCGTTCTCTCACCAAGTACAAGCTCATCATCGACGAGGCTCTGGGGTGGAACGGCTTTCAGGACCTGCTCGGGGCAGTTCGTGAGATCGCCCGCAAGCACGACACGACCATCGCCGCGGTGGGAATCGCGTGGGTGCTGAGGCAACCGAACGTCGGTGCGGCGATCGTGGGAGCGCGCGACGCGAGCCATCTTCGCGGGACCCTTAGAGCACTTGACCTTCGCCTCGACGCCTTGGACCTCGCGGTCCTCGAAGGCGCCTCCGGTCGCGGTATCGCAGGCGACGTCTACGAACTCGAGCGCGACCGCGGCGGCCCCCACGGCCGCATCATGAAGTACAACCTCAACCGCGTCTGAACGGGTTCAGAATCTGCGGAGGAACGTTTTCATGATCTCGTTGAACGCCTCTGGTGCTTCCATCGACGGCAAGTGACCGGCCTTTGGAATCATGACCAGCTCCGCGCCCCTGATCCCCCGTTGCAGGATCTCGGCGTCGGCGCGCGGGGTGATGGCGTCCTCCTCGCCGCAGATCACCAGGGTGGGAACCGTGATCTCGCGCAGGAGCGGAGTCGAGTCCTGGCGGGTGGCGAGGCCGTGGAGACCGTCGGAGAGGCCCTGGGGCGGGCTCGCAAGCACGATGTCCTTGAAGCGCGCCACCACATCGGCCCGCGACGTCTTCGTGGTCTCGCCAAAGACTCTAGGCAGGAAGAAGTCGACGACCGCCTGCGCTCCCTCTTTCATGACTTTGGCCGCGAGATCGCCCCGCCCCTTCCGCGCCTCGTGGGTGTCGGCGGCGGCGCGGGTGTCCGCGAGCACCAGGCCGCGCAGGAGTGAGGGGTGTTTCCTTGCGAACGAGAGGGCGGCGTAGCCGCCCATCGAACAGCCCACGAGGACAACGGGCCCGAGGCGCAGACGGTCGATGAGGAGCGCGGCGTCATCGGCGATCCGCTCCATGGTGAGCATGGCCTCGCCCACCTCCGACCCGCCGAAGCCGCGGGCATCGAAGCGCACGATGCGATAGGGCGGAGACAGGGCCTCCTGAGCGTCCCACATTTCGAGCGAGAGCCCGTAGGCGTGCAGGAAGAGGACGGCCGGACCCTGCCCGTGGTCGGCGTAGCGAATGGCCCCGCCCCCGATGTCGATGGTCTTCATGGTCTTCCGCCTCGCCGCTATTCGCCTTCGAACCTGGTCCTTCGGAACGACTCGGACTTGGCGCGACGACCGAGGGCGAGCCGTTCCTCCACGATGCGATCCGCGATCACACCCGGCGGCTGCTCCTCCTCGCCCGACCGCTGCCAGATATCGGCGAGGCGCGGGCCGATCATGCGCACCCGCTCGACCACGCCCTCTTCATCGGTCTGCTTCGTCTCGTAGAGCAGGCTCAGGAGGCCGCCCGCGTTCACCACGTAGTCGGGCGCCCACAAGACGCCCATGGAGTGGAGCACATCGCCGTGGCGGGGCTCGAGGAGTTGCTCGTTGGCCCCCCCTACGATGGCCTGGACCTTGAGGCGGGCGAGGGTGTCGTCGTTGACGATGCCTCCCATCGCGTTGGGGGAGAAGACGTCCGCTTCCACCGAGTAGATCGCCTCCGGGTCCACCACCTGAGCTTGGAAGACTCGGGCCACCCGCTGTGCCCGCGCCGGGTCGATATCGGCCACGCTCAGCCGCGCGCCGTGCTCGGCCAGGAGTTTCGCGGTGTGAAACCCGACCGCCCCCACGCCCTGAATCGCCACATGCAGGGAGGAGAGGGTTTTGCCGAGGACGGCGGCCGCGGCGGCGATGCCTTCGAAAACGCCGAGACCCGCGAGGTAGGAGGTATCGAGCGGCGAATCTTCGCTCGTGTGCGACAGGTGTTTGGTATGCCGCTGCATGACCCGGAGGTCGCGGGGCTCGATGCCCATGTCGCAGCCGGTGAAGAACCGTCCACCCAGCTTGTCGACGGCGCGGGCGTAGGCCACGAGGAGAGGCCGCGTCTTGTCCCGGCCGGGATCGCCCACGATCACCGCCTTGGCTCCGCCGTACGGCATCTCCACCATGGTGGCCTTGTAAGTCATGGCCCGGGCCAGGCGCAGGGCGTCCACCACCGCCTCGTCGTAGGTGGCATACACGCGCATGCGCGTGCCGCCCACCCCCGGCCCGAAGGTCGAGTCGTGGATGGCGATGGCGCCGCGCAGTCCCGAGTCGCGGTCGTGGAGAAGGACGACCTCTTCGTGTCCGAGGCGAGTGGCGAGTTCGAGCGCTAATTCGCCCACTTCTTGAGCCATCCCAGCACTTCGTCGTACCAGCGGACCGAGTTCTCCGCCTTCAGAACCCAGTGGTTCTCCTCGGGGAACATCACCAGTCTCGAAGGCACGCCCTGGCGCTGAAGTGCCGTGAAGAACTGCAAACCCTGGTCGACGGGCACTCGGTAGTCGCGGTCGTTGTGGACGATCAGGGTGGGGGTGGTGCACTGGGTGATGAAGCGGTGGGGCGAGAACTTCTCGTACTGGGTGCGATCCTTCCAGGGCGGGCCGCCGAGGTCCCAGTCGGTGAACCACTGCTCCTCGGTGGAAGCGGCCATGGATTCGAGGTTGTACAGGCCGTCGTGCGAAACGAGAGCCTTGAACCGCTTGGTCTGCGTGCACATCCAGTTGACCATGTAGCCCCCGTAGGAAGCGCCCGCGGCCAGCACGCGGGTCTTGTCGACATAGGGGAGGGCTTCCGCGAAATCCGTGCCCTTCATCACGTCCTCATAGGCCTTGCCGCCCCAGTCCTTCGAGACGTCGTCGACGAAAGCCTGGCCGAAGCCGGTGGAGCCCCGGGGATTGGGCATGAAGACCACGAACCCGGCGCCCGCGAAGACCTGGGGGTTCCAGCGATAGCTCCAGGAGTCCGCGAAGACGCTCTGCGGTCCGCCGTGGACGATCACGAGCAGGGGGTACTTCTTCGCGGGATCGAAGTTCGCGGGCTTGGTGATCCAGGCCTGCACCTTCTTCCCGAGAGCGCCCGTGTAGCTGATGGACTCGGACGGCAGCAGCGCGAAATTGGCGAGGGCGGCATCGTTGGTGGTGGTGAGGCGGGAGATCTTTCCGGTTGCGAGCTCGACGGTCACCACGTCGGCCGGTTTGAGCAGAGAGTCCTGCGCCATGACCGCCTTGAGTCCGTCCCGGCTGATGGAGAGCTGGGTGAGATGACCGTCCGCGATCTTGCGCGGCGTGCCTCCTGCGACCGGAATCGAGAAGAGCGGGTTCTGGGGCCCATCGCCTGCGGTGAAGTAGATCGTCTTCGAGTCAGGCGACCACGCGATCTCGTCCACGTTGCGGTCGAAGGGTTCGGTGAGGTTGCGCGTCGTGCCGGCCTTGCGGTCGTAGACCATGAGCCGCCATCGATCGGCCTCGAAACCCGCGCGCATCTGTGCGTGGAACGCGATAAAGGCGCCATCGGGGCTGTAGCGCGGCAGTCCGTCGAACCCGGGCGAGGCGCCGAACTTCTTCGCCGGGCCGCCGCCGGTCGAAACCGTGAAGAGATCGGCGTTGGTGGAGGTCGACTCCTCCCTGTCGTCGTTACGGCCGAAGGCCAGTTCCGAGCCGTCGGGCGACACATCGAAGTCGTCCGGACCCGGGTAGGGCGGCACGTCGGCGTCGCCGGGGGTGAGATCTGTGGCCGCGCCGGTCTTCAGGTCCACCGCGAGGGCGTGGGAGCGCAGGCCGTCCTCCCAGGTGTCCCAGTGGCGGACGAAGAGTTTGTCGTAGACGCGGACGCTCTCGCCCTTCTCCTCCACCTTCTTTTTCGTGCACGCATCGAAATCCGCGCCCGTGCAGGCGGGATGAACATCCGAGATCACGACCATGCGGTCGGCCGACGCCCAGCGGAAGTTGGAGACGCCCTGCGAGAGGCTGGTGACGCGCCGCGCCTCTCCGCCGCCGAGGTCGAGGACGTAGACCTGCGGCGCACCGTCGCGCGAAGAGAGGAAGGCGACCTGCGTTCCGTCCTTCGAAAAGCGTCCCTGCGAGTCGGACTTCGGGCTGGAGGTGAGTGCGCGCGGCGCGCCGCCCGCGGCCGGGATCAGGAAGAGATCGGTGTTCCGGCTCTTGCCGAGATCGATGCTCGTCTGCTGATAGAGGATCCACTTGCCGTCAGGCGAGATCTGGGGGTCGGCCAGGCGCTTGAGCGAGTGGAGATCCTTGGCGGTGAAGTCGGGAACGGCGAGAGTGAAGAAAACGGCGGAAGCGAGGGTCAGCATTTTGGTTCCTTACAGGCGAATCATGACTCTATCGAGGGGAGGTTTGGGCGAGGCCCACCTGCCAGAGGATGAAGGCATAGTCGGAGGCGGTCTCCCGCAGAGCGTCGTATCGGCCCGAAGCCCCGCCGTGGCCCGCTTCCATGAGCGTCTTCAGCAGCAGGGGCGCGTCATTGGTCTTCAGGGTTCGCAGCTTCGCCGCGTACTTCGCCGCCTCCCAGTACATGACCTGCGAGTCGTTGAACGAGTTCCGAAGCAGGATCGCCGGATAGGCCATCGCCTTGAGATTGCTGTACGGGCAGTAGGCCCGCATCACCCGGTAATTTTCGAGGACCTTGGGGTTGCCCCACTCCTCGAATTCGGCAACGGTGAGGGGCAGATCCTCGTCGAGCATCGAGTTGATGACATCGACGAACGGCACCTTGGCGATGACCGCCTTCATGAGGTCGGGACGGAGATTGACCACCGCGCCCATCAACAATCCGCCCGCCGAGCCGCCTTCGATCACGAGCCGCGCCTTCGAGGTGTAGCCCCGCTCGATCAGGCCCTCCGCACACGAGATGAAATCCGTGAAGGTCTTCATCTTCGTGGCCATGCGCCCCGCGTCGTGCCAGGGCTTGCCGAGCTCCCCGCCGCCGCGGATGTGGGCGAGGGCGATCACGAAACCGCGGTCGAGGAGGGAGAGTCTTTGGGAGAGAAAGGAGACCGGGTAGGGATAGCCGTAGGAGCCGTAACCGAGAAGGTGCATGGGCGCAGTGCCGTTCGTGGGGGTGTCGCGGCGCCGTACCAGCGAGATCGGAATCTTCGTTCCATCCGACGCCGTGGCCGAGGTCCACTCGGAGACGTAGAGGCTTCGGTCGAAGGCGCCGAGCACGGTCGTCTGTTTGATGAGGACGCTCTTGCCGGAGGCGAGATCGAGATCGAACACCGAGGGCGGCGTCACCAGCGACTGGTAGGAGTATCGGAAGGTCGAGGTCGCGAATTCGCGATTGTCCTGGGGGAAGGCGGTGTAGGTCGGCTCGTCGAAGGCGGCGGCCACGCCGGGCGAGCCCGGCCGAGGCAGCGAACGGAATCGAGGCAGTCCCCCCGACCGTTCGCAAAGCACCACGTCCTTCTCGAACGCCAATGCGCCCTCGAGCATCACGTCGTCCCGGTGAGGAACGAGTTCCTTCCAGTTTTCCTCCCCGGGCCTGGCCACGGGCGCCCCCACCAGGCGGAAATTGCGGCCGCGATCGTTGGTCCGGATCAGGAAGCGACCGCCCTGATGATCGACTTCGTACTCGTGGTCCTGACGGCGCCCCGCGATCATGGCGAAGGTGCTTAAAGGCGCGCCCGCGTCGAGCCAGTGGAACTCGGTGGTCGTGTGGGAGGCGGTGACGAGAAAGAGGAAGGCGCTGCTGCGCGAACGGAAGATCTCGAGGCTGAAGCGTTCGTCCGCCTCTTCGAACACGAGAACGGGCGCTTCGTCGGTGAAGGCTCTGACCCGGTAGAGCCGGGCCGCCCGCTTGGCGTGGTCTTCCTCGGTGAAGAAGATCGTCGTCGAATCTTTGGCCCAGGCCACGGAGATCGTCTTCTCGAACGCGCGGTCCCAGAGCGCGCCGCTTCGAAGGTCCTTCACCTGCAGCCGATATTGGCGGAAACCGGTGTCGTCGGTGGAGTAGGCGAGAAGAGCGCCGTCGTCGCTCATGGCATAGGCGCCGAGCGACATGAACGGGCGTCCTTCGGCGAGAGCGTTCACGTCGAGGGTGGTTTCGGCCGTGGCCAAGGCCCCATCCAGTGGCCTTCGATGGTGAATGGGGTACTGGCGGCCCTTGACCGTTTCCATCCAGTGCTCGTAGCCACGGAAGCGATAGGGCGCCGAGGTGTCGTCCTCCTGGATACGGGAGAGCATCTCGTCGTAGAGGGCCACACCCAGGCTGGTCAGATGCGCGGTGGCCTCATCCGCGTAGGCGTTTTCGGCCTCGAGGTAGGCGCGCACCTCGGGGTTCTCTTTCTCGCGCAGCCAGAAGTAGGGATCGACGAGGGTCTCGCCGTGCAGGAGAGTGGTTTTCGGAATGCGGGCGGCGGCGGGAGGCTTCATGGGTCCATGGAAGGCTAGTTCACCGGACCGTCCGAACAGACGCGCCCCAGGGCGCTAGCGAACGCCGATTGACCGGGCGAAATCGGGAATGATTCGCTCGTACTCCTCGGCCATCAGGTGGCTGGACAGAATGAAGTCGGCGGTGGCGCGGTTGCAGGCAATGGGGTTGTTGTAGACCACGGCGATGCGCAGCAGCGCCTTCACATCCACGTCGTGGGGCTGAGGCTCGAGTGGGTCCCAGAAGAAGATCACGAAGTCGACGCGGCCTTCGGCAAGCGCCGCTCCCACCTGCTGATCGCCGCCGAGCGGGCCGCTCAGGAAGCGCGTGACCGGAAGTCCCAGTTCCCTGGCGAGCAAGCCTCCCGTGGTTCCGGTGGCGAAGAGTTCATGCTGGCTCAGGGTGCCGCGGTTGTATCTCGCCCAGTCGAGGATGTCGGTCTTACGGTTGTCGTGGGCGATGAGGGCGATCCGCTTGCGCTGCTTCATCCGCACGGTTTCGGATTTCATGCGAGTTCCCGCCCGGAAGCGTCGTCGTGTTTGAGCATTGGTGATCGTAACCGGGCGTCTGCGACGAACCCGTGACGACTAGGTGAGGGTTAGGGCCGAGAGGTCCACGAGGCCGGTGACTGTGGGCTGGAAGCCGCGCAGCCGCCACGAATGGGCGACACAGGCCCGGCCGTACATCAGAGGCACCAGGGGCACGTCACGTCCGAGCAGTTGACCGATCTCCCCGAGGGTCTCCTCGCGACGATCCATGCGATAGGACGCAATCAGGTCGTCGACTTCGCGGCTGCGATAACGGGAGAAGTTGAAGGCAAACGAGGCGCCCTCCACACCCTCGGGCACCGCCTCCGAACCGATGACCGCGCTCAGGTAGTCGCTTGGATCCGGGCTGTCGGGGATGTTTCCCATGAGCGCCAGGTCGTAGTCGCCGGAGTTCACCTTGGCGATCAGTTGTCCCGAGGTGACTTCCACAGCCTCGACGATTGCACCCAGCCGGCGGAATCGGTCGCGCAGGTGACGGGCCACCGCGGCGGGAGCCGGAAGGTAGGGGCGCGGCGCCGGCGAGTAGAGGATGGAGACGGGCTTCTGGTAGCCGCCCGCCTCCTGCCACTCGGCGCGGGCGCGTTCGATGTCGGGGGCGAGTCGATCGTTGGTCTTGCCCAGAGCCGGGGGCAGGAGGCCGGTGGCGCGAAAGGCGAGAGGATTTTCGCCAAAGGCGATCTCGGCCACCATGGTCCGGTCCACTGCTTTGGCGAGGGCCCGACGGAGCCGCGCATCCTCGAGGCGCTCGTTGTTGATGTAGAGCATGCAGGTGGAGTTGACCGGCTTCATCACCACCGCCGTGCTCTTGAGCACGTTCACGTCCCGCCATGACAAGCGCGGGGCGAGGTCCACCTCGCCTCGCTCCAGCGCCGCCAGCAGGGCGGTGGGCCGCCCGGTCTGCGGGTCGACCGGATACATGCGCACCTCGATCGAGTCAATCTTCGAGGGGGTGCGCGCGTGAGGGTTTCGAACCAGGCGCACCACCTCCTGGTCGGACGGCCCCATCATGTACGCGCCGGAGCCGAGCAGAGCCCCGCCGCTCTCGCGATAGAGCATGCCGCACATGGTGAGGAAGAGATCGAAGCGTGTGTTGGGAGCGAAGAGAGTCAGCTGCACCCGTCCTTCACGGTAGACCGCCGAGGCCCGGCTCGTGAACACGGGATCCTGAGCGAGGGCGCCCACCACGTCTTCGGGCGTCACCACCGTACCGTCGCTGAAACGCGCATCGGCCCGCACCGTGGTCGAGAACTTGAGCCCGCCGCTTCCCGGCTCCTCGACGAGTTTCTCCTCGAAGAGGGCGGGAATCGCGTCGCCCTTTGACGAGGCGAGGAAAGGCGTCTCGAAAATCTGGCGGGCCAGGAGGATGGTGGTGGCCTCGGCCATGGTTCGGGGATCGATCGAACCGACCGGATCGACGACGCCGATGCGGAGCACGGAACCCATAGGTGATTCTAGGCCCGATCGAGCGGGGTATCGTGAGAATCGACCCCCACTCGTCGGGCCCGGCGCTCAGGCGAAGCCTGGTGAGTGGCGACGCCGTTCACTACCGACGGCGATCGCGCTCGTCGTATCGATAGTGACTGCGCACGTTCGCGTAACCGCGCCGATAGCCCTCGGCGAAACCGCGCCGGTAGGCCGACACGTACTCGTACTTCGGGCCGTACTCACGGCGGTAGCCCGCGTCACCGTCCCGATACCGCCCTTCGTCGCGATAGTTGAAGCGATCGTCGCGCCGATCGTCCTTCTCGCCTTCGCGTATACCGTCGCGGTAGCCGTTGTCGTAGGCGATGCGTTCGACGTTGTAACGCCCGCGATATCCGTCTCTGTCGTTGTAGACGCCGCGATCACTGGCGATGACGACGCCCACGCGGACGCCCGCCTCTGCTTGAGGAGTGCTGGTCAAAGCGACGGTTGCGGCGATGGCGCTGATGGCGATTCGGTTCATGGTGATGTCTCCTTCGCGGGCCATGGAGAGCAACCACCGTGCCAGGTGTTGCCGATCACATTCCGCGCCGAGGATGTACTCAGCCGGCGACACCCTGTCGCCCGCCGAGCGCGAACCCCGGCCCCCGCGGTTCGGACCCCTGAACGTCCGGCGAGGGCGAGCACGCGTATTTCGGTTTCACGCCGGCCGCGTGGCAGGATCGCTTTCATGACCGACCCCGTCCTTTCGACCCGGCCGCTCGGGTTTCCCTGGGTCACGGTTGATCCTTTCCTGTTCTGCGTGCACCACAACGACGCCTACCCGGAAGGGAACGAGAAACTCGGGCCCCGCGCCTCGCTCGCCGGCCGCGACCTCGGCCAGGACTTCAGCGGCAAGGACGGCTGGAGCATGTACCACGGTGACGTGGTGCCGGGGTTTCCCCAGCATCCCCATCGCGGTTTCGAGACCATCACCCTCGTGCGCCGCGGCCACATCGACCACTCCGATTCCCTGGGCGCCACCGCGCGTTTCGGCCGAGGCGATGCGCAGTGGCTCACCGCGGGGGGCGGGATCGTTCACTGCGAGATGTTCCCTCTGCTCGAAACGGACAAGCCCAACCCGGTCGAGCTCTTCCAGATCTGGCTGAACCTGCCCGGCGAGGACAAGCTCGTGCCTCCGCACTTCGCCATGTTGTGGAGCGAGGAGATTCCGCGGCTCACCTTCAAGGACACCGCGGGCCGGGCCACGGAGGTGACGGTGGTTGCGGGCGTCCTTCAGGACCGCCGCGCTCCCAACCCGCCGCCCCGGTCGTGGGCCTCGCGTGCGGACACGGACGTCGCCATCTGGAGCCTAAGACTCGAAAGCCACGCGGTGTGGACCCTGCCGAAGGCGCTCCTGGCGGGGACGCGGCGCACGCTCTACTTCTTTGCCGGTTCCTCGCTGCGGGTCGGGGATCACGAACAGCGCACTCACGCGGCCCTCGAGGTCAGGGCCGCCGCGGACGTCGAACTGCGGGCGGGCGAGGGCGAATGCGAAGTGCTCCTCCTCCAGGGCCGCCCGATCGGCGAGCCGGTGGCGCAGTATGGGCCGTTCGTGATGAACTCCCGCGCCGAGATCGACCAGGCCTTCGCGGACTACAGGCGCAGCGGGTTTGCCGGATGGCCTTGGGACAAGAATGATCCCGTGCACCCGCGCGGCGCCCTGAGGTTCGCGAAGCACTCGGACGGCAAGGTCGAACGGCGCGACCGCTGAGCGAGTCCGCTCACGCGTCGATCGGCCATAACCAGGCGGCCCCCCGCACCCCGCTCGAGTCGCCATACCTGGGCGCCAGCAGTTCCGTCTGAACGCGGTCGGAGAAGACGTAACGCGACCAGAGCGCGGGCACGTCGCGATAGAGGCGCTCGATTCCCGACAGGCCGCCCCCGAGCACGATCGCATCCGGGTCGAGGATGTTGATGACGGTCGCGAGCGCGCGCGCGAGCCGGTTCACGTAACGGTCGAGCGTGCTCACCGCCGCGGCCTCGCCCGCCCGGGCGCGCTCCACGATCTCTACCGGGTCGCGTTGTTCTCCCGAGGCGCGCGCGTGATCCCGGGCCAGACCCGGGCCCGAGAGGAAGGTCTCGATGCAGCCGGTTCGGCCGCAGTAGCAACTCTCGCCCGGCCACTCCTCCGGTTCCGGCCAGGGCAGGGGGTTATGTCCCCATTCGCCGCCCACCGCGTTGCGACCGCGCAGAATGTGCCCGTCGACCACCACGCCTCCTCCGGTTCCGGTGCCGAGAATCACGCCGAAGACGCAGAAGCGGGAGGCGGCCGCGCCATCGCTCGCCTCCGACAGGGCGAAGCAGTTGGCGTCGTTCTCCACGCGCACCGGCCGGCCAAGGGCGGTCTCGAGGTCACGGTCCATGGGGCAGCCGTTCAGGCACACCGAGTTCGAGTTCTTCACGAGGCCGGTCGTAGGGGAGATGATTCCCGGCATCCCGACGCCAACGGAGCACCGCCCTCCGGCCGCTCCTTCCAGGTGACGCACGAGATCCACGATCGCGCGCACTGTGCCCTCGTAGTCGCCCTGCGGGGTCTTGACCCGCTTTCGGGCCGCCACCGTGCCGTCCGCCCGGAGAGCCACGCCTTCGATCTTGGTTCCCCCGAGGTCGATGCCGATTCGAAAGCTCATACCTTGATGTGAATTCCCCTCTTGTCCATCCACCACAACACCGCGTACCACCCGAGGACGTTCGCGGCCGCGAAAGCGAGCGAGGCGTTGATCGGCGCGAGCCATGACTCGAAAAGGGTCCGATAGATGAAGACCTGCGACGACACGGTGGCGCCGCGAAGCGGCAGCTTGATGATCGCCATGGTCTTTGCGAGAAGTCCCGAGGCCACGAAGACCACGATGGCGTTGACGCCGTAGACCACCAGGGGCCGCATGCCTCGCCTCCAGCCTTTCACGTCGGCGAGCCAGTAGAAGCCCGCGAGGATGAGGGAGGCGAGTCCGGCGGTGAAGAGGACATACGAGGATGTCCACAGACTCTTGTTGATCGGAAACACAGAGTCCCAGGCGAGGCCCGCAACCGCCATCACGAAACCGGAGATCACCAGTCGACGGAGGATTTCCCGGGCGGCCAATCCCGAGCGAAAGAGGCGTCCCGCGAGGTAGCCGAGCAACGTCGTGCCCACCGCCGGCACCGACGAGAGCAGACCCTCGGGGTCCCAGGTCTTCGACGTGACCCAAAGGTGTCGCCCGAAGATGGTGCGGTCGATCCAGGCCCCGAGGTTCGTCTCTGGCTCGAGATTGGGTGTCAGGCCCCCCGGGACGGGAACCAGGGTCAGGAGGGCCCAATAGCCGAAGCAGCTGAACGCGGCGAGCACGGCCACGCCACGCGGAGAAAAGTGCTTCTTGATCAGGAAGGCCACGAAGTAGCACAGCGCGATGCGGGCGAGAACGCCGGGGATCCTCACCGTGACGAGGTTGAAGCGGGGATAAAAGGCCATGAAGAAGCCGAGGCCGAAGATCTTCAGAGCGCGGATGGCGGCAGCCCGCGTGGTGTCGCGGGTCGAAAACGCGAGGGAGGCGCCCACCAGAAAGAGGAAGAACGGGAAGATGAGATCGGTGGGCGTCCAGCCGTGCCAGGGGGCGTGCTCGAGCGGCCAGTAGATGTGGCCCCAGTCGCCCGGATTGTTGACCAGGATCATGGCGGCGACGGTGGCGCCGCGGAACGCATCGACCGACACCAGCCGCTCGCCTGTCATCCCTTTGGGAAGCATCCTACAGTCGGAGCAGGCGCGCCTTCAGGCTCTCGTACTCGGGCGGCATCGCCTCGCTCGAGGCGTTCCGGGCGAGCATGGCCCGCAGGGCGGGCGGTGGTTCGAGGGAGTGTCCCACCAGAGGTTCGACCACGTCCTCGAACTTCGCGGGATGCGCGGTCGCCACCACGCAGAAGTCGTCCTTTGATCCAAGCCGTCGCTCGCGCTCCAGCATCTCGATGGCGCAGGCGGTGTGCGGACAGAAGACCTTGCCGTAGTCTCTCTCGCCCGATCGGATGCGTTCGCGAATCGTCTCATCGTCCACCGAAACCGCGGCCAGAGCCCTCAGCAGTTCTGGGTCCCTGCTCATCATGAAGCGCAACCGCGCCATGTTCGAGGGGTCGCCCACGTCCATGGCGTTCGCGAGCGTGGTGAGGCTCGGTCGGGGGCGGTAGGCGCCTTCGGCGATGAATTCGGGAACGGCGGCGTTGCGGTTGGCGGCGAGGAGCACGCGCGCGATGGGAAGGCCGGCGCTCCTCGCGATGAGGGCGGCGACCGCGTTGCCGAGATTTCCGGTGGGGACGATGAACGACAACGGTCGCGAGGTGGCGCGCGCGTGGAGCAAAGAGGCGTAGGCGTAATAGGTCGCCTGTGGGAGAAGCCGCCCGAGGCTGATGCTGTTCGCGGAAGAGAGGGGTACGTGCGCTCGCAACTCCGCGTCCGCGAAGGCTTGCTTGGCGAGAGCCTGGCACTGGTCGAACCCCGACGGCACGCGCAGCGCGAGGACGTTGTCCCCGAACGAACTCAGTTGATGAGCTTGACGTTTCGACACCCGCCCGTCCGGATAGAGGATGACCACGCGAAAGCCGGGGACACGGTGGAAAGCGGCAGCGACCGCACTCCCGGTGTCACCGGAGGTCGCGACGAGGATGGTGAGCGGCCGAAGGTCGCCCTCTCGGAGACGACCCAGGCAGTTCGCGAGGAAGCGCGCGCCGTAGTCCTTGAAGGCCGCGGTAGGGCCGTGGAACAGTTCAAGCAGGCTGGCCTCTTTCGCCAGAGGTACGAGCGGGGTCTCGATGTCGAGGGTCTGATCGCAGATCGACCTCAAATCCGCGAGCCGCGGATCGCCTTCGAAGAAGGGTTTGAGGAAGACGCGGGCCACCTGGGGGAGGGTGGTGCACGCGTCGAACCGGCCGAGCGGAAGGGCCTCGATCGCTTCCGGCACATAGAGGCCGCCATCCGGGGCAAGGCCTGCGAGGAGCGCCGTCGATAGA
Organism: uncultured Acidobacteriota bacterium; assembly: GCA_964646485.1. Lineage (GTDB taxonomy): Bacteria > Acidobacteriota > Vicinamibacteria > Fen-336 > JAGNNV01 > JAGNNV01. Next base: position 15,453 of record CAZYEA010000004.1, read on the forward strand.
TCCGCGGGAGGCGCTGCCCCGCTGGTGCTGACGAACTTCACGCGACCACCGCGGACTTCGGGCCCTCGACCGGGGAGACGAAAAGGTCCGATTCGAGGCCTTCGGCCCGGAAGGCTTTCTGCATCGAAGGCGCCGCAGCGGCGGCGGCCTCGGCGTCGCGGAACCACGCGAAGACACTCGGCCCGCCTCCCGAGATGGACGAGCCGAGCGCGCCCGCATCCATCGCCGAAGCCTTCACCCTCGCGAAGCCGGGAATGAGATGGGCGCGGCGCGGTTCGACGAGAACGTCCAGGAGCCCGGCTCGGATGGAATCCAGGTTTGAGGTGAAGAGCCCCACCATCATCTGCGCGAGGCCCGCGCTCTGGGGCACGAAGTCGGAGATCGCGTAGGGCGCGCTCAGCACCTCCCGCGCCTTTCGGGTCTCGAGCACCAAGTGAGGATGAACGAGGACGCAGGAGAGACCCCTTGGCACCGGGAGTCGGATCAATCGGTTCGAGGTGGCGAGGGTCAGGCCGCCCAGGAGCATCGGCCCCACGTTGTCGCCGTGATGACTTCCGCTCGCCGCCGCCTCTCCCTCGACCGCGTAGGGATAGAGCTCGGAGGGCCGCAGGGGTGTATCCAACAGAGCGTTTGCCGCCACCAGCGCCGCCACCGCCGAGGCCGCCGATCCCCCCATGCCCGATCCGAGGGGGATGCCTTTCACGATATCCGCCTCGAAACCGAAGGGCAGGGCGCGCCCGACTCGAAGGGCCGAAAGAGCGCGGAGCGCCGTGTTCCGCTCGACCTCTTTGGGCAGGTCGGTGAGGACGCCGGTCACCGACCCCAGGCGCACCTCCTTTTCCGCGATCCTGCGAACCCGAACGCGGTCTTTGGGTCCTTCGAGGGTGTGGCCGAGGATGTCGAAGCCGGTGGCCACATTGCCGACAGAGCAGGGCGCTTCGGCGGTGACGGAGAGAGCGGAATCGGACACGCTGAAACCCATTCTCCCACCAGGAATCGGCCGGCAAGCCTTGTGCTAGCTTCTGAGCCAATGCACGAGACGTTCGACCCGAATGCCGCGACCAGCGCCGAAGGCATCTTCGGCCTTCCCCACAAGCCGGAGGACGCGCGCGTCGTCCTCATCCCCGTGCCCTGGGAAGCGACGGTCTCGTTCGGATCGGGCACGGGCGACGGTCCCGCCGCCATTCTTCGGGCCAGTCGTCAGGTGGACCTCTTCGACCGCGACACCGGAAGGCCCTACGAATCCGGAATCGCCATGCTGCCGATCTCCGAAACCGTTCGGGCCTGGAGTGACGAGGCGAAGGGCCTCGCCTCCGCCATCATCGAGAAAGGCGGAACGCGCGGGGACTCGCAGCTCGAACAGAACCTCGAACGAGTCAATCATCTCGGCCGCCTCCTCAACGGCTGGGTGGCGAACGAAAGCCGGGCCTGGCTCGAGTGCGACAAGATCGTGGGCATCGTAGGAGGCGACCACTCGGTGCCTCTGGGCGCCATCGCCGCGATCGCGGACAAATTCCCGGGGCTTGGGATCCTGCACATCGATGCCCACGCCGACCTGCGCGCGGCTTACGAGGGGTTCACCTTCTCCCACGCTTCGATCATGGACAACGTCATCCGCGAGGTCCCCGGGGTGGCGAAGCTCGTGCAGGTGGGGATCCGCGATTACTGCGAGCAGGAAGACGAAGCGATCCGTGCGAGTGCGGGGAGGATCCGGACCTTCTTCGAATCCGACATTCGCCGGGAGCTTCTCGACGCGGGTTCCTGGCGAAGGGTCTGCAACCGGATCGTGGCGGAGCTTCCCGAGACCAACTACATTTCCTTCGACATCGACGGCCTCGATCCCGCCCTGTGTCCCAACACGGGGACGCCTGTCCCCGGCGGCCTGTCCTTCGCGGAGATGGTCGTCCTCCTGCGGACCCTCGTGGACAGCGGTCGAAAGGTCATAGGCTTCGACCTCGTGGAGGTGGCCCCCGATCCCACCGGGGTTTCGGAGTGGGACGGCAACGTGGCGGCGCGCGTGCTCTACAAGATGATCGGCTTCGCCCTGCTCTCGAACCGGGGCTTTCCGCGCGCGGCTTGAAGCCTAAGGATCGCTACGCCTGAGGCATGTCCGTGCCGGACCACAAGTTCGCGGAGTTGAGGGTGGGTGCGCTGCTGGCTTTGAGATAGAGGAACAACTGCATACGGTAGGCGGCGCACCCGGCGAGCACGAGGTTCGACAGGAACGCGCCGCGCGAGGTTTTGTTGCCGTCGAAGTCGGTGACCTCGGCTCGGAGGTCGGCCTCCGCCACCGCCCCCAGCAGATCCGCATACTCGGCGTGTTGCGCGGCGATTGCGTCCCGCGCCTGTTCGAAGCTGCGTTCCTTCGAGACCGCCTCCGCCTTGGTCCAGATCTCGAACTCGCTGGTGTTGGCGAGGCTCCAGCGAATGATCGTCGGTCCCATCATGCTGATGTAGCGAACCAGTTCAAGGGTGCTCCGCTGGGAGGCGCTCGGCCGGTACCCAAGGTGCGCGGGAGCGACCTTGCTCAGCAGATGACCGACCAGACGGACTTCGTTCTGCAACGACGCGATCAGTTCAGCTTTGGTCAGGACCATGGGTATTCCTCCTGAGCATCATAGTGGCGGCGCTCGTCGGTCTCGACCTTGAACTTCCGGAAGTTCGAGTAAGTGGTGGTCTGGCGGACCCGGAAGGTGCGGAAGAAGAACGCCCGGCCCGTGGCCACGCTCATCACCTTGCGGGGCAGCCACACTGAGTCTTCAACCGGCGCGTACTCCATCAGCAGCTCGAACCCTCCGAGTTTCACTCCGGTCGCGACCGAGGCGTTCCGCCCCGCGGCGTTATGCGCTTCAAGCCTCACCACCCGCTTGTCCGCCTCGTCTATTTCGAGGCGGCCGGTGAGGATCTTCGTCACCGCCTCGGAGGCGCGCCCGCTCGAAGGGGAGCGCGGGGCGTCTTCGCGGGGCAGGAAATCGAGCACCAGGGTGGCGCGTCCGTTCCGGCTCTCACGCCCCACGGTCTTGAAGTCGAAGGAGTCGAGCAGGGAGCCGAGCCGGACCCCCGGCAGTTCGCTCACCGTCCGCCCGTCCGCGATGGCCTTGGCGAGGGACGCCGCCTTCGCATCGACCTCGGCCTGCTCCTTTTGTCCGAGGGCCACTCCGTTTCGTGACACGAGGCGCCGCACCGGCCGCGCGTGCACGAAGTAGACCTCGTACCTTTTCGATTCGCGGGAGGTCGCCCTGCCGGATCCGTCCAGCCGTTCCCGGGTCTCTTCCACATCGTACGAGTAGTCATTGATGGCCGCGTCCTGCGGCCGTCCGCCGGAGAGAACGCTGCGAACGTACGCGTTGCCTTCGGGAAGGGAAGGTTCCTGCGCCCCCGCGAGGGCGGAGCACGCGAGCAGGAAGAAGCCTGGGGCGAAGGTCCTGGTCCCGCTCAAGACTTCCGGTTGAGGATCCTGGTCGCGATCGCTTCTTCGACCTCGCTCGTCGAGGCCGAGCCACCGAGGTCCCTCGGCATGTGCTTGCCTTCCTTGAGCACGGCGGAGACCGCACTCCGGACCCGGTTGCCGGCCTCCAGCTCGCCGATGTGGTCGAGCAGGAGCGCGCCGGAGAGGATCACGGCGATGGGATTGGCGATGTTCTTCCCCGCGATATCGGGAGCGCTCCCGTGCACGGCCTCGAAGGTGGCGCCCTTCTCCCCGATGTTGGCGCCGGGGGCGAGGCCCAGGCCGCCCACGAGACCAGCGCACAGGTCGGAGACGATGTCGCCGTAGAGGTTTTCGAGGAGCAGCATGTCGAATCGGGTGGGATCGAGGACGAGCTGCATGCAGCAGTTGTCGACGATGAGGTCGTCGTACTTGATGTCCGGGAAGTCCTTGGCCACGCGCGCACAGCAGTCGAGGAAGAGGCCGTCCGACAGCTTCATGATGTTGGCTTTGTGCACCGCGGTGATCCGTTTGCGCCCGTGGGTGCGCGCGTAGTTGAAGGCGAACTTCGCGATGCGGGTCGAGGCCTTCTCGGTGATGACCTTGATGGACTCCACCACCCCGGGCACCACCACGTGCTCGAGGCCCGAGTAGAGGTCCTCGGTGTTTTCGCGCACGATCACGAGGTCTACGTGGTCGTACCGGCTCTTCACCCCGGGCAGGGTCCGGATCGGACGCACGTTCGCGTACAGGTCGAGAGTCTTGCGCAGGGCCACGTTGATGGAGGCATGGCCCGAGCCGATGGGAGTGGTGGTTGGACCCTTGAGGGCGAGGCCGGTCTTGCGGATCGAATCGAGGGTCTTCTGGGGGAGGGGGGTGCCTTCGATGGCGATGGCCATGGCTCCGGCCATCTGGGCCTCCCACTTGATGGCGACACCGGTCGCTTCGATCACGCGCACGGTGGCGGCCACCACCTCCGGGCCGATCCCGTCGCCCGCGATCAACGTCCCTTTTCGAACTGCGCTCATCACGCTCCCCCGTTCTGGTGTTTCTTGAGTATCTCGATTACCGCTTCGGGCGTTTCCGCCAACTGCAGGATCTTCGCTTCCCGCTCTCCCACTTTTCCGCGCGCGACCAGCGAGTTCTGGATCCAGTCGAGCAGGCCCTGCCAGTGCGCCTTCTCCCCCGCGAGGATGATGGGGAAGGGTTCGATCTTCCGGGTCTGCACGAGGGTCACCGCCTCGAAGAGCTCGTCGAGCGTCCCGAACCCCCCGGGCATGACCACGAAGGCGCGGGCGAACTTGACGAACATGACCTTGCGTACGAAGAAGTACTTGAAGGAAATGGTGTGGGTCAGGTAGGGGTTGGGCTTCTCTTCACGGGGGAGGAGGATGCACAGGCCGACCGAACGGCCTTCCGCCTCGAAGGCGCCCCGGTTCGCCGCTTCCATGTCGCCCGGGCCCCCGCCGGTGATGACGTCGTAGCCCGCCTTGGCCAGGGCATAACCCATGGCCCGGGCGTCTTCGTAGTCCTGGGTTCCAGGCTTCGATCGCGCCGACCCGAACACGGTGACGCCCCGCTCGATGCTCTGGAGCTCGTCGAAGCCCTCGACGAACTCCGACATGATCTTGAACATCCGCCAGGCGTCTTTGCCGGAAAAGTCGATTCCGGAAAATCCAATGCCTTCTGCCATAAACCCCATTATCCCTTGTCTGCCCCTTGGAACCTTTCCCCCAGGCGCGGCGTTAGAAGCCATAGAAGAACGAAAACCAGGAGAGAACCCCCCATGCTTCAACGACTTGCGCTCGCCGCTGCCCTGACCTTCACAACCGTGGGGTGCCTGGTCAACGTCACCCACGTCTCCAACCCCGACCGATATTTCGACGAGGCGAGGCGGAGTGCTCGGGCCGTAGCCGGCCAGGATGGACCCGCCCGCGAGCTTCGTCTGCTCGTCTACGATGCCGATGAGCGCAAACTCGTCCGGGTCGAAGTCCCACTCAGTCTGGTGCGCAGGCTGGCCGACAACGAAGAGTTCAGCTGGGACTTCGACTTCGACGATCACGACCTCTGCCACTCCGGCAGTCGGGCCTGCTCCGAGGCACGAAGGAAGCTCCGCAAGTTCAGGGGGCGGGATCTCGAAAAGCTGCCGCTTGGGCCCCTGGTCGAAGTCACCGAGGATGATGGCGAACGTGTCTTTGTCTATTTGCGCTGAGGTCGCGGAAGATCGCCGCTTGTGGACCCGTGCCACGGAGTCACAGATACCGATCTGCTCTCCCGCCTGCGGGAGGGCGATGAGGACGCTCTCTCTCCGCTCATGGTGCGGCACGAGCGAAGGCTCTATGCGATCGCTTACGGGTATTTGCGAAACTCCGAGGATGCGCTCGAGGTCGTCCAGGATGCCTTCGTCAAGCTCTTTCAGCAACGGGATCGGATCGACGCGCGCGCCGAAGTGGGAGCGTGGCTCACCCGGGTCGCCATCAACGCGGCCATCGATAGGTATCGCCAGCGCAAGAGGCGGGGCGCCCACGAAACCGGGGTGGAGACGGAGGACCTTCAGCACCTTCCCGCCCCTCATCAGCGAGACGCCCTCGACAATCTTCACACCGAGGATTCGCGCCGCCACATCGAGCGCGGTCTTCGGGCTCTCAACGAAACCCAGCGGGCAGTTGTGACCCTGCGCCACTTCTCCGACCTCTCCCTCGACGAGATCGCCTCGACTCTGGGCGTGCGTCTCGGCACGGTGAAGAGCTCGCTCAACCGGGCGCTTGCGCGCATGAAGACGGCCATGGGGGAGGCGCGCGCGTGACCTTCCTCCACTTCCGGTACCGGCGGCGCCTTGGACTGCTCGCCTCGTCCTCGCTCGATGCGCGGGAAGCCGAATGGGTGCGCCTTCATGTGGCGGAGTGTGCCGCGTGCGCGGTCGAGCTCCAGGCCCTTTCGAGGATCGCTTCCGGTCTTCGCCTCGACGCCGCTCTCGAGCGCCCCTTGCCCATTTCCTCGGAGGCGCTGCGCACCCGGGTCCTCGCCCGCGTCAGAAGTTCGGCGCCGTCACCTGTGTACCGCCGGGCCGGCAGCTTCACCCCCGCTCTCTCCGCCCTGGGCCTCGTCGGTCTCGGCATCCTGGCCGGGGTGCTGGCCACGCGCATGTCGCCTCCTGGCGCGAAACCCTCGGCATCGATGGTTCCCCTTCAGGCGTCCGCCGAAACCGCATCCAACGACACCGCCTTCTACGAGCGTCTCGAGAAGACGCACACCCGCGCCAAGGCGGCCCGCTATCTCGCCGAGGCCCAGGATGTCCTGATCCAGGTGAGCGCGGCCGCGGATTGTCCGGATTCGCCGAAAGACTCGGTGGACGTGACCCGCGAAGCCCAGACGAGCCGCAGCCTTCTACGGCGCCGCGCCGCTCTGGTCTCCGGCTCGGGAGTGACCCTTCTCGCCGCCCAGGGCGTGATGGAGGAAGTCGAAGGCATGCTTCAGCAGGTGGCCGAGCTCCCGAAGTGCACGAGGCGCAAGGATGTCGATGCCATCGCGCGGGCGGTTGACCGCCGCAATCTGCTGATGAAGATCGATCTGGTCGCGCAGGAGCTCGCCGCCCCATGAACATTCTTACCCTCGCCCTGCTCGCCTTTTCCACCTTCTCGTTTCTTCCGACCCTGCCGCTCGAGACCGACCTCACCGAAGCGAAGGCGCTCTTCTTCGATCGCAAGTACGAGGAGTCGCGCGCGAAGTGGGCGGAGATTGCCGCGTCGAAGGGACCCTCGGCCGAGGCGGCCACCTACTGGATCGCCCGCTGCAGCGAGTCGCTCGGCGACAGCGAGCGTGCTTTTCGCGAGTATGGGGCGTTCCTCGATCTCCCCCCGGCCGACCCCCGTCTCGCCGAAGAGGCGGAGATCTCGCGGATCGGCCTCGCCACCAAGCTGACCCGCGCGGGCAAACCCGGATTTCTCACCGCGGTGATCCGGTCGCTCGGAGACGACCGCGCGCCCGTCCGCTACTTCGGCGCGCTCCAGGTGGGTTCGCTCCCGAACCTCACCGACGCCCGGAAGGCGACCGCGGTGCTCCGCGAGATCGTGGGCGGCTCCAAGGACCCAGACATCGTCGAGCGCGCGAAGCTCCAGCTGCTGCGCCTGGAGCCGAAGTCGCTCGCCGAGACTCCCGCGGCCAGAACCGCGCGGCCCACGCCCCCGCCGACCCGGAGCGTCAAGAAGCTCGAGCCCGATCCCGAGGGCCCCGCCCGCCTGCTCCGGATCCGCATCAGCAAAGGGGGCAAACAGACGGTGGCGGTGACCGTGCCCTTTTCCCTCGCCGAGTTCGTCTTCAGTTCGCTGCCGGAATCGACCAAGAAAGGTCTGCAGTTGAAGGGCTATGACGCCGAAGGCTTCTGGAAGCGCCTGCGCACTCTCAACATCCGCGAGATCGTCTCCATCGTGGGCGAGGACGGCGAGACCATCGAAGTCTGGGTGGAATAAGCGACGGCTCCTGGAAGGTAAGATCGGGGACCGCCCATGCACCCCGATCTCGAAACGCTCGTCGATCTTCACCACGGAGACGTTGAGCTGCGGCGCTTCGACGCCGAGCTCGTCGCCCTGCCCCAGAAGAAGGCGGCCATCGAAGCGCAGATCGTTTCCGACCGCGCCGCCCTCGACGCCGCCAAGGCAGCGCTCGACGGTCAGTCCAAGGACCGCAAGCGCCTCGAGCTCGAGGTGCAGGACTTCGAGGCCAAGCGGTCGAAGTACAAGGGGCAGCTCGGCGAAGTGAAGACCAACAAGGAGTACACCGCACTCCTCCACGAGATCGAGAACGTCGAGCGGGAAATCCGTTCCCGCGAAGACCTGATCCTCGAGGCGATGGAGAAGGTCGAGGGCGGCCAGGCGAAGGTGAAGGCCGAGGAGGGCGCGTTCAAGGCGGTCGAGGCCACGAGGCGGGACGAGATCAAAGCCATCGAGGCGAAGATCAAGGAATGTGAGGCCCGCCGGGCCGAAGTGGCCCTCACTCGCGAGAAGAAGGCGGCGGCCCTCAAGCCCGACCTTCTCGCCGAGTACAACCGCATCCTGCAACGCCGCGGGGTGGCTCTGGCCGAGGCGAAGGACGGGGCCTGCACCATGTGCCACGTGAAGCTCCGCGCCCAGGTATTCGTGGACGTCAAGCGCAACGACGCCATCATCGCCTGCTCGTCCTGCTCGCGGATCATGTTCTTCAACGCGCCTCCGCCCCAGGGTGCGATCGAAGCGCCTCTTCCGAGCTAAGGGCCGCGCTTGTCCTCCGCCGCCCCGCCCGAGCTGGTGATTCACGTCGATGGCGGCTCGAGGGGCAATCCCGGACCGGCGGGCTTCGGCGTTCACGCCGTCGACGACCAGGGCCTGGTGGTGGCCGAGCATTTCGGTTTCATCGGGCAGGCCACCAACAACGTGGCCGAGTACGAGGGCCTGGTTCACGCTTTCAATCTCGCCCAGAAGCGGGGCGCGCGCAGGCTCGAGATCCGGTCCGACTCCGAGCTGGTGGTGAAGCAGATGAACGGCGTCTACAAGGTCAAGCATCCGGACATGCTGACCCTCTGGCGGAAGGCCTCACAGCTCCGGCGCGGGTTCGAAGAAGCGGTGATCAAGCATGTCCGCCGCGAACAGAACAAAGAGGCGGACGCGCTCGCCAACCGGGCCATGGACCTCCAGGACTCGCATCTTTCCGGCTAGGTTCCGCGATTCATTCACATGACGAAACTGCAGAGCTATCTGGGCGGCCGTTGGCAGGAGGGTGAGGGAGACGGTGAAGCCCTCCTCAATCCTGCCACCGAGGAAATTCTGGGCTATGCCTCGGCAGACGGGCTCGACCGGAGCCAGGCTCTCGCCTTCGCGCGCTCCGAGGGCGGTCCCGCCCTTCGCGCCCTGACCTTCAAGCAGCGCGGCGAATTGATTCAGAAGACGGCGGCGCTTCTCCGGAAGCATCGCGACGAACTGATCGCCCTCGCCATGACCAACGGCGGCAACACGCGCTCGGACGCGAAGTTCGACGTGGATGGAGCGATCGTCACCCTTCAGGCCTTCGCCGAAGCGGGGGGGGCGATCGGCGAGCGGCGACTCCTCGCCGACGGAGAGCCGATCCAGCTCGGCCGGGCCCCCCGCCTGGTCGGCCAGCACGTGTTCACCACCCGGCGCGGGGTTGCCGTGCACGTGAACGCCTTCAACTTCCCGGCCTGGGGTCTGGCGGAAAAGGCCGCAGTGGCCCTTCTCGCGGGCATGCCCGTCCTCACCAAACCTGCCACGAGCTCGGCGCTCGTCGCCCATCGGCTCTTCGAACTCCTGGTGGAAGCCCAGATCTGGCCCACGGGCGCCCTTTCCCTGCTGATGGGCCGGGCCGGCGATCTGGTCGATCACCTGGAAGGCCAGGACTGCCTCGCCTTCACCGGCGGAGCCCAGACCGCGGCCCTCCTCCGCAACACCAAAGGCGTGGTCACACGCGGGACGCGCATCAACGTCGAAGCCGACTCCCTCAATGCCGCGGTGCTCGGCCCGGATGTCGAGAGCGACGCGGAAACCTACGACTTCTTTCTCAAGGACGTGCTGCGCGACATGACCCAGAAGGCGGGCCAGAAGTGCACGGCCATCCGCAGGATCCTCGTTCCCGAGGCCCTTTCGGAACGCGTCCGCGACGACCTGGCCGATCGCCTGGCCGCGGTCGTGGTGGGGAATCCTGCGACCGAAGGCGTCCGCATGGGCCCGGTGGCGACCGCCGCTCAGAAGGCGGCGGTGCTCGAGGGACTTTCGCTCCTTGCCCGCGACGGAAGACTCGTTCATTCGCGCCCCGGCCTCAAACCCGAGGGCGCGCCCGTGGGCAAGGGTTTCTTTGTCTCGCCCACTCTCCTCGAGGTCGAACCCGGGGCCTTTGCCCCGAGCGTGCATTCGCACGAAGTCTTCGGCCCGGCCGCCACCATCGTCCCTTACAACGGCTCGGCGGCGCAGGCGATCGAGCTCATTTGCCGTGGTGCGGGGGGTCTTGTCTCCTCGATCTACTCGGAAGACCTTCCCTTCGTCACCGACGTCACTCTTGGCCTCGCCCCTTTCCATGGGCGGCTCTTCCTGGGCAGCGCCCGGATCGCTGAACTTTCCCCCGGTCCGGGTACCGTGCTGCCCCAGCTCGTTCACGGCGGGCCCGGGCGCGCGGGCAACGGCGAGGAGCTTGGGGGTGAGCGCGGCCTCGCCTTCTACATGCAGCGCACCGCCCTCGAAGGCTCCCGACCGGTAATCGAACGCATCCTCAAGCAGGGAGGCCAATGACCATGGCCGAATTCGTGGTGAAGGACCTGGACGGCAAGGACGTCTCCCTTGCCGCCATCGCGAAGAAGAAGCCGACCCTCTTCATATTCGTCCGCCACTTCGGCTGAATCTTCTGCCGCGAGCAGGCGGTGCAGGTGCACCGCGAGCGAGAGGCCTTCGAGAAGCTGGGCGCGCAGGCCGTGATCATCGGGCACTCCAGCCTGCGATACGCGAAGGCGTTCGTCGAGGAGACGAAGATCGACCTGCCCGTCTACGTGGACGAGAAGCGTGCCATCTACAAGGCCCTCGAATTCAAGCGCCCCCTCCTCGCCTTCCTGACCCCCAAGGTTTTCAAGCGCGCGGCGGAAGCCCGCCAGGCCGGCTTCTCGCAGCCCGGGGTGTATGGAGACGCCTTTCAGCTCGGCGGCGTCCTCCTCCTCATGCCGGACGGCGCCATGCCCTACAAGTATTCGAGCCAGTTCCCCGGGGACCACCCCAGGCTCGAAGACCTCAAAGCCGAGGTGAGCAAGGCTCTCGCCTAGACGAGGTTGTCGAGCTTGACCCGGTCGCTGGCCCGACGGTTGCGCACGACCTCGCCCGTGGCCTCGGTGGTGTAGTGGCTCACGTCCGCCTCCAGGGTCAGCACGGTCACCGGCTTCCGCTTTCCTCTGAGGTTCAGGATGCCGACCGACTTGAGGCCCAGCGATTCAGGGTTCCGGTCGCCGATGAGCCCGCTGTCCAGAAGAGCTGAGCCCGGCATGGCCCGATGTTCCAGACGCGAAGCCGTATTCACAGTGTCGCCGAGCAGGGTTCGGTCCTGCTGATAGAAGGGTCCCACCGAGGTCACGATGGTGGGCCCCCACGCGACCCCGACCCGCAGTTCGATGGGGTCCACGTCGTGGGCCCGAAGCTGCTCCGCGATCTTGCCGCGGGCATCCAGGATGTCGGAGGTGGCGGCGATGGCTTCGATGCCGTCCTGGAAGAAGCCCATGATCCCGTCGCCGATGTACTTCACCACCTCGCCTCCGTGCTGATAGCAGATGGCCGCGACCACCGTGCAATAGACGTTGAGCATGGCCACCACCTGCGGAGGTTTGAGCAGTTCGATGGCGTTGGTGAAGCCGCAGATGTCCACGAACATCACCGCGCGGTCGACCACTTCCTCGATCCCTTGAGGACCCTCCGGCCCGAGCCGGTCGATCTTGTCCCAGGTGGAGGGGGGCACGTAGCGGCGCAGCACTCCCTGGATACGGACGTTCTCCTCGTGGATGGCTTCGAGCTGGTTGTAAGAGGCCTGGACCTCGGCGCTTTTCCGGGCGAGTTCACGCTCATAGTCGAGGCGCCGTATGAGCAGACCCATCTGATCGGACATGGTCAGGAAGGCGGCTTCGTCCGCTTCTTCGATGGCCTGTCGGACGTCGTCCTCGATCACGAAGTAGCCGCGGAAGTCCGAGCCCGAAAAAACCGGGATCGCGCAGGAAAACCTCGGAGCATGCCCGAGGATGAAGCTCTGCCTCGGCAGATGTAGAGCCTCGCCGGGCCGGGCGGTGTCCCTCTGCAGCTCGAGCACGTCGCCCATCAGGCCAGGGCTTCTCGCCCCCTGGAAGGACGGACAGGGGGCCTCGAGGGTCCACCGGCCGTCGAGATGTCTTTCCAGAAAGGCCGAAAAGGCATAGCCCGCGCGGGTCACCGCGGCCGCGGTCATCACCGACCGCGCGGCGGCGAGGTCGGCGCGCTCGAGGGCGAGGTGGACGACGTCCCTCACCATCTCGAGCCGCGAGCGGAGTCGCGCCTCGGCGTCGTACGAATCGCGGTTTTCGAGGACGGTGGCCACATAGCCCGAGAGCAGGGACAGCAGGCGCATGCTGTCTTCCGACGGCCGCTGGGAGTCGTCCGGATCCTCGAAGAGGATGTAGCCCCAGAGGTGATGCGGTGAGCGGATCTCCACGAGACCGTGGTCGCCCGGCTCCGGTGAGTGCCGCCGCGCGCGCGCCTCGGAATAGGGAACGGTTGGAGCCGGCGGGTTCTTCAGCAGGAAGGACCCGGGCACGTACGAGGCGAGGTCCAGCTTGAAGCCTCTCTCGAAGGCCTTGAACAGCTCCGCGGTGGGCACCCGGTCCGGAAGGGCGTCCGCTCCGTGGACGGCGGCGCGGAAGGCGAGGCGCGGGTCACCCTCGGTGATGTAGATCGCGGACCGGCGGAAGGGTGTGATCTCCGAGACCGCGCGCACGAAGCGGCTGAGGAGCTTTTTCGAGTCGCCCCCGACCTTGAGATTCTTCGAGATCTCGAGCAGGGCGACCGCGCGTCGCCGCATCCGTCGCCGCTCCCGCCCCAGGCGCGAGAGGCGAAGGGTCACCTCTTCGAGCCGCGCGAAGTCGATGGGCTTGGGGAGGACGTCGTCGATCGCCTCACGGACGAAGCCGGTGAGGGCGTCGATGTCAAAGGCCCCCGAGACCACCAGGATGGGCACATCGAGGTCGGTTTCCCGAACCCCCTGCACGAAGTCATGGCCGTTGCCGTCTTCGAGGAGATAGTCGACGACCACGAGATCGAAGCGCGCCTGCGCGTAGGCGGCGAGGCCTTCGGCGAGGCCTCTGGCGCAGACCGTCTCGAACCCCCGGGTGGCGAAGTGTTTCTCGAGCAGGCGCCGGAAGATCGCGTCATCGTCGACGATGAGAACGCGGGGTTTAGGGGAATTGGACACCGGAAGGGGATCTTAGACCGCCCGCTAGAATGCCCGGGTGGACATCGACATCGACCCACGCATCACCGCGGCGCCCAAGGTCGAGCTTCACCAGCACACCGACGGCTCGATTCCGGTCGAGGTCACCTGGGAACTGATGCGCCACCACGGCTTGAACCCCGTGGAAACCATCGAAGAGATGCGCCGCCGGCTCGAGATCCAGGAGCACGAGGAGGGGACGCTCATGTCCTACCTCGACAAGATGCACTATCCGCTCTGGATCACCCAGTTCTACGAGAACATCTCGAAGGTCACCGAGGCCATCGTGGACGACGCCGCGAAGTCGGGGGTCCGCACTCTGGAGTTGCGCTACTCGCCGGTCATCCACACTTTCGCGGGGCTCACCCCGCGCCAGTCCATCCGCGCCGTGCTCTCCGGGATGAACCACGCGAACAAACGCCACGGCATGAAGCTCGGCCTCATCGTGATCGCCATGCGGCAGCACGGGCCGCACATCGCGAAGATCCTCGCCCGCTCCGCGATTTCCGAGGCCCAGCACCTGCATGCCCGCACCGGAGTGGTGGGCTTCGACATCGCGGGGCCCGAATCGGGGAATCCGCCCCACCTCTTCGCGAGCTCTTACGAGATCGCCCGCCTCGGTCGCCTCGGCCTCACCGCCCACGCGGGCGAAGACGGACCCCCGCGCTATATCTGGGAAGCGATCGACGGCCTCGGGTGCCAGCGCATCGGTCACGGCTGCTCGGCGGTCTCCGACTCCGCCCTGCTCAAGCGGCTGGCCAAGGACAAGATCCTGGTCGAGTGTTGCATCTCCTCCAATCAGCACACCGGAGCAGTGAAGAAAGGGGCTCCCCACCCGATCCGGATCCTGCTCGAGCACGGCATCCCCGTCTCCATATGCTGTGACAACTCGACGGTGTCCCGTACCAACCAGGACATCGAGTGCTTCAAGGCTTCGCAGGAAATCGGGGTGGACGAAGTGCTGCAGATCCTGAAGGATTCGGAAAAGCACACCTTCATCAAGCCGGAGTCGGCGCTGGTGGAGCCGGGCCTCGACTGAGCCCCCCTTGTTCGACCTCCTGATCGCGGCGCTCTCGGGCGTTCTCGCCCTGGTCTTTCTGTTCGTGGGAGGCCTGCTCGTGTTGTCCAGCGGACGCAGCGGCCTCGGTTGGGTCTACGCCGCCGTCGTCGTCGTGGCCTTTCTCGTGACTCTCTCTCGCGCGTCCCGACGACCCGAGCCCGCGCTCTGGACCAGGCGCGTTCGCAGGGGCATGGTTTCAGCGTGCCTCGCCCTGTTCCTGGGCGCAGGGGTCGCCACCGCCTTCTACCTCGCCGCCTCCCGTCCGCCGAAGCAGGAGGCGGTCGCCGCCATTCTCGCGAGCCATCGCGCCGACCTCGATCGGCTCAAGGACATGGCGGTCGCCGACGGCCTGGAGACCGTGGTTCGATTCGGCGAGGCGTTCTCCCGGCCCGAGCAGCCCCTCATCTTCAAGCCTCCCTCAGAGTCCGGCCTGAGCCCGGATCGCGCCGCCGAATACACGCGCCTCATGCGGGCGGTGGATTCCGAGCGGATCGATGTATGGCCGGACGGGACCGTTCATCTGTCCGTGGCCGGGTGGGGTGGCGCCAATCGGGGCTGGCGCATGTCCCTCGCCTTCGCGGCCACCCAACCAAAGCCGCTCGTGAGCGGGATCGACGGCTTTTCGGGTGCTCCCTCGCCCGGAGCGCCGAACTACGCGTTCAGCCGACTCGACGGATCCTGGTACGTCTACATGATCCGATAAGGGCGGCGCGCCGCGGTTTAGAGCCCGACCACCTTGAGGAGTTCGGCGCGGTCCGCCTCCTCGAAGATCGCCCGCCATACGAACAACGCGAAAGCGATCCCGAGTCCGCCCCGGCCGAGGGCGCCTGAAAGGTTTGGCCCGAGCAGGGTACCGAGCACGAAGAAGGCGAAGGCGGCGGCCAAGGCGCCGAGGATCCGCCCCCACCGGATCGGAATCGGATAGAGGCGGTTCGAAATCACGGCGCCGGCGAAGGCCATCAGGGCGTAGCCCGCGACCGTGGCCCAGGCGGAGCCCATGATGCCGAAACCGGGTATGAGGGCGAAGTTCAAGCCGATGTTCAGGGCCGCGGCGAAAGCGGTGATCATCGGGTAGTACCGCGCTTCCTTGGTGATCGTGATGCCGATCGAGGAGAGCAGGAAGAAGCCTTGGAAAAGGAAGGCGAGAACGATCACCGGCACCACCGGCGCCGCGGCGTGATAGGCGACCTTTCGGCTCACGAAGATCAGGACATCGGGGAGAAGGAGGGCGAGAGCGAGAGCGGTCACCACGAACACGATGGCCATGCGCGTGGCCACGAGGGCAATCTCCTTCGCCCCGCTCTCTTTCTTCGCGTTCTCGAATACGAAAGGCTGCCAGGCCGGCTCGAAGGCGGAGAGTGGGAACTTCATGGCCCCGCCGAAATTGTTGCCCACCGAATAGATGCCGACCTCGCCCAGGGAAACGAAGCCTTCGAGGATCCGCCGGTCGGCCAGATTCAGGACCTGGACGAGGACGCTGTGCGGCACCTTGGGCAGGCCGAAACGCAGAGCTTCACCAAGCGGCGGCCAATCGAAGGCGGGACGGGCCCGCGAGCGCAGTTCGAAGAGGAGGAGGAAGGCGAGCAGGAGACTCGCGGCCGCGTCCGAAATCAGGACCCCGGTGACGCCGTGGCCCAACAGCACCAGAATGACCTTCACCACGGTATTCGCGGAGTGACGGATCAAAGAGAAGCTCGAAAGCAGTGACGCCTTGCCCTCGACCCGGAACAGGGCGAAGGGAACGAAGACGAACGAGGAGGCGAGCAGGTCGAGGGCGACGAGGCGCACCCACAGAATGCCGTTCGGGTTCTCGAACAATGCGACCGAGATCTGCCTCGAGAAGAGCCACGCGAGGGCGAAGACGGTGGAGGCCACACCCGCGGCGAAGAGCGCCATGGTCCCCGCGAAACGCGGACGTTCCTCTTCCTTTACGTCGTAGTAGATCCGGAGAAAGCCCGAATCGAGACCGAGCCGGACCACCGGCTTGAGGAAGGTCGAGAGCAGGAAGAGCAGGGCGAGCGCGCCGTAGTCCTCGGGCTCGAGGTACGCCATGTACAACGGGACGAGCAGGAAGTCGATGGCCCGGCCCAGGACGTCGGCGGTCCCGTAGGCGAGCGACAGCCGCGCGAGGCCTCTCAGCGAGTGCGCGGGTTTTTCGGTCAGACCCGGCCCTCGTCGGTCATGAAGTGCTCGATCACCCGGTCGAGAATGCCGTCGAGGCCGACCTTCGGCTCGTAGCCGATGAGCTTCTTGATCTTGGTGAGATCCGGGATCCGCCGCGGCATGTCCTCGAAGCCCTCTTCGTAGGCCTGGGCGTAGGGCACGAGCACGATCTCGCTCCTCGACTTGGTCTTGGCCTTGACGAGCTTCGCGAGCTCCATGATCGAGACCTCACGCGAATCGTTCCCGATGTTGATGACCTGGCCGACCGCCTCTTCGTTCTCGGCGAGGCGCAGGAGGGCCCACACCACGTCGGACACGTCGGTGAAGCATCTCCGCTGCTCGCCGTCGCCGTAGACGGTGATCGGATGGCCGGAGATCGCCTGCCTCACGAAGTTCGGAATGACCATGCCGTAGCGGCCGGTCTGGCGCGGGCCCACGGTGTTGAAGAGGCGGAACACCACCACCGGGAGCTTCTTCTCCTTGTGGTAGGCGAGGGCCAGGAACTCGTCGATGGCCTTGCTGCACGCGTAGGACCAGCGGCCCTTGATGGAAGCGCCCATGACGAGGTCGCCGTCCTCGCGGAAGGGCACGTCGGTGCTCTTGCCGTAGACCTCGGAGGTGGAGGCGATGAGGACCTTCTTGCGCTTCTTGTTGGCGTGGCGGAGGACGATCTCGGTGGCGTGGACGTTGGTTTCGATGGTGCGCACCGGGCTCTCGACGATGAGCTTCACCCCCACCGCGGCGGCGAGGTGCACCACCACGTCGGCGCGGTCGATCATCTCGGCGGTGAGACTCTCGTTCATCACCGTGTCGATGGTGTAGGAGAACCCCTTGCGGCCCTTGAGGTGCTCGATGTTCTCGATGGAGCCCGTGGAGAGGTCGTCCAGGATGTCCACGTCATGACCGGCGCCGAGGAGCGCTTCCGAGAGGTGCCCTCCGATGAAGCCCGCGCCGCCGGTGATGAAGACCTTCATTGAATTCCTTCCTTGAGCCGCCTCACCGCGGCCTGCCGTTTGTTTCCGCCTGACCCTGGGCCTGAGCCTGCTCGAGCACGATCTCGGCCGCCCGCGCCGCGCCGTATCCGTCCACCAGCGAGCGGCCCCGCTCGCCCATCCGCCGGCGCTTCTCCGGCTCGGCGAGGATCCGCCTCACCGCCTCGAGAATCGCGGCTTCCTCGACATCGACGCCGAGGCCCAGATACTCGATGGTTCCGAACCTCGAGAATTCTCGCATGCGCCGATCCTCTCTCGCGTTTTGAGCGAGAACCACCCCCGGCGTGCCCAGGGCCGCGATCTCGTAGACCGACATGCCGCCCGAACACAGGACCAGATCCGCATCGAGCATGAGGTCGGCGATCTGCACGTCGACGCCCTTGACCAGGGGCAGGGGGTGGCCGAGGGTGCGCTGCAGCGCTTCGAAGACATGGGTGTGAGGAAACGCGGGGCCGGCCACGGAGAGAATCTCGACGTCCCGGGTGAGGGGGGCGAGCGCCCGGGCCACCTTCAGGGTCAGGGCCTGAGGATCGGCGCCGCCGAAGGTGAGCAGGATCTTCACGGGCTTCTCGCGGAAGACGTGCGCGCGTCCCTGGAAATGGCGCCTCAGGATCGCGAAGGCGGGGCCGCCGTAGAAGCCCTCGGGCGTTTCGCGGTCCTCGTTCATCACCGAGATCACGAACTGGGCGTCGCGGGAGACCCGTTCGAGGTCGTCCAAGGTGTCGACGAGGTTGATGGTGACCGTGCCCAGCCGTCCGAGCGAGCGAAGGTAGGTCTCTTCGACGAGGGGAAGGTCGTTGATGACCACCGACGGGGCGAAGTCCCGGATCGAATCGATCAGGGCCTCGAGCCCCCCCGACTTGAACACCCGCACCGGGTAGCCGCTCTTCGAGACGGTGGCGATGCCTTCGGCATGGTCGGCGCTCATCAGGAAGGCGATCTCCGCGCGCGAACCTTCGCGCAGGGCCTCGGCCACCGCAAGAGAGCGATAGACATGGCCCATGCCCCGCACCCGCGACCCGTCCACTCGGAACAGGATCCGCGGCTCGCGCAACAGGCGCTCGGCCATCCAGAAGTCATCGAGGTCGTGAACGGTGAAGCCTTCGCGTTTGTCGAGCACCACGAAGCCCACCGAATCTCCGAAGCGGGCGTCGCTTTCGAGGACGTCGCGAGCGATGGCCACGATGGCCCCGTTCTCGAGATACACCGGTTCCTGCTCGTCGCGACGGCCGGCCCGATCGAACAAGGGACGGAGCCGGCCCTCCTCGGCCTTCCACCGCAGCGAGAGGTCGGAGGTGACGGAGACCACGGCGGTGAAGCGCCCGGTGGCGATCTGCCCCAGCGCTTCGTCGATACTCTTCGCGGTGCGGAAGGGTGTGGTGGCCTGGAGAACCAGGACCACGTCGGGTCGCTCACCGCCCTTCTCCGCTTCGGCCACCGCGTGCCTTACCACCGGCATCAGGCTGGAGAGGTCGCCCGAGAGCTCCTTCGGGCGGAGGAAGGGAACCTCGGCGCCGTGGGCTCGTGCGATTTCCGCGACCGTCTCGTCGTCCGTGGAGACGATGATCCGGTCGATGCCCTTCGCCTCCTTCGCCGCCCGGAGGGTGTGGGCGAGGAGGGGAGCGTCGCCGAGCCGCCTGATGTTGAGATAGGGAACGCGATCCGACCCACCGCGGGCCGGAATAACGGCGGTGACTCTCAAACCATCTCCCAGCTGAGCGTCGTGTCCTCGGGAATGTCCTGCTTGGCCTGACGCCCGACCACGAGATCGAAGAAGCGGGGCGAGATGCCCGTGCCCGGACGCTTGTAGGTCAGCATGTCCCGGGTAATGGTGGCGCCCCTGGCGATGGCCTTCGCGGAGGTGACGCTCCGGCGCGCGTACAGGAAGGCCTCCTTCTCAAGGGGTTCGAGGCCTTTGACCGCGCGGCCGAACGCGCGTTCGATGGTGCGGATGCCTTCGATCATGGCCTTTCCTTCGGGAGGATCCACGGAGAGGTGATGGTCGGGCGAGCCCTGAATTGTCTTGTCGATGGTGTAGTGCTTCTCGATCATGCAGGCGCCCATGGCCACCGCGGCCTGAGGCACGCTGATGCCGAGGGAATGGTCGGAAAGGCCCACGGGAATTCCCGGGAACGCCTGCATCATGTGGGTCATCATCCTGAGGTTGATGCCCTCCGCGGGACAGGGGTATTTGAGCGTGCAGTGGAGCAGGACCACTTCACTGCAGCCCTTGGCGGCCAGGGTCTCGAGGGCCTCGTCGATCTCGGCCAGGGTGGAGGTGCCGGTGGACAGGATGAGGGGCCGGCCGGCCCCCGCCACCCGCTCCAGGAGGGGCTTGCAGGTGAGGTCGGCGGAGGCGATCTTGAAGGTGGGCATGTCGAGGGAGACCAGGAAGTCGACCGCCCCGTCATCGAACGGCGTCGAGAACGCGACGATTCCGGCCTTGCGCGCGTAGTGGATGAGCGTCTTGAAGTCGTCGTCCGACAGCTTGTCGAGCTTCGCGAAGGTGTCCCACTGGGTGCCGTGCGGATCCTTCGGCTCGACCCAGTAACGCGGGGCCACCCGAGTCGCGATCTTGGAGGCGGTGTAGCTCTGGAACTTGATGGCGTCGAAGCCCGCGGCTTTGGCGGTGTCGACGAGGGCCTGTCCCCGGTCGAGCCGGCAGTCGTGGTTGACTCCCGCCTCGGCGATGACGTAGGCGGGCTCGCCGATGCCGACCCTTCTTCCCGCGATGGTGAACGTGGACTTCATAAGACCTCGGTTCCCGAGGAGGAAGAGCCCCCCGGAGCCGCCATTCTAGTGTCCCGGTCTTGCTGGCAACGCGGACCACACCTCGGGCGGGGGAGCGAGGTCCCCCGGGCGCGGCCGTGGGCGAGGCTCCTCGTTCGGCCAAACGCGCGGGTACACTGCCGCGGCCATGCGCCGATCTCTCGCCCCGTTCGTTCTCGCTGCCGCGCTCATGATTGAGGCGGGAACGGCGGAGGCGCACCCCGCGCCCTTCAGCTACCTCGATCTCTTCGTCAGTGGGAGGGGTGTGAATGGAACGCTCGTGGTTCACGACTTCGACGCCGCGGCCGAGCTCGCCGACGTGCTTCCCGAAGCCCTTGCCGATCCGGACGTGGCGAAAGCCTCGCGCGACGCTCTGGTGCGCCTGCTCTCGCCCCGGATCCGCTTCGTCGTCGATGGGCAGCCCATTGGAGTCGAGTGGGGCGCCCTCGAAACGCTTGGGGAGAGACAGAGCCTGCGCCTCGCTTTCACCGTCTCGCCGTCTCGACCCGCTCACCTCGCCTTGAACGCGCTCGTCTTTCCCTACGACCCCAAACACCAGACCTTCGTGAACATCTATGAGGACGGCGCGCTCCGGCATCAGGCCATCCTCGACGTCTCCCTTCAGAACGCGGCGTACTACTCGGGCACGAGACAGGGGCGCCTGGCCGTGGTGAAGACGTTCGTGCTCTCCGGCATCGAGCACATCCTCATCGGGCCCGATCACATCCTCTTCCTGGTGGGCCTCCTGCTCCTGCGCGGGTCCTTCGGCCGCCTCGCCCTCATCGTCACCGCGTTCACCGTCGGCCACAGCATCACCCTGTCCCTGGCCGCGCTCGATCTGGTTTCACCGCCCTCCCGCCTGGTCGAGCCTCTCATCGCCCTCACCATCATCGTGGTGGGTGTCGACAACCTTCTGGTCCTGGGGGACGCGGCGCGCACCGGCCATCATGGCCGCGACATCCGCGCCATTCTGGCCGCGGGGTTCGGCCTCATTCACGGCTTCGGCTTCGCCTCGGTCCTCAAGGAGTTCGGCCTGCCGCAGACCGCTCTCGGCTGGTCGCTCTTCGCCTTCAACCTCGGGGTCGAGCTCGGCCAGCTCGCCATCGTGGCCGTGGTCGCGACCGCACTCGCCGTGCTGGCGAGGCGCAGCGGGTTATGGGCGCGGCGCGTCGCCTACGCCGGATCGATTTGCGTTAGTCTCGCGGGAACGTTCTGGTTTGTACAAAGAACATTCTTCCCCGGAGGGTAGTTCCCAAGAAACGTCTTACCGCGTCGCCACCAACTCCGCGAGTTGGGCGAAGGTCTCCATCGCTCCTGACTCCATCCCCGAGGCGATGGCTTCGTCGAGGACCTTCTTCGAGGGGTACACCTCGCGCGCCACGAGCTCGGTCATTCCGTCCTTTTCGACGAAGGTCACGGTGGCCACGATCTCGTCGGGAAAGGGAGCCATGGCCGCGGTGTACACGACGCGATGGGGGCGATCGATCTCCAGGTATTTGCCGGTGAAGGTCACCACCACCTTGCCGTCGCGGGCGAGCGCGTACACGTAGGCCCCGCCCACCCGAACGTCGGCCTCGCACTGCACCATTTCAAGTCCGCGCGACCTGGGAGCCCACCAGCGCTTTACCAGCTCAGGCCTGGTGTAGGCATCGAAGGAGATCGATGCCTTCGCGCGCAGGGTGTGCTTCCACACGAGCGCGGTGTCCGACACGCGGTCCAGGGTGGCGCCTCGGGGCTTCATGGTGTCACTTCTTTTTTCGGCGACGGGCATTGCGTTCCTCTTTCTTTCGATCCGCCTCGCCCAGTTCCTGAACGAGATCGTCGAGTTGATCCATGCGCTCGGCCCACAGGGCGCGATAGTTGTCGAGCCACCGGCTGAGGTCGCGCAGGCGATCGCCGCGCAGGCCGTACAGACGCTGCTGGGCGCGCGGTTCCACGTCCACGAGGCGCGCGGTCTTCAGGACGCGCAAGTGCTTCGATACCTGGGGTTGAGCCAGCTTCAGTCGCGCCCCGATGTCATTCACGGAGCGCGGACCGTCCCTCAGCAGGTCGACGATGCGGAGCCGGTTGGGCTCGGCGAGGGCGGTGAAGGTCTCGATCACGAGATGGAATATGCCCGAAAGAGAATATGCCTGTCAAGACATATGTCAAGAAACCAGGGGCGCCGGGCGTGGCGCGATCGGTCAAGTCGTTGGCGCTCGGGATCATTCCTTGTCTTCGAGATCGCGGCGATTCTTCCCTCACGCCGCAATCACGCGGCCCACCCCAAGGAGAAACCCCATGAAGAACCTGCTCAAGAACACCGTTGCCCCCCTGACCCTGGCCCTCGTCCTGGCCCCTGCGGCCCATGCCCAGACCGACGTGACGCCTCGCCCCAATACCTCTTTCGCGGCCGAGTCGGACGTGCTTTCCTACGGCATCGACGGCTACTCCGGGATCGTGAACGTGTCCCTGGGGAACCGGATGCAGGCGGCTTTCGGCACGGGCCGCTACGAAGTCCCGAGCTTCCTGCTCAAGGGCGACGACAGCTTCGAGGCTGCCAAGTGGAAAGCCACCGCGACCTCGGTGCAGGTCCTCCGCGTGACCTATCGGTTCAACGGGCCGCGCCGGAACGGTCCAGCGCTTGGCGTGGTCGCGCTCAATCAGAACTGGACGCTCGGCTCACAGACCCTCGGCGGCTCCACCCGGTTCAAGCAGCTCAACACCGGGATCACCGGCGGGTACTACCTCCACCTCGGCAAGCACCTCTACCTCTATCCGACGGCGGCCTTCACCTTGAATCACGTCTACTCCGGCAGCACCGCGGTGCGCGGGACGAGCTACGAGGTGGAGAAGTTCGCGCCCAACGCGTCCCTGCACATGGGCTGGGAGTTCTAGGTGACGAGTTCAGGCCATTCGGAACTTCGCGGGCGCCGAGCCGGTCCAGCGTTTGAAGGCGCGGCTGAAGGCGGAGAGCTCGGAAAAGCCGAGAAGAAACGCCACCTCGGAGGCGGAGACGCCACTTCGTTTGAGGTACGAAACCGCGAGGTCGCGCTGGGCCTCGTCCACGAGCTTCTGGTACGTGGTTCCTTCCTGCCGCAGGGCGCGCTGCACGGTGCGGCTGCTCATGGCGAGCTCGCTCGCCACCTCCTGGAGCGGGGGAACCACGCCCTTCATCTTGTCGCGCAGCACGTCGAGGGCGCGGCGGGTGAGCGGTCCGTGGCGGTCGAGGCTCGCGGTGAGCGCCTCCGCGCGCTGCTCGAAGGCGGCGAGAAGGGCGGGATTGGCGGAGATCACCGGGGCCTCGAGGTCGCGGGAGCGAAAGCCGACTCGGTTCTCCTTCGTTCCGAACTTCGGCTCGAGCCCGAAGATGCGCACGTGCTCGGTGATGGATGCTGGCGCCTTGTGACGAAACGTGACCTCACGCGGCGTGATCCTGCGGTTGATCAGTCGGGAAAGGGTGAGCACGACGCTCGCGGCGATGACTTCGAAGGGTTCGCGCGGCCTCCGCTCCAGGTAGTTATCGAGGCCTGCTATGGCTTCGGCGACGATCACGGTGGTGTCGCCCCCGCGGACGAGCCGAACCCGGAGGCCGTCATTCATGAGCGAGGCATAGCGGGACAATCGCTCGAGCACCTGGGCCGCGGTGGCGCAGCTCAAGACGACGTAGCCCGCCACGCCGAGGGCGCCTGGGTTGTAGCTCTCCGCGGTGTGAAGCCCAAGGTCGGGGTCGTTCGTGATCCGCTCCGCCTCAGCCCACAGGCGCTCCTTCCAGGATCCGGGGATTCGCGCATCGGGGCCGATGAGAGCTTTGGGGTCGATGTCCGCGGCTCGGCACACGCGGTCGCGGTTGAAGCCCTTGCGCTCGAGGTAGGCGAGCAGATCGACCGCCGACGACGCGACGAGCGTCGACTCTCGCAAGCGCACCCTCGGAGCCTTCATGAGCGCCCGATGGTAGCGTGCCCCGCGTGATCCTCCAGATCGCGCCCCAGTTCTTCACCCGCGACATCCGCGCGACCCTTGCGTACTACGAGGAGAAGCTCGGCTTCCGCTGCCTCGGCACGTGGCAGGATCCGCCGGTCTACGCGATCGTCGAACGCGACGGCCACAAGATCCACTTCCGATGCGCGGACCCGCCCACCCCGAACCCGGACAAGGAAGCGGACGAACTCCTCGACGCCTATATCTTCATCGAAGACGCGGACGCCCTCTTTCGCGAATACTCGGAGCGCGGCGTCGAATTCGCCCGCGGCGTCGCGGACATGCCGTGGCGTTCCCGCGAGTTCATGGTGAAAGACTGCGATGGCCGCCTTCTGGCCTTCGGGTCGGATATCGCTCGGTGAACGTCACCTTGATGCCTGAGACGCAACCTTAACCGCGGATGGCGCTGTCGGTCGGGGTGGCGGCGCTGCAGGCCGGGAGCAGGGCAGTGGCGAGACGCCACTCGCCTGAAGGCCGCGCTTGTACAATCGCCGCATGCAGGGCCTTCCTGGCGCTGAATTGATCGACAAGGGTCTCGCCGATCTTCTGCGCAACGAGGAGACCATTGAATCGCTGCTGGTTTCGATCGGCTCGCCCAGGCTTCGCGCGCTCGGGGTCCGGCTCGGTCCGGTGCTCGACAACCCCGAGCACCGCTTGTACGCGCTGCTGGACCACACGCATGGTGACAACGCCCACGGCCAGTACAACGCTCTGATCCGGCGGCTGGTCAGCTACGAGAGAGCTCTCGCGTGCGCGCGCCCCTAGACGCTCCGAAGCTCCGCGCTTTCCTGGACGAACTGTCGCGGGCGGCCGGGGAACCGACCCGCGTTTATCTCACCGGCGGAGCGTCACAACTCCTCCGGGGCCTGCGCGATTCGACTCTCGATATCGACCTCACGTTTGAGCCCGAGAGGGACGAAGTGCTCCGCGCAATGGTGGGGCTCAAAGACACACTCGATGTGAACGTGGAGATCGTCTCGCCCGGCCACTTCGTTCCGCCCCTTCCCGGCTGGCGCGATCGATGCGAGTTCGTAAGGCAGATCGGGAAGCTCGCCGTCCATCACTTCGACCCTTACACTCAGGCCCTCTCGAAGCTCGAGCGTGGCCATGCCCGTGACATGGAGGATGTGAGCGCCCTGGTGCGGGGCGGCATTGTCGACCCGACTCTCCTCCAGACCCTCTTCGCCGCCGTTCGTCCTCAGCTCTTCCGCTACCCGGCGATCGATCCCCCGAGTCTTCAGGCGGCCGTGGATCACCTCGCGGGCAACGCGCGCTGAGGACGTCGGGGGTCAAGGTCGAGGCCTATTGGCCTCTGCGGGCCGCCTCGATCTTCGCGATGTCGATCTTCTGCATGGTCATCATGGCCGCGAAGACCCGCTTCGACGCTTCGCCGCCCGCGGCCATGCCGTCGGTCAGGGCGCGAGGAGTGATCTGCCAGGACAAGCCCCACCGATCCTTGCACCACCCGCAGTTGCTCGCCTGTCCCCCGTTGCCGAGGATCGCGTTCCAGTAGCGGTCCGTTTCTTCCTGAGTGTCGGTCGCCACCTGAAACGAGAACGCTTCCGTGTGCTTGAATGCGGGCCCGCCGTTGAGGCCGAGGCAGGGAATTCCAAGAACCGTGAACTCCACGGTCAGGACGTCGCCGGCCTTCCCGCTTGGGTAGTCCGCGGGGGCGCGATGCACGCCCGTGACCGTGCTCTCCGGAAACGTGGCCGCGTAGAACTGGGCGGCGTCATGGGCGTCCTTGTCGAACCAGAGGCAGATCGTGTTCTTGGGCTTCATGGGTGCGAGCGTCCTTTCCCGCCCATCTTGCCACGCCTCAGACGCGACCAGGCTCCCATGGGAGACTTCCGCCATGAAGAAACGAAGACTGGGCAAGAGTGGCCTCGAGGTCTCAGCCCTCGGTTTTGGAGCCATGGGAATGAGCGCGTCCTACGGCGTGCGCCAGGACGAGACGGAGATGATCGCGCTCACGCGCGCAGTGGTCGACCGCGGCGTCACCTTCTTCGATACCGCCGAGTCGTATGGACCGTTCACCAACGAGACTCTCCTCGGCAAGGCGCTCTCGCCCGTCCGTGAACGCGTGGTCATCGCCACGAAGTTCGGCTTCCAACTGAACCCTGACGGAAGCCCGGGCTGGCAAGGGCTCAACAGCCGGCCCGAGCACATCCGCGAGGTCGTCGAGGCTTCGCTCAAGCGCCTGCAGACCGACTACATCGACCTCCTCTACCAGCACCGCGTCGATCCCGCAGTGCCCATCGAGGACGTCGCCGGCACGGTGAAGGAGCTCATCGAGGCGGGCAAGGTTCGCCACTTCGGGATGTCGGAGGCGAGCATGAAGACTCTGCGCCGCGCCCACTCCGTGCAGCCGGTCACTGCGCTCCAGAACGAGTATTCGCTTTGGTGGCGCGAGCCCGAGCGTGAGGTGCTTCCGACCCTCGAAGAGCTGGGCATTGGTCTTGTGCCCTATAGCCCTCTCGGCCGCGGCTTCCTCACCGGTGCTATGACCGCGGACACGAAACTGCCGGACGGGGATTTCCGTAGTGCTCTGCCGCGGTTCTCGCCCGAGGCGATCAAGGCCAATCAGGCCTTCATCGCCATGCTCACCGAACTCGGCCGCAAGCGTAACGCCACGCCCGCGCAGATCGCCCTTGCCTGGCTTCTCGCGCAGAGGCCGTGGATCGTGCCCATCCCCGGCACCACCAGGCTCTCACGACTCGAGGAAAATATCGGCGCCGTCGATCTGGATCTTGGCGCGGACGACCTGCGCGAGATCGACGCCGCGGCCGCGAAGGTGGAAGTCCACGGCGACCGCTACCCCGAACACCTTCAGAAGCTGGTGGGCGGCTAGGAGGCGCGGCTTATTCGATCGCGGCCGACTTCTTCGCGGCGGGCACGATCTTCAGAACCCGGCCCTGCGGGTCGTCGGTCAGCACGTACAGGGCACCTTCGGGGCCTTGTCGGACGTCGCGGATGCGTTCGCGTTTCGGCTGCAGGTCGGTGAGCAGACGCTCCTCTCCTGTCACCTTGTCACCGTCCATGGCAAGGCGCACGAGGTTCGTGCTCGCGAGACCGCCGATGAAGACACTGCCCTTCCAGGCCGGGAAGAGATCGCCGGTGTAGAACACCATGCCCGAGGGCGCGATGACCGGATCCCAGTAGTAGACGGGCTGCTCCATGCCTTCCTTTGCGGTGATGTCGCCCGTGACGGGCGTGCCGCGATATTCGATGCCGTAGGTGATCGTGGGCCAGCCGTAGTCCCTGCCTTTGCGGACTACGTTCAGCTCGTCGCCTCCGCGCGCGCCGTGCTCCACCTCCCACAGTTCGCCGGTCGCGGGGTGAAGGGCCGCGGACTGGATGTTGCGGTGGCCGATCGACCAGATCTCGGGCCTGACCCCCGCCTTCCCGACGAACGGATTGTCGGCCGGGATCGTCCCGTCAGGGTTGATCCGCACCACCTTGCCGAGGAGACCGTCCATGCGCTGGGCCTGATGACGCCCTTCTTCGATTGAGCGCTCGCCAAGGGTGATGAAGAGCTTTCCGTCCCGGGCGAAGACGAGACGCGACCCGAAGTGGAGGTTCGAGACGCCGGCGGATTGTGGCGAGGTGGGGCCTTCACCGAGCTACA
>CAZYEA010000004.1:43433-49294 GCA_964646485.1 uncultured Acidobacteriota bacterium
GTAGTCCTTGCCCGCGTGGGCGTTCATAGGCCAACGCGAACCGAAGTGGAGCGTCGAGACGAGGGACGGTGTCTGATGGAAGATGACCTCGACGTTCTCGACCTTCGGCGCCGGCCCGTCGATGAAACGGCCGCGCGCCACCGCGGTGTTGTTGGCACCTCCCTCGCGTCCTTCGGAATAGCTCCAGTAGATGAGGCGATTCGTGGCGAAGGCGGGATCGAGAACAACATCGAGAAGTCCACCCTGGCCGCGCGCGTCCATGGCGGGGAGACCGGTGACGGGCGCCGAGAGCGCGCCTTCCTTGCTCACCACGCGCAGACGGCCTGGTCGTTCGCTCACCAGCATCCGGCCGTCGGGAAGAAAGGCGAGGCTCCATGGTCGCTCGAGGCCGGTGGCGACGGGCACGACGTCGTAGGCGACGCCGCTTTTCCCCTCCGGAGCGCGGGTCTGGCCGGCGAACGCGGGTTTCTGATGCGCGCCGTTGGGGGGCTTCGTGTCAACACCTTGACCGGAAGCGATCGTGGAGAGAAGGGTGAAGCTCGTGAGGAGGGCGAGGCCCGGCCCAGGGACGACGCGTTCTCGAGTCATGGTGGGAGGGATCGTATCCGCCGGGCCCGTCTAGCTCGAAGTCTTGCGGGGTGCGGGGCGTTCAACGACCTCGGAACGGCTATAGGCTCCTCGTCCTCTCATGAAGATTCCATTCAAGCGACTCCGGGGAGGCGAAGGCCTGCCCCTCCCTGCGTACCAGACGGGCGGCTCCGCGGGCATGGACCTTTGCGCCGCCATCGAGGAAGAGCGCGTCATCGCGCCGGGGACCCGCGAGTTCTTTCCCTGCGGTTTCTCCCTCGCCATTCCCGAAGGGTTCGAGGGTCAGGTGCGTTCGCGCTCGGGTCTCGCGCTCAAGCACGGGATCGCGGTCCTGAATTCGCCCGGCACCATCGACTCCGACTATCGCGGCGAACTCGGCGTGGTTCTGATCAACCACGGAAACGAGCCTTTTGTGGTGACCCGCGGCATGAGGATCGCGCAACTCGTCATCGGCCCGGTCGAGCGCGCAGAATGGGAAGAAGTGAGCGAACTGCCCGAGACGGTGCGCGGCGCGGGCGGCTACGGCCACACCGGCCACGAATCGCGTTAGGGCTTCGTCTTCTCCTGCGCCGCCCGCACCATCGCGTCGAGTTCGACCGAGCGGTGATTGACTCCCTTGTGGGTGAGGTGCGCGTTGATGGCCACGAGGTCCGGCCGTGAGTCGAGAAGAGCGACCGCGTCTGCGGTGTCCACGAGCGCGCCGCGCCCGAGCAGCCGGAAGATCTCTTTCTGCAGGCGAATGTCCTCGGGGTGGTCGACGGTGAGCCTGTAGGCGGGCCGGAGCAGTCGGGGGTCGAGGTCCAGCATGGCGATGCGGAAGTCCGCGGGATGTTCCTTGATGTAGAGGGTCACGAGCTCGGAGCGGTGCTTCGCCTCTCCTTCATTCCATGAGGTCTCGAGGGCGTCGTGGGAAATGACCTCCGCCAGGATTCCCATCAGCAGCGCCTCGCCGGGAACGTAGGTGTAGTCGGCATTCCGCTCGCGGTGCAGCCGGACGAGCGCGTCCATCGTGCCCACGTCGGTCAAGGGATTGTCTCCGGTCACCCGGACAAGGTTGTCCGCGTCGAACGCCCACGCCGCGCCGATGTGCCGCTTCAGGACATCGTCTTCTTCTCCCCGGAACACCCGAACGCCGAGGCTCTTTCCGAGATCGGCGATGGCGTCGTTTTCGGGATTGACCGAAGTCGCAAGCGCCACTTCGTCGACGGTCTTCGACGTTCGCATGCGCTTGATCAGAACCGCGAGCAGCGGCTCGCCCGGCAGCAATTCCATGAGCGCCTTGCCCGGACAACGCGCCGAAGCCATGCGCGCGGTCACGAGGCACACGGTTCGGCTCAATCCAGCATGTCCTCGCGGATGGTGGCGTCGGCCTCGATGGGATGCCGGGCGTGGCGGCCGAGGATCCGGTTCGTGTCGCGGGGCGAAAGCCCGGGGTCCTTGTTGGGGTCGATCCGTTTGTAGTCGAGCTTTTCCGCGGTGATCACGTCGCCCCGGCCGATGAGGGTCTTCGCCACGATGAACCGCGCCATCTTGCGGTGATACCCGTCGGCCGCGGTGGACATGGGCTGACCGGCCTCGCCACGCGCTCGTTCCGCGGTGCGGATCATCTCCACCATGCGGTGGAAATCCTCAGGGTTGAGCGAGGACTGGTAGTCGAAGCCCTTCTTCGAACGGTCGAGGGTGAAGTGCTTCTCCACGAGGTCGGCGCCGTAGGTGACGGAGAGGGCAGGCGCCATCAGGGCGAAGAGCGTCCCGCCATCCGTGTGGTCGAGGAATCCGACCGGCACCCGGTATCGCGCCTTCATGCTCTCGAGCTCGCGAAACCGGATCTCTTCGACCGGAGTCGGGAAGGTCTGGAAGCCGAAGAGCAGGCCCAGTTCGCGATCGCCGACCATGGAAATGGCCTCCGCGAGGGCGTCTTCGGGCACCCCGCCGGTGGCGAAGAACACCGGCTTGCCGACCTCGGCCACCGCGCGGACGAAGTCCTTGCTCTCCATATCGGTGGTGTGGATCTTGTAAGCGTCGGCCCCGGCCTCTTTCGCGAGTTCGAGCGATGGAAAGTCGAAACATTCGGTGAAGAGAGCCAGTCCGGACCCCCGGGCCGAAGCGAGGATCTTCCGCCACTCCTTATCGGTGAGTTCGATCTGCTCGAAGTCCTTCCGAATCGGATGGCGATGGACCACCAGCCGATCGGCTTTGAAGAGCTGGAACTTGATTCCGTCCGCACCCATCCGAAAAGCGGCGTCGAGCATCCGGAGGGCTTCATCCGCCGAACCCTCGTGCGCGGAGGCCACCTCCGCGAGGACAAAACAAGGCTGGGTGGAGCCCACTTCGCGCGATCCGATGCGGATCGTTGTTGGATTCATGAACGGCGCAAGCCTAACAGTTTCCGACTGTTTGGACCCGATCCGGACCCAGATGAGCGAAAATAAGGCAAACGCATGACCATCCAGCTTTCACTCTTCGAACCGAGCCACGAAGGGCTCGTCGACGACGCCCTGGGACGGATCGACTACACCCCGGGCTTTGTCTCCGCCTATGAAGCCGACCACTGGTTTCGTGAGTTGCGACGCCTCGTGGAATGGAAGGCGGAGCGGCGCGTTATGTACGAACGCGAGGTCGACGTGCCGCGACTCACCGCGCGGTTCAGGCTCGATGCGCGCGATGAGCCGCTTCCCCCTTGTTTGCGGCTCGCCGCCCAACGAGTCATGGCCGCCCTCGACGTGCCCTTCACGAGCGTGGGTCTGAATCTGTATCGATCGGGCCAGGACAGCGTCGCCCCCCACAACGATCACCTTCACGAACTCGAGCCAGGCCGGCCGATCGCTTTACTCTCGTTGGGGGCAACCCGGCGTATGACGGTCCGCGGCAAGCAGGCTCCCCGGCGGGTGATTCACACCGACCTCGAAGCGGGCAGCCTCTTCGTGATGAGCTACGACACGCAGATTCACTACGACCACGGCATTCCGAAGACCGTGGAGCAGGTGGGCGAGCGCATCAGCCTGGCCTTTCGGGTCAGGCCTTCGACCCCGCGCGCGGCGGCGCGCTACTAAGCGGGGGCTTCGCCGTGCTCGAGACGCGCCATGGTCGAGACAAGACTCAGGAGCCGATCGAGCGACCGGCCATCGACGCCGTGCGCGACATCCTCGAGGAATGCATCCCGCGATTTTCGCCAGGCCGCGCGGACCGCTTCGTCGTAGAGCAGCGACTCGATCGCGGATTTCGGATCCGCACCGTCGGCTACGCCCAGAGCCGCCCCGGTCGCCACCACCTCCCGCAGGTTCGACGGATGGCGCAGCACGACGACGGGCACTCCGGCCACGAGCGCCTCGGTGGCCGAAAGCGATTCCACCGTGACCAGGAGGTCCGCGGCCGGGAGAATCTCGGTCAGCGGACGCTCCGAGATCACGCGCGCCCGTTCCCCCAGTCCGGACGCGGCGAGGTCACGGTCATACGCATCCTTCGGCTCCGCTGGATGCGGCTTGACGATGAGCCGCGCACCGTCGATGCGGGCGATGGCGTCGAGAAGTCCGGCGAACGCGGGTCCCGAGGCCTTGTGGGTGTCGCGGATGCCGGTGTAGCGACTGGCGAGGACGACGAGCTTCACCGAAGGGCCGGCGTCGAGGTCGGCTCGCCGATCCGCGCGGTCCGCGCTCCGGATCTCGGCGGCGAGTGCGTCGTAGCGCGGCGAGCCGGTCGCCACCACCCTGCCTTTGGGATAGTGGAAGGCCGTCTCGAGCAGTCGAACGCCGTCTCTCCCGTACACCGCGGTGGTGTCGGCGATGGGCGTTCCGGCCGCCACCTCCTCTTCGGTTCGCTCATACGAAAAGTAGTTCGGATACAAGATCCCGTGCTGCACCCCGAGGGACCTCACTCCAAGCGCCCGCGCCGCCTCGATGGCCGCGCGTCCGAGACCGGAGCTCTCGGCATACAGACAGACGAGGCGCGGACTCGTTTCGCGGAAGGCGGCTTCAAATTCCAGCAGACAACGGGCGGCCCACGGCACCTGATGGAGAAGGGTGCGGCCGAGGTCCTCGGCGGAGAGATCGTCGAAGGAAACACCGCGATGTGAAAACGCGGCGCGGAGAGACCCCGCGTTTTGAAAACGATTCCGCACGCCGAGGGCGCTTCCGAAAGCCTTGAGTGCCGCCGCCGCCACCTTCGGGGTCACGAACCGGTTGATGTGGACGTAGCGCTCATCGCGCCCAACCGACAGGCGCTCTTTCCATTTCTCGCTCACAGTGCGCGTCCGAAAGGTGCTTTGAGGGCCGACCCCGAGAGTCAAGGTGGGGACACCGCGCCGCTTCGACTCGAAAAGGAGATCATCGAAGTAGTGCTCGTAGCTCTCCTCGCTCCCATCGCGCCTGGTTCTCGACCTCCAAAACGCCGCATGGGACACGAAGACCACCGATTGGGGGACCAGGCGGTCGTCACGGCCGCCCGCACCCTTGGCCGCGGTGGCCACGAGCTTGCTCGCTTCGAGGAGCCCGGCGGTCATGGCCGAGCGCGCGCCCGGGCGGGAGTCGCCCTGGGTATCCCCGCGCGCCAAGCTGAGGCTCCGGGTTGCGCAGTACCGCTCGGCGAGCAGCGTCTCGTCGGCCGAAAGGCCGTGGGTTCGAACCGAGGCCCCACCGAAACCGTCGAGGACCCGGGCGAGCGTCTCCAGGAAACGCACCCGCTTCACCGCCTCGGTGTTGTGATGGAGATACAGCTCGGCCCACCACCACAAGGTGGTCTCCCGGAAGGCCAGAGCGTCCTTGAGCGACTGACCGGCAGAGTCCACGGCCTTGGTGCCGAAGGCCTTGGTCCAGCTCGCGGCCGCCCGGTAGAGCGGCATTTCGGGATCGTCGCCCAGGCTCTCGACCGATCGGGAGAAGGGAAGACCCGCGTGAAGCAGACGAGCCGCCGCTCCGTCCGAAAACGCGATCACTCGCTCGCCCCGAGCGCGCGCGCTGCGCGCGGCGTCCACCGCGTTCCCGTCGAAGAGGAACAGGGTCTCAGCCAAGGCGCTCTCCGAGTTTTCCCAGGGCGCCGAGGAGGTCGGGCTTCTCTTTCAGGACTCCGATCAGGGGATCATGGCCGAGGGAAGCGAGTCGCGGCAGGGCGTTTGTGATCGTGAATTGCCGGGGGGTGAGGCCCTCGCGCACCTCGGACCATTCGAGGGGCATGGACACGGGCGCTCCGGGCAGGGGCCGGACCGAAAAGGGGGCGACGAGCAGTTTGCCGTGGCCGTTCTGGAGGAAGTCGATGTAGACCTTGCCGCCGCGATGGGC
>CAZYEA010000005.1:0-46042 GCA_964646485.1 uncultured Acidobacteriota bacterium
CGCGCGGGGCTCCGACGTGCTCACCCAGTTCCTGGTGGAGAGCATCGTTCTCGGAGCCCTGGGCGGCCTCGCTGGTCTGGCTCTCGGCATCGGAAGCGCCGAGCTTCTCGCCGGCTTCACCGGCTGGGAGACGGAGATCTCGCCGCTGGTCATGATCGTGGCCGTGGGCTTCTCGGGCGCGGTGGGCGTCTTCTTCGGGTACTACCCGGCCAAGAGGGCGGCCGCACTCAATCCCATCGAGGCGCTGCGCTACGAGTAGGCCGCGCGAATCGAGGGCGAAGGTTCAGGACGCGCCCCTCGATATCATCCCCCCGTGCTCAAGATCTCCGCGGTCCTCATCGCCCAGAATGAAGAGGATCGCATCGGGGCCGCGCTTCGCAGTCTCGCCTTTTGCGACGAGATCGTGGTGGTGGACGGCGGCTCGCGCGATCAGACCGGGGCCCGGGTGAGAGCCGCGGGCGCCCGCCTCCTCGAGCGCACCTTCGACGGCTTCGTCACCCAGAAGAACTTCGCGGTCGAACACGCGCGCCACGACGTGGTGCTCTCCCTCGATGCCGACGAGGAGGTGACCCACTCCCTGCGCGCCGAAATCGAGGCGCTGTGCCAGGGCGAGAGCCTTCCCCGGCCCGGCTACCGCATGCGGCGGGTCACCGAATATCTCGGCCGGGAGATCCGCGCCACCGACTGGTATCCCGACTGGCAGTTGCGTCTGTTCGATCGCGCGCGCGGACGCTTCGCGGGCCATCTGGTGCATGAGTCGGTCAAAGTCGACGGTCCGGTCGGGACCCTGCGCGGCGAGATCCTCCATCGGCCCTATCGCGATGAACAGGATCATCTGCGGCGGATCGATCGCTACGCGAGCCTGTGGGCGGAGGCCGCGTACCGCCAGGGACGCAGAGCCACCCCAGGCTTCGGTACGGCCGCCTCCTTCTTCGCATTCATCCGCAACTATTTCCTGAGACGCGGGATCTTCCTCGGCAGCGTCGGTCTCAAGGTCTCCCGGCTCAACGCGTTCTATGTGCAGCAGAAGTTCGTGAAGCTCAAAGCGCTGGAGCAGGCCGGGCCCCGCTCCACATGAAGATCCTCCACGTCGACACCGCCACCGAATGGCGGGGCGGCCAGAACCAGATCGTCCTCACCGCGGAAGGCGAGGCGGCCCGCGGCCACGAAGTCCTGATCTTCGCCAACGAGGAGGGAGAGCTCGCCGCGCGCGCGTCGCGGGCCGGGTTGCCCGTCCACCCGGCCGCGGTCGGGCGCGGCGACCTGTCCTTTCGCACCGTGGGGGCGATTCGTGAGTCCGTCCTTGCCTTTCGTCCCGACGTGATTCACGTGCACGAATCGCATGGCCTCGCCGGCGCCATCCTCGCCGCGAAGGCGGCTTCCCCAAGGCCCCGTCTCGTGGCCAGTCGCCGGGTGGATTTCCCCCTTCGCTTCATGTCCCGCCTGAAGTACGGCCGCATGGATCGGGTGATCGCGGTGAGCTTTGCGGTGCGCGAGGTTCTGATTGCGGGCGGCCTGAGGGAGGAGCGCGTGGTCGTCGTCCACGAAGGGGTTCGGGACCGGGCGCCTTCTCTCGGCGGAGCGGAGGCGCTTCGTGCCCTCGGCGTTCCCGAGGGCGCGCCCGTGATCGGCAATGTCGCCCAACTCGTCGATCACAAGGATCACGCGACCCTGCTGCGCGCCGCGGCGCGCGTGCTGAAGACGGTTCCCGAATGCCGGTTCCTGATCTGCGGCGACGGCCCGCTGCGCTCCGATCTCGCGGCCCTCGCTGCCTCTCTTGGGATCGCCGACCGCGTGGTCTTTGCGGGGTTCCGCTCGGACCTCGACGCCTTGATTCCGTGCTTCGACATCTTCTGCCTGTCCTCGCATCTGGAAGGACTCGGCACCTCGGTCCTCGACGCGATGTGCTTCTCGCGGCCCGTGGTCGCGACCCGCGCCGGCGGCATTCCCGACGCGGTGAGTGATGGCGAGACGGGGAGGTTGTGCGAACCGCGCGACCACGAGAGCCTGGCCCGCGCTCTCATCGAAACCCTCGCATCGGCGGCCCTTCGCGAACGCTTCGGGGCCGCGGGCCGCGCCCGGTTCCTGCGGGAGTTCACGAGCGCCGCCATGGTGGAGGCGACGCTTTCCGCCTACGCCTGAGGCCCCGCCTCGCCGCTATCCGAGCAGTCCGGAGAGGAACAGGGTTCCGAAGTGGAGGGTGAGGACGGCCTTGCCTTCGAATTTTCCGTGCCCGGGCGTGATGTCGATGAGCATGTGGTCGGCCGGGGCGATCTTGGGGTCGAAGATCGACTCGAGCCGGATCACCTTTGCGGGATCGGGCGCGGCGCCGCGGGCGATGGGGCCGTTGTGGAGGGCCATGGTCCAGTCGGTGGCGCTCAGCTTGATCACCCCGATCACGTATTCGCCGGCGGGCACCACCACTTTCTCGCCCACCTTGATGTCGGCGGAGAGCTTGAGCTTCGGCGCGCGGGGCGTGGTGAAGACCCCCACCGGAGCCTCGGTGGCGCGAGTCTCGTTCGCGGGCGTGGTGTTGTAAGTGATCACGGCCTGAACGCCTCCTGGAAGGTCGGCGGTGATCGTCTTGTTGAAGTGGGGATGGGCCGAGGCGTAGGCCCCGAGTCCGGTCAGGGTGAGCACGGC
This sequence comes from uncultured Acidobacteriota bacterium, assembly GCA_964646485.1. Classification (GTDB taxonomy): domain Bacteria; phylum Acidobacteriota; class Vicinamibacteria; order Fen-336; family JAGNNV01; genus JAGNNV01. Next base: position 2,644 of record CAZYEA010000005.1, read on the forward strand.
GAGAGCTCTCTTCATCGTTGGTGTCCTCCGTTTGGGGAGTGCGACTGTAGCACCGGGGATCGAGGCGGACCATCGGATCCGAGGACCGAAGAGACGGTCAACTCGCCGATGCGGATCGGCACGGGCCCTTCGAGATCGAGGCGGAGGGTGCGGGTTGGTCGCGCGGGCCAGGCCAGGAGTTGGGAGAAGGGGGCACGTTGGGATTCCCGCGAGGGGCGGAGGGAGTGCGCCTCCACCACGCCCTGATCGTCCGACACGATCACCCGCAGATCCCGATCGGGAGGCATCGACCCGAAGCGGATCTCGACTCTCTCGGGCTCGACCGGATTCGGCCAGTCGATCCTGATGAAGGCCGGGGAGGTATCCGCGCGCCACCGCGTCGACACTTCGCCATCGACCAGCTTGTCGTTCCGGTCCGGCGAACTCGAGGACACGCGTCCCTCGCGAAGATCGAGGGCGACAAAACGGCGGGGCCTGAGGGCCTCGAAGATCGCGATGGAGGGGCCGCTGCAGCCGGTGTCGGGAGTGAATTGGGCGGCCGCGCGAAACCCCGGGGGCGTCGACGCCGCCGCGGGCAGGACGAGGAGGTCGAACTGTGAAGCCACGAAAGCCTCGCCGTGAAAGCCGCGGAGCAGGACGATCTCCCGCGTTTCACGGTCCATGGCTCCCAATTCTCCGATCGTCGTTCCCGCACTCCCCTCGGGCGCGCGGTTTACCCAGTCGAGAGCCCGGTCCATGGCCAAAGGGATGTTCAGGGACGAGAGATAGCGCTTCACCACGAGAGAGGGCATGGCCAGGGCGGAGACGGCCACCGCCACGGCGACGATTCGTTTGCGACGAAAAAGATCCTCGAAGCCGATGGCGGCCAGGAGGCAAAGAGCCCCCAGCACAGGAACGATGAAACGGTCGCGCCGTATTCCCGTGCTGGAGAAGACGAGGATCCAGGTCACGGGGAAAAGGACCCAGGCGAGCGTCCAGCGCGACCTCGTGCGCAGGCTGACCAGAGCGCCCCACAACACCAGCGCGATCCCCGGGACGGAGAGGGCCCGCGCGGGCATGTCCGCGAGGAATCTCCAAAGCAGCGAGGCGAAGCTGACGGAACTCGGCGCCGCGTAGTGATACTGGAGCTGAGTCCTCATGCCCATGATGGAATCCAGACCGCCCAGGAATGTGTAGGGAGACAAGAGGACGAAGAGAGCGAGCGCCCCCAGGGACATGGCGACGATCCGGCGCCACTCGACCCGGGCCATCAGGGCCCCGGCGAGCAGCGGCACGAAAACCAGGGCGGCCGAGAACTTCACCGCGGTTGCGATCGTGCCCATGGCCCACGCCGAGCGCCGAAAGCCATTCACGCTCCCCGGGGCTTCAAGGGCGAGGGTGAGGAAGAGAAGCGGGGCGATGATCGTGTCCGGGCGCATCATGTGCACGGTTTCGATGTCGATCGGCGAGACGGTCAGCATGAGGGCGGCCACAAACCCCGCCCGCTCGGAAACCCAGCGACTGCCCGCGACGAAGACCAGGGCCACCACCGCGGCCGAGGCCAGCGCGCTCAGAACCCGGGACACGAAATAAGCGTCCGAGCCGAACGCGCCCAGGGCGCTCAGGATGATGCGAAGGACCCACAGCAACAGGCCGGGATACTCGTAGAACTTGTGGTCCCAATCGCCGCGCGAGGCCATGCCCAGCGCGTTTTCAACGAAGATGCGCTCGTCGTACTCGGGTTCGTGGCGCAGGCCGCGGTCCAGCTGATGGAAGCGGAGGGCGATCGCGACCCCGAATAAGGCGGCTCCGAGCAGAAAGGTCCGAATCCGAGTCCAGCGACTCGACGCGTCTTGCCTCAGGAGCGCCATGCTCGTTCTGGAGTCTCGCACAGTGCCGGCCCGAAAGATCATGCGGCCGCGGTCGGCCTGGACGTCCTTCAGTAAGCGACGCGCAGAGCCTGCCAGCCGTTCTCCGCATGCGCCCGGATCGCCGGGCCGGGCCTCGATTTGTCGGACGCCGCCTGCAGGCTCGAAGCGGCCGCCGGGCACGCGCCGGTCGCGAGGTAGGAGAGGGCGGCGCTCAAAGACGCTTCGCCCGGATCGCCGAGGGGGTGAGTGATGTCATCGGCGGCGCGGCAGTCGGGGGGAAAGCCATCGTAATAATCGCCCTGCCCCAGGGAATTTCGGATGCTGAAGCTCACTGCGTAGAGCATCTTCTGGCAGACCTGGAAACCGTACTGCCCCACCGGCTTGCCGTAGGAGTTGTCGCCCACCACGATGACGGGAAGGTAGGGGCGGAGCGCGTTGATGATGAGTTCGCTCGCCGATGCCGAGGATCTAGTCGTGATGACCACCAGTCGCGCGAGCGGGAAGGCCGAGGCCGGCCGGGTGAACTTGATGGCGTTGTTCCGATCGCTGCGCTTGTCGTTGTGGACGTATTGCGCGAACACTTCGCCCGAGGTCCGGTCGCCGCCGATCAGCCCTCCGAGGTATTGGGCCACCGCGACCAGTCCGCCGCCGTTGTAACGCAGGTCGAGGACCAGTTCGGTGGCCCCCGCGGCTTTCAACTGGGCGAAGGCGGCGTCGAGGGCGGCATAGGATGGCTCGACGAAGTTCTTGAAGACGATGTATCCGACCTTCTTCCCGCCCGCTTCCTGCACGGTGGTGAGGGGCACGGTGGGAATGGTGACCACGCGCTTGCTCAGCCGGCCGCTCTTCGTTTCGCCGGCGAGGGTCTTGAAGGTGACGTCCACCGAATAGCCCATCTCCTCCCCGCCCCAGATGGTGCCCCATTCGCCATCCTCGTACGTCCTCTGGATCGACTTACCGTTGAGGGTGAGGATCTCGCTGCCCCGGTCGAAGCCCACTTCCGAGGCGGGCGAAGCGGGGAAGACATCGGTCACCCGGAGTTCGTAGCCGACCGTGAACTTCATGGAGAAGCCGAAACCCAGGTACTGGGATTCCCCGTAATAGGCCTGGCTCGAGGCCGCGGTGGTGATGTAGCTGAAAGTGTTGTCGAGGGGGCGGTAACGCACGGCGTCGAGGAGTCCCTCGGGATCGGCGAAGGTGGCCGGGCTCACCGGCGGCAGGTACTTGTACCAGTAGTACCACTCGTTGAGGGTCTGGTAGACGGTCTGGTTCTGCCCGACGATCGAACAGTCCTGCGCGGTGGTCCGCCCGGCCAGGGCGACCAGAACGAGGGCGAGGAGTCTTCTCATGATTCTTTGCCGTGCGCGCCCCGATCGTATGCCAGAAGGCCGGGCGGCGGGAAGCGGGCCATGCCCCGGAGCCGTCGGCAAGGAGGCGGGGTAGATTTGGCCATGCCCCAGCCGGTGCTTCACGTCTGTGACAAGTTCGGCGTCTCCGGATCCAGCATCCACGGGGTTTCGCGGCTCTTCGCCTGGTGGTTCCCCCGTTACGACAAGGCGCGTTACGTCCCTCATCTCGTCGGCCTCAAGAGCGACGACGCGGCCACGCGCGCATTGAAGGCTTCCGGGGTGAGCGCCCGCATGCTCAACCGCAGCCCCTTCGATCCGCGCCTGATCGGGGACATCGGGCAGGAAATTCAGAGGACCCGCGCGAAGATCCTCCACGTCCACGGCTATGCCGCGTCGAACTTCGGAAGGATCGCCGCCAGGCAGGCGGGGATTCCCCTGGTGCTCCACGAGCACTTCGCCGATCCGGCCATGCCCTCGTACCAGAAGATCCCCGATCTCTTCCTCCGCAACCTCACGAGCCAGGCCATCGCGGTCAGCCAGTCGACCGCCGACTTCCTCATTCGCGACCGCTTCGTGCCCGAGGACCGGGTCAACGTGGTCTTCAACGGCGCGCCCCTCGACGAGTTCGCACCAAGGCCGCGTGACGACGGCTACGCGATTCGCGGTGAACTGGGCCTCGAAATGACCGCGCCGGTGATCACCACCCTCGGCCGCCTCAATGCCCAGAAGGGACACGCCATCCTGATCGCCGCCGCCGCGCAGGTGGTGGCCCGACTCCCCGAGGCGCGTTTCCTGATCGTGGGCGACGGCGACCTGCTCGAAGCGCTGAGAGCCCAGGCGGCCGCCCTCGGGATCGCGAACGCCGTCGTTTTCGCGGGGCATCGCAACGATGTGCCCGCGATCCTCGCCGCCACCGATGTCCTTTGCATCTCCTCCAACTACGAGGGAACGCCTCTTGTTCTCTTCGAGGCCATGGCCGCGGGCAAGGCGGTTGTCTCCACCGCGGTCGACGGCTGCAAGGAAGTGATCCAGGACAAGAAGAACGGCCTTCTGGTTCCGCCGCAGGATCCAGAACGCCTCGCCGACGCCCTCATCATGAGCATCGAGGATGTGCCCCTTCGGGCCCGCCTCGAAAAGGCCGCGCAGATTTCCTCGAAGCGCTACGACATCAACGAATGCATGCGCCAGATGCAGCAGATCTATGACGATCTGCTGGGAGTGAAGGCCCGCCCGGCGGCGCGATAGGCGCTCTTAAACCGGCGCGGTGGCGCCGCGCATCATCGCGTCGGTGACCACGCGGTTCCGGCCGGAGGCTTTCGCCTGGTAGAGCGCGGCGTCCGCGTTGCGAATGAGGCGGATTTCGTCGAAGTCCGGCGGATCGGCGCTTGCCACCCCGAGGCTGATGGTCACGCGCTCGTCCTCGGGCGCCCCGTCGACCGCGACTTTCTCTTCGATCCGGGCGCGCAGACGTTCGGCGAACTGACGCGCGTCCTCGCGGCCGGTGTGGGAGAGCAGAACCAGGAACTCCTCGCCACCCCAGCGGAAGAGCAGCTCCTGGGCGGAGAGGATCTCCGTCGCGTGGCGGGCGACACTCGTGAGCACGCTGTCGCCGGTCGAATGGCCATGCAGGTCGTTCAGACCCTTGAAATGGTCGATGTCGAAGAACACCAGCGACATGGGCCGGTTGAGACCGGCCGAACGTTCGGCCTCGCGGTCGAAGAGGCGCTTGAAGGCGCGCCGGTTGAAGCAGCCGGTCAGGTCGTCGCGCAGGCTGCGTTCGCGGTGCTGGTCCCCCACCCCCGCGAGGGCCGCGGTGAGGGCCATGGTGGTGATGAGCAGGACCACCACGAACACACCCACGAAGAGCCCCATCTCCCGAAGCCGCGGCACCAGCGGGTCTCCGCTCATGGTGACGGCCAGGTCCGGGATATCGAGAGCCTGCTCGAGGAGGCGCACGCCGAGAAGCACGAGGAGCCCAAGGGTCGCCCACACGAAGACGAGAAGGAACAGGATCCGACCGGTGGAGATCTCGCGGTTCGGAGGAACGCCCACCGCCTCCCGCACGAACGCCTGCGCCTGCTTGCCGCGGATCCAGAGCAGGGGTGCTACCAGCACCATCATCTGGAAGACATCGCCGAGAATCCATCCGAGCCACAGACGCTGGCCTTCGAGCAGAGCGGTCCGATGGGCCGCGTTGTACAGCATGATGTCCACCGAGGACGCGGTGGCGGCGATGAGGCTGGCCGAGGCGAACAGCCCCCAGTCCCGCAGCCGGGGCAGATCCGGCTGCACCCTCAGGATGAGGAGCAGGAACCAGAGGAGCAACAACTCGATCGGCGTTCCGAGCGCAAAGAAGGACGCGCGCGGAAGGCTGAGGCCGGCATACAGGCCGCTCGCCAGGGTGGAGACATAGGCGGTGGCCGCGCCAAAGGCGGGGCCGAGCCAGAGGGTCAGGAGGACCCCGATCATTACCGGAGGATAGAAAGTGAATCCCACCGTGAACGGGCCGGCACTCACGGGAATGCCGCTCCAATTGAGCTTCGCCTCCACGAGGGCGAGGGCCACGGAAAGCAGGGTCGCCCCGCCCCAGACGGCGGCGACTCTCCGCACCCCGGCGCCCCGGCCGCCGAGCACTGCGCTCATGGGCCACCAGGACAGGCTCCGGCCGAAATCGATGGTGGCGTCGAAGCGCACTTCAGAAGCGCTTCAGCGCTTGCCCTTCCTGGCCCGGGCCGGCGCCTTCCGGCCGCCCCCTGGCGCCGCGAAGAGGAGGACCACGCTGCCCAGGAGTCCCGCCCAGATCCAGATCGACAGCCACGAGCCCGTGACCTGGCCGCGGACGAAGCACAAGCCCCCCGCGGCGAGGAGCAGGGCGAGGGGCAGCAGGGTGAGGGCGAGGTACATCTTCGGCGCCCTTGGCGGAAGCAGGTTCGGCAGGGCGAGTGCAAAGAGGGCCACCTCAGGCTCGTGATAGAGGACAAAGCTGAAGAGCAACCCCTGGGCGACCCGCAGGGCGAGCTTCGTTCCGTCGGAGCGCAAAGCGACGAGACCCGGGACGAGGGTCAGCAGGCCGATCAGGAAGATCAGCCATCCCGGAAAGACGCTTCGGCCGACCACGAGCCACGAATCCGACTGGGGCAGGGCGGGCGAGAAAGCATCGATTCCCTGGATGGCCGAAAACGCGACCGCGGCGAGACGTGCGGCTTCATTGTCCTTCAAGGCCGGGTCCTTCGGAGGGGCGCCGGATCCGCGGGAGAGGAAGCTTCGGGAGAACGAGGCATCCGCCACCTGGATCACGCCGACGCCTTCGCCCAACGCCCGTGCGACCAGCGGATCGCATTCAGTTCGGAACGTCCGGATGAAAGGTTGGGTGAGGAGGCTGATGCCCGGATCGTCGAAAGAAACATCCACCTCGGCGGGCACGCCACCCAACGCCGCGGCCACGAGATCGCGCCCGGCGAGGCCCCGCTGATTGGAGCCCGCCCGGCCGGGGCACGCGGGTGCTATCAGCGAGGGCTCGCTCGCGTTCTCTCGCAGCGGGGACGCGTCGAGTACCACCACGCCGTCCACGAGATCGCGCGACTTGCCCAGGGCCTCGAGATAGCTCGCGAGTCCTTCACCTGAGGACTCGCCCCCGTCGAAGGAGGCGAGGATCCACGTCTTCGCCGGTCGCAGCTTCGAGGCCTGCCGACCGATCTCGATGAGGAGGGCCAGGCTTCGCGAGCGGCCGGAAACGTCCTGAGCGTCCTTCTTCGAGTCGTGGTGGGTGGCGATGATGAGAAGGCGGTCGCTCCGTCCGGGGAGATTCGCCACCACGTTCGTTCCCGAGGCGCCCTCGAAGGTGAAGTCTTCAGCGGTGGTCTGCGCGAGTCCCACCTCCTGGAGCTTCGCGGCCACGAACTGGGCGGCCGCCTGGTTACGCGGCGATCCGAATGGATGGGGGCCGAGCGCATTGAGAGTGGCGCTCGTCTGCGCGATGGCGCCCGCATCGAACGTGAGTGCGGCAAGAAGGGCGAGAGAGATCAAGAGACGGCGATTATAGGAGGCGGCTCAGGGGGGGAGGCTCGAAACTCCGGTGCTAAGCTGATTTGATTCAAAGGGGGACTCATGATCAGGAAATCCACGCGCCTCTCCTTCGCGCTCATCGCCCTCTCCTTTGGCTCCTCCGGCCAGGCCGGTGACATCGTCGGCCGGGTCGAGTTGACGGAGAAGGGCGGGAAGAAGGCGACGGACCTCTCGGACGTCGTGGTCTACGTCGAGGGCTCGAAAACGAAGCCGAAGCCGGGCCGGGAAGTGCTCCTCATGAAGAGCAAGACCTTCGCCCCGCATGTGCTCGCCATCGGAACCGGGACCACCGTGGAGTTCCCCAACGAGGATCCGATCCTCCACAACGTCTTCTCCGTGTCGGGCGAGGGCTTCGACCTCGGCCTCTACAAACGGCCGAAGAGCGGTTCGAAAACCTTCGACAAGCCGGGGGTCTACACCATCTACTGCAACATCCATCCGCAGATGAGCGCCACCGTGGTGGTCAGGGACAATCCCTACTTCACCGTGGTCAACCGGGACGGCACCTTCCGGCTGGCCGGACTGTCCGCGGGCGACTACCGGATCCTCGCGTACCACGAGAGGGCGGGCGAAGGAGCTCCGGTCGCGGTCAAGGTCGCGGCCCAGGGTGAGGCCACCGCGAATCTCTCCCTCGACGCCACGTCCTACAAGCGAGTCGCCCACAAGAACAAGTTCGGCAAGGACTACGGCAAAGACGCGTACTGAGATCGGGCGCCCGCCCTTTGGGCGGCTTCCTGAAACCCAAGAACCCGCAAACCCATCAAAGGCCCCATGGGACTCACCAAGAAGATTCTCCTGTTCACCGCTTTGCTCACCGTGGGCATCGTCGCCGCCACCCTGGCCTTCACCACGGTTCGTGCCAACGCCCTCGCCCAGGCCAATCTCAACGAGCGTCTCACCTCCTCCCGGGGGATCTGGGACGCCTTCCAGGCTGACCGCCTGGCCAAGCTCAAGCTCGCGGTGCGCACCCTGGGAAACGAGCCGGCGTTCAAGGCGCTCATCGAGGCCGGAGACGGCGCCACCATCGCGGACACCCTGCAGGAGCGCAGCGAGGATCTCGGCGCGAACTTCTTCATGGCCACCGACCCGGTGGGGCTGCTGGTCGCGCGCTCCGACAAACCGACGGAGCGGGGCACCGACCTCTCGAAGGATCCTCTGGTGGACATGAGCGTCAAGGGAGAGGCGGCCGAGGGCCTGTGGCAGGAGGGGGAGCGCATCTTCCACGCGGTGTCGACCCCCATGTCCACCGGAGAGACCCAGCAGGGTGTTCTCCTCGCCGGTTACGCCTTGGACGCCTCGGTCGCGAAGTCTCTCGCGAGACTCGCGGGCGCGGACGTCGCCTTCCTGACCGGGGCCGCCCAGGCCGTGACCTCGTCGTCGCTGGGGGCGATCGAGCCCGCACTCTCCGTGGCCCTGAAGGCCGTGGGACCCATGCCGCCGGGGGAGGCCTTCGACGTACTGGTCGCGGGTGAGAAGTACCGGGCCATGTCCTATTCGCTCGACAACGCCGCCCATCGTCCGGTGGGGTCCCTCGTCGTGCTCGCAAGCTACGCCAGGGAAATGGCCCCTTTCATCGACTTCCGGAATGCCCTGTTCATCGTCGGCGGCCTCATGACCGTGCTCGGGCTCCTGGGTGCGCAACTCATCGCGAAGCGGATCACCGGCCCGATCTCCCTGCTCGTCGACCGCGTGCACAAGGCCCGAGACGGCAGTTTCTCCGGGGCCATTCCCGTCCAGAGCAGCGACGAGGTAGGTGCGCTCGCCAAGGCCTTCAACGGCCTTCTCAACGAGTTGCGGGAGAAAGAACAGTTCATCGAATTCATGCGCACCGCGCAGCCGAGCGGCGGCACCACCTCCTTGCCCCCCGCCGATCCCGGCGCCACCCTGGGGCTCTCCTCGGTGTCCTCATCGGCCTCGACTCTTCCCGGAGGCGACGCGAACCTGGCGGTGGGCACGATGTTCGCCAACCGCTACAAGGTCCTCGAAACCCTGGGTAAGGGAGGCATGGGCGTGGTCTTCCGGGCCAAGGACAACCAGCTCGACGAGGTGGTGGCCCTCAAGACCCTGCGCTCGGACGTGCTGTCGCAGGATCCCACCCTGCTTCAGCGCTTCAAGCTGGAGATCAAGCTCGCGCGCAAGATCACCCACAAGAATGTCCTGCGCACCCACGACTTCGCCGAATGGGAGGGCACGCCCTACATCTCCATGGAGTACCTGGAGGGCGTCACCCTCAAGGATCTCCAGAAGCGGAAGGGTGCTCTGCCCCTGAGCGTCGGCCTGCAGATCGCCAAGCAGATGTGCCATGGCCTCGCCGCCGCGCACCAGCAGGGCGTCATCCATCGCGACATCAAGCCGCAGAACATGCTGATCATCCCCGAAACCGGCGATCTCAAGATCATGGACTTCGGCATCGCCACGGTCTCGAATGTCAAAGACGAAAGCCGGCCGCAGGAGTCGAGCATCACCGGCGCGGGCGTGGTGCTCGGGACCCCCGACTACCTTCCGCCTGAACTCGGTCACGGGGAGCCCGCGGACTTCCGCTCCGACATCTATTGCATGGGGGTCGTGCTCTTCGAGCTTTTCTGCGGACGCCTGCCCTTCACCGGGGAGTCGCCTCTGCAGATCGTGGTCGCGCACATGCAGAACAAGCCGCCCCTCCCCCGTTCGATCAAGCCGAACCTTCCCGAGGATCTGCAGGCGGTGATCCTGAAGTGCCTGGAGAAGGATCGCGCGAAGCGCTACCAGACCGTGGACGAGCTGACCGAAGCGCTGAACGCGATCTCCGAACGCCAGGCCGAAGCCGCGGCCTGACCCGGGGCAGAGGGCGCGATCAGCGCGGCTTCAGGGTCGCGAGGGAGATCCGCACCGGGCCCTCGGCGCTGTCGACGAGGAGTCCCTGCGCATCGAGGCCGGCGATGACGCCGTCGGCGAGGTTGTCGCCGAGGCGGATGGGAACGATCTCCCCGAGAGGCGCGTAGACGAAGGCCACGTACTCGTCACCCGCGCGTCCGATGCCGGCGAGCGCGAGCTCCTCGACCGTGAGGTCGCGGGCCCGGAACACCACCCGCGCCCCGTTGGTGGCGGCGATCGGCACGCCCGGGCCGGGAGAGCCGCTCTCCAGCCTCAACACGCGCGCGCCGTCTTCGCGCGACTCGATGACCCCGAGGCCGGCGAGCACGGCACGCCGGACGTCGCCGATCGAAGCCTCGCGCGCGAACACGCTCAGCTTCGCGAGACCCGAGGGCCCGAGGGCCACGAAGGCGGGCTCCGCCTCGGCGAGGGCGGCGAGGACGTCCTCGCCGTGCGCGCGCTTTGCGCGGAATGAGAACCGGCCGGAGGGGGAGTCTTCCTCGGCTTCAGCGGGCGCGGTGCTCGGGCCGGTGGGGGGCCTCATCAGCCGGACCCCTCCAACCAGATCCGTGCGCACCGGCAGGGCTTTGAGCGCATCGTCGATGGAGGCGCCCGCGAACTCGACGCTCACGCGGCCGCGTACGTCCCCGGCGACCACGAAGGGCTCCCGCGACAAAGACTCGATCATCGCGGCGATGTCGGCGAGGTCCGCGTCCACCGCGCGCAGGGAAAGGCCGCCCTGGTCGGATCCGGAGGCGCGCAGGGTGACCGCGGGCCCCATGGCAGGGGCATCGCGATCCTGACGGCAGAAAGGCTCGGTCGGCCGGAACGGCTCGTCCACTGGGAGGGGCAGCGCCGCTTCTGGCCCGGCGCGGAAGGACTCGCCCACCACTTCGAACTGGAAGCAGGCCTCCTTCTGCGCGCGCGAGAACTCGCGGATGCGGAAGAAGCCGCCCTCCAGCCGGCGTTCGAGGCCGTCCGCGGCGCCCATGCCCGCGACCACCCCGCGCAGGCTGAACCGGCCGGTGTCCCCGTCGAGCGAGCCGAAGGTCAGAGCGGCGGCGGCGTCGCGAAAGACCGAGCCCGTTTCGGCGAGGAACATGCGAGGCGAGGTCTGGCTTCGGCGAAGGTCATCGATGGCGACGGTCTTCTCGAGCGCGAGCTGTTCGTCGCGAGCGAACCGCGCCGCTTCCTCCTTGGTGGCTCCGCGCGTGCGGTCGCGGGTGCGGGTGGGGTCGAGGCTGACCGTCGCGGCCGCCCGGGCGGCGCGGTGATGCAGGCGAAGACGGGCCTCCATCCTCACGCCAAAGTCGGCGGGCCGGAGAATCAGGCTCTCGACGTCGATGAGCCTGGGGGCGCCCTGGAGCCCCCGAAAAAAGCGGTCGACGTCGGGGAAGGTCGCGGTGGCGGTCAGGGTGCGCCGCGACTGACCCAAGGGCCCCGTCTCCGTGATGGTGGGCGGGCCGATCTCTACGTTGCGCAGTCCGCCTTCGGTCGCGAGCTGCAGCAGAAGGGCCGCATCCTCGCCCGGGGACGGCGCGTCGGGAAGGGCGCGGGCGAGCTGGGCCAGGTGCCGGTCGAGGAGTTGCCGCTCTTCGCGGTACGGCCGGCCCGGCGTGGCTTGAAGCAGCGCGGCCAGGACAAGAAGCGGAAGAGGCGGCATTGATGTGGAACTATAGACTTCAGCCTTCAATCAGAAGGAGTTTCCAGTGACCCCATTCAAAGCCGCAGCGATCACGCTCATGTTCGTGGCCGCCACCGCGCTCGCGGGCCAACCCCGGACTTTCAACGACCCGCGGAGCAACGCCCTCAATAAGAACGACCCGCCCTTCTCCGGCTCGGTCAAGGTCGGAGACACCCTCTACATCTCCGGGCAGATCGGCCTCGGGCCCGACCGCAAGCCGCCCGAAGATGTCAGCCAGGAAGCGCGCCTGGTGATGGAGTCCATGAAGAACCAGCTGTTGAAGTCGGGCATGACCATGGACGACCTCGTCAGCGTTCAGATCTTCTGTTCCGACGTCCGTCACTATGACGCCTTCAACGCCGTGTATCGCACGTACTTCACCAGGGAGTTTCCGGCCCGCGCCTTCCTCGGATCGGGCACGCTCCTGTTTGGCGCGCGTTTCGAAATGATGGGCGTGGCGGTGAAGCGCTGACCTCGCTCCTCGCAAACGGCGCGCCCGCGCCCGGTTTCACGACCCGCTTCGCCCCCGCCCCCACCGGCCATCTCCATCTCGGCCACGTGGCGAGCGCCATCGCGGTCTGGGGCCTGGCCCGCGCTTTTTCCGGCCGGGCGCTGCTCCGAATCGAGGATCACGATCGCACGCGGTCGCGACCGGAGTTCGAGAAGGCGATCCTCGATGATCTCGAGTGGCTCGGCTTCCGGCCGGACGCGCCCCCGGTGCGGCAGAGCGACCGGACGGGGAAGTACGAGGCCGCCCTGAGCGACCTTTCGGATCGCGGGCTCATCTACGCCTGCGCCTGCTCGAGGAAGACCATCGAAGCGGCGCTCGGCAACCCCGAGGGTGAGACCCGCTATCCGGGAACCTGCCGCGGGGGCGCCGTCGATGGCCTGAAAGAAAAGGCGCGCCGCCTGCGCCTGGAGCCGTCGCTCATCTCGTTCCGCGACCTCCGCCTCGGCCGGATCGATCAAGACCCCGCCGAGGCGGGCGATCTCCTCGTCCGCGACCGTCACGGTCAATGGACGTATCAGTTCGCGGTTGTGGTCGACGATCTCGACCAGGGCGTTGACCTCGTGATCCGCGGCGAGGACCTCTTGTCTTCCGGAGGAAGGCAGATTCAACTCGCCCAGCTCCTCGAGCGAAAGACGCCGCCGTTGTTCCTTCACCATCCCTTGATCCGACGGGACGATGGAACGAAGCTCTCGAAATCCAACCGCGACACCGGCATCGGGGAACTGCGGGCCGCGGGCTGGAGCGTCGAACGCGTGCTCGGTCGGGCCGCCTCCTCCCTCGGGCTCGGCCGCGGCGACGAGCTTTCGATGCCGGAAATCGTAGCTAGGCTGCGGGCCGAGGTGTGACCTTGAAGCGTGCGCGGCCTGCCCTTCTCTGGATCGTTCCCCGGTGAAGGACGAAACCATCGGGGCCATCGCCATCGCGGCACTGGTTGCCGCATACTCGGCCGCGGTCTACCTCCGCCACGCGAACCGGCCGCCTCTGGGCGAGACCGTTTCCCAGGCGCTCAGCAAAGAAGCAGGCGACATTCTCGGGGCCGAGGTCGTGGCCCTGGTGCCGGAAGGCGACGAGGCCATTGAACTCTGGCCGCGCGGCGGCTCGCGCAGCGAAGCTCTCCCCAACCGGGCCGCCCTCTCGATCTGGCTCTGCAGCGCGTCGGCGCCCAGGGATACCGCGGTCGTCCTCCTGCGAGGTCTGCCCCTCGGTCGGGGAAAGATCGAGAGCGCCTCCCGCGCCGGGAAGCTCTCGATCGAGGAGCTGCTTGCGCCCCCGCTTCGCCTCGACTGCGCCTCGCGGGCGAGGTTCTTCATCCTCGAGATGAAGGCGTCGGAGGTCCGCGAACCCTGATTCGACCGCGGCCAAAGGGCGAACCCCGGGGCCGAAAGCGCCGTCGAGCTACTTCGCGGCCAGGTTCTTCTTCAGGAACGCGAGGCTCTTCGGGAGCACGGACTTCACGAACTCGTACCCGTGGTCGCCCGGTGAGATCGAGAAGTCGTTCGCGATCTTGCGAGAATCGAGGATGGTGTGCAGGGCTTCATTGCCCTTGAAGAGGCCGTAACGGTCCTGGCCTCCGCAATCGAAATACAAGGCGGGGACCTTCTTCGCGTCGACCGTCTTCGCGAGCTCGAGGGGGTCGTCGGCCTTCCAAACCGCGGGATCGACCGGCTCGCCGAAGACGCCGGTGAAGGCGCGCATCTGGCCTCCGCGCGCGCCCGCTTCAAGGGTGGGGATCTCGGTGAGGAGCATGGCGGAGTGGGTGGCCACCACCCCGAAAACCTCGGGGTGTGAGAAGGCGATGTTGAGGGCGCCGTAGCCGCCCATCGAGACCCCGAGAAGGGCGCGGCCCTCGCGCCTGGCGATGGTGCGGTAGTTCTTGTCGATGTATTCGACGAGGTCCTTCGTGACCATGTCCTGGTACTTGCCCTTGGTTGAATTGACGAAGAGGTTGTTGCCTCCATCGACGGTGACGAAGATGGCATTTGGAGCCGTGCCCGCCTTCACCAGGTCTTCGATCTGCGGCGTGAGGCCGCGGCGCTCCAGGAAGGCGGAGTTCTCGAACATGCCGTGGAGCGCGTAGATGACGGGATACGACATCTTGCTCGTCTCGTAGTCGGCGGGGAGGTAGGCGACGAAGGTGACCGCAGCGCCGAGGGACTTCGAGTCGAAGGTCTTCGCCTTGTCGGAAGCCGGCATCGCGCGCGGTCCCATGCCGCCCTGGGGCTGGCCCTGCGGCGGCGCTCCCGCCGGCGGTTGGGCAGGCTGCGCCATCACGGTTGCGGCGAGGAGGAGGGCCCCGAGGGCGGCCCGGATGTCGAGTCGGTTCATGTGTTCTTCCTAGGGCCTCTTGAGAAAGCGGTTGATGTCGGCGAGGACGGCATCGAGCATGGGGGCGGTCAGGGTCTTTGTGAAGGTATTGCGCTGGGATGGATGGTACGAAATGAAGAGGCGGCGCGCTTCGCCGGTCTTCGGGTGCGGAGGCAGATCATGCCCGAGACCATGGCCGAATTTGAAGGCCTTCCGTGGCTCGAGCTCGCCTTCCTGCCTCAGCATCCCCACGAAGGCGTCGAGCGCGAACTTGCCGAGAGCGAGCACCGCTTCAGGCTGGAGCAGGCGCCACTCGCGCGCCAGGTAGGGGCGGCACCGCGCGGTTTCCTCGGGCTCGGGCTTGTTCTCGGGCGGAGCGCAACGCACCGCGGCGAGGATGTAGGCGTCAAAGAGAGCAAGGCCGTCTTCGCGCCAGACCGACGTCCCGCGGTTGGCGAAGCCCGCGCGGTGGAGCGCCGGGTACAAGAAGTCGCCCGAAGGGTCGCCTGTGAATACACGTCCGGTGCGGTTCCCGCCGTTGGCGGCGGGAGCGAGGCCCACCACGAGAAGGCGCGCCTTTGGATCGCCGAACCCCGGAACCGGACGGCCCCAGTAGGTCTGGTCGCGATAGCGCGCCACCTTCACTCGTGCCGCGTGCGCGCACCACGTCCGCAGGCGGGGACACTTCTCGCAGGCCACGATGTCTCGGCGCACTCGGGAAAGCGAATCCGGTTTCACCGCCCCAATGTATCGCGTCGCAAGGAGCCCGAGCGAAGCGGGCCCATCTGAGATAATTCAGTCCCAACTGGGCGAACAGAAAGAGACCGAATGTCCGAGCACCGATCCCTCCCCTTAACCGACCTCTCCGAAGACGAGAAGCTCTTTCAGGACACGGTCAGAAGCTTCGCGGACGAGAAGATCCGCCCGCTCGTGTCGACCATGGACCACGACGCGAAGATGCCGCGCGATCTCATCGACGCCTGTTTCGAGCTCGGCCTCATGGGCATCGAGATCCCCGACAGCTTCGGCGGCGCCGGTTCGACCTTCTTCATGTCCGTGCTCGTGGTCGAGGAGCTGGCCAAGGTCGACGCTTCGGTCGCGGTTCTGGTCGATGTCCAGAACACTCTCTTCAACAACGCACTCCTGCGCTGGGGCACGGAGGCCCAGAAGAAGAAGTACTGTCCCAGGCTCGCCACCCAGTGGGTGGGCGCCTACGCGCTCTCCGAAGCGGGCTCGGGATCGGACGCCTTCGCCCTCGCCTGCAAGGCGGTGGACAAGGGTGACCACTACGAGCTGACCGGGCAGAAGCTGTGGATCACCAACGCCAACGAAGCCGAGCTGTTCATCGTCATCGCCAACGCCGATCCGAGCAAGGGCTACAAGGGCATCACCGCGTTCTTCGTGGAGAAGGGCACGCCCGGGTTCACCATCGGCAAGAAGGAAGACAAGCTCGGCATCCGCGCGTCGTCCACCTGTGAACTGATCTTCGAGAACTGCAAGGTCCCTAAGGAGAACGTGCTCGGCGAAGTGGGCAAGGGCTACAAGATCGCCATCGAGACCCTCAACGAAGGCCGCATCGGCATCGCCTCCCAGATGGTGGGTCTCGCCCAGGGGGCCTACGAGCATGCCCTGCGCTACGCCCAGGAGCGCAAGCAGTTCGGTCAGGCCATCTCGGAGTTCCAGGGGGTGCAGTTCGAACTCTCGAACATGGCCATGCAGATCGAGGCCTCGCGCCTTCTCACTTACAACGCGGCCCGGCTGCGCGACGTCGGCTCCGCCTTCATCAAGGAGGCGGCCATGGCCAAGCTCTTCGCCTCCCGCACCGCGGAATACGTGGCGAGCAAAGCCATCGAGATCTTCGGCGGCAACGGCTTCACTCGCGAGTATCCGGTGGAGAAGTACTTCCGCGACCAGAAGGTCGGCGCCATCTACGAAGGAACCTCCAACATGCAGCTCATGGTCATCGCCAAGCAGATCCTCGGAAAGATGGCCTGAAGGCCAAGGCATCATGAACCAACTCCTCTCCCTCTCCGCGGGCGACCTCCTCGACCGCTTTGCTTCCGACCAGCCCACTCCAGGCGGCGGCTCGGCCGCGGCCCTCGCGGGCGCTCTGGCCGCGGCCCTCGTCCAGATGGTGGCGGGCCTCCCCAAGACGCGCACCGGCGCCGCCGACGAGCGCGAGAAGCTCGACGCCGCCAAAGCCTCCGCGGCCAAGGCGGGGGCGCGCCTGCGTCAGCTCGTCGATCTCGACACCGATGCCTATAACGCCGTGACTGCGGCCTACCGTCTGCCCAAGGCCACCGACGCCGAGAAAGCCTCGCGCACCGCCGCCATCGCCGCGGCCATGCGGCAGGCGACCGACATCCCGCTCGAATCGGTCGAGTGCGCGGCCACGGTGCTGCGGGCCGCCGCCCAAACCCTCGCCCACGGCAACGCGAATGCCGCGAGCGACGTGCGCACCGCCATCGCCCTGTGCCGGGCCGCTCTCGACGCGGGCGCCGAGAACGTGCGCGCCAATATCGCCTCACCCTCCCTGGCCAACGAGACGCCGCTGTACCTCGCGCGGCTGGAGGCTCTCCGCGCTCCCCTCGAGTCGATGCTCGGTAATCCGAGCCGAAAGTAGGTCCTCATGAACCGCTCCCGTGGCGCCCTCCTCATGGCGGCGCTCGCCTTCGCTTCGACCCAACCCTCGCCTGCCCAGGATATGGCCATCAAACCCAAGACCGCCGCCGAAGCCAAAGCCTTCACCGAAAAAGTCGAGAAGGAACTGCTCCAACTCGCTAACGCCGCCTCCCGCGCCGACTGGGTCAAGTCGACCCATATCACCGACGACACCGAGGCGATTGCGGCCGAGGCCAATCAGCACTACACCGAAGCCGCGGTGGCGGCGGCCAAGAGAGCGGCGACCTTCGACTCGGTGAAGGTGGCGCCCGACGTCGCGCGCAAGCTCAAGCTTCTGAAGGTCGCCCTGGTGACTCCCGCTCCCACGGGCTCGGCCGAGAGCAAGGAGGTTGCGACCCTGGCCGCGCGCCTGGAAGGGACCTACGGCAAGGGCAAGTACACGAGGAAGAACAAGGACGGAAAAGAAGAGACCCTCGATCTCGGCGAGCTGTCCAACATCCTCGTGACCTCGCGCGACCCCCGGGAAATGGAAGAAGCGTGGGCGGGCTGGCACTCGATCGCCCGGCCGATGAAGAACGACTTCATCCGTTTCGTCGAGCTGCAGAACAAGGGTGCGCGCCAGCTCGGCTTCAAGGACACGGGTGCGTTGTGGCGCTCGAAGTACGACATGGCCCCCGACGCCTTCGCCAAGGAAGTCGACCGGCTCTGGGAGCAGGTGAAACCGCTCTACCTCTCTCTCCACGCCTATGTCAGGAAGCGCCTGCGGGAGACCTACGGCCCGGATGTCGTCCCCGAGAAAGGGCCGATCCCCGCCCATCTCCTCGGCAACATGTGGGCCCAGCAGTGGGGCAACATCGAGCCTTTGGTGGCACCCAAGGATGCCGATCCCGGCTTCGACCTGACCGCCCGACTCAAGGAGAAGAAGGTCGACGAGCTGGAGATGGTGCGTTACGGCGAGCGCTTCTTCACCTCCCTCGGCTTCGATCCCCTGCCCAAGACCTTCTGGGAGCGGTCGCTCTTCGTGAAGCCCAAGGACCGGGAGGTGGTCTGCCACGCGAGTGCCTGGGACGTGGACAACGACAATGACCTCCGCATCAAGATGTGCATCGAGATCAACGCGGAAGACTTCACCACCATCCACCACGAACTCGGCCACAACTTCTACCAGCGCGCCTACAACCAGAAGCCGTTCCTGTTCCGCGACAGCGCGAATGACGGGTTCCACGAGGCCATCGGCGACACCATCGCCCTCTCCATCACTCCCTCCTATCTGAAGAAGATCGGCCTCATCGACCAGGAGCCGCCCGCCTCCAAGGACATCGGCCTGCTCCTCCGCATGGCCCTCGACAAGATCGCCTTCCTGCCCTTCGGTCTGCTCGTCGATCAGTACCGCTGGAAGATCTTCTCGGGCGAGATCACGCCCGCGCAGTTCAACCAGGCGTGGTGGGATCTGCGCCTCAAGTACCAGGGGGTGGCGCCGCCCACGAGGCGCACCGAGGACGACTTCGACGCCGCCGCGAAATATCACGTGGCCGCAAACGTGCCCTACACCCGTTACTTCCTCGCCCACATTCAGCAGTTCCAGTTTCATCGGGCCCTGTGTCAGGCCGCTGGACAGACCGGGCCCCTGAATCGCTGCTCGATCTACGGCTCGAGGGAAGCGGGCGACAAGCTGAACGCCATGCTGAGCATGGGCGTGTCGAAGCCCTGGCCCGATGCCATGGCCGCGCTCACCGGCTCGCCTCGCATGGACGCGACCGCGATCCTCGACTACTTTGCTCCGCTCCAGAAGTGGCTCGACGAGCAGAACCGGGGCGCCGCCGTCGGCTGGTAGCGCGGCTCGCTACTCGAAGCGCCCGTCCTTGAGCGCGGGTTCCCGGTCGTCGGTGTCCAGGCCCGCGCGCGCCGCCAGGATCTGTCGGAGACCCGACTGGATTCCCGCCGTCACTTCGGCGGCGAGGGCGTCCGCATCGCAGGTCGGCAGGTCGTAGACCTTCGTCCACAGAACGGCCTCATCCGATGGCCGGGTGACCGCGACGCGCACCCGCAGCGCTCCCGACGCATCGGGGGTCGCGGCCGCCGCCGGTTCGGGCTCCGCGCCACCGCCCTCCTCGGGGGGCGGCTCGGGAAGCGCGCGCGCATCGCGCCCCTCGTGCACGCCCACGAGGAACCGATAGCCGCGGCGCGGCAGGGTCTGGATGAAGCGGGGCGATTCCGGCCGGTCCCCGAGCGCGGCGCGGATCTCTTTCATGCAGTGATTGAGCCCCTGCTCCACGTCCACGTCGATGCCGTCCGGCCACAGGGCATCGGTGAGCTCGCGCCGGGTCACGAGTTCGCCCGCTTTTTCGAGGAGCATGCGCAGCACGCCCACGGGCTGATGCCGCAGGTGAATGAGGCGGCCTTCCTTGCGAAGTTCTCCGGTGCTGGTATCGAGTTCAAAAACACCGAACGCCAGAAGGCGCGGCCGCGGCCTCATGGCGACGATCTTCGGTTCGAACATTCGTTCTCGAACTCCAACCCGTTGGAGTGGAGTCGTGCTTTCGTTCATCGGCGCGGCTTCTTCCTGAAAACGCCGATCGTGCGCGACGCGCGCGCGACTCCGCCTTCATGAAACGGCCTCATCGCCAGCATCGGCGCGCTGCCGGACGTGCACGCGGTTTTCACCGCGGATTTGAACGCGCCCTGCGCGCACGGATCCTCGTCCCCGAATCGTTCAACCGATAGAACCACGCTCATTCCATTGGTTTGGGCAGCAAGCCACGTGCCCGATTCGCGCGCAGATTTTTGACAGAGGCGACAACGAGATTCATCTGCATTGAAGGCCGCATCCATTGCCTTGGGCGAGGGCCTGTCCGATCCTGTGTTCAATGCCGGGCCATCTCGCGGAACCATCCCTCTACGACTCCTCCCCGGACCTCGCATCCGCGGGCGGAGAGCGTCTGGTTCTTCGCGACATGCTCTTGAGCTTCGAGCGGAATCTGATCCTCACGGTCCTTTTGGCCGCCGATGGCAATCAGAAACGCGCCGCCGAAGCGCTCGGCGTCCTGCCGACCACGTTCCAGGAAAAGCTGAAACGGTTCGGCCTCGTCAACCAGCGCCCAGGGCGGCACGCGCGCAGTGGGGAGCGCCGCGCGGCCCCGGGTGATTCGAACGGGCTTCTTGAGGAAGTCCACCATCCCCCACAGGAGAAATCTCGGAAATGAAAAGACGCTTACTGGTCCTGGCCTGCCTCGTGCTCGCGAGTGTCGGCGCCTTCGCACAATCGTCCACCGGAAACGTGCTCGGCACGATCACCGACGCTTCGGGAGCCGTCCTCCCCGGCGCCACCATCACCATCTCGGGTGAGGCCGGATCCCGAACCACCGTGTCGGGAGCCGACGGAACCTTCCGCTTCCTCAACATGGATTACGGCGACTACAAGGTCACCGTCAACCTGCAGGGGTTCGGAACCTCCACCAAGTCCGTCACCATCGTCACCGGGGCCAACGCCACCCTGGCCATCTCCCTCGCGGTGGGGGGCAAGACGGAAACCGTCGAAGTGAGCGGTGAGGCGCCCCTGGTCGACGCCACCAAGCGCGGCACCGGCTCCACCATCACCAGCGAGCAGTTGAAGGACGTCCCCAACTCTCGCGACCCCTGGGGCATCATGCGCAACGTTCCCGGCGCGCTCATCGACCGCGTGAACATCGCGGGCAACGAGAATGGCCAGCAGGCCTCCATCGCCGGCAAAGGCTCCTCGAGCGCCGACAAGGTGTGGACGCTCGACGGTCTCGTCATCACCGACATGTCCGCCACCGGCGCCTCCCCGACCTACTTTGACTTCGACGCCTTCCAGGAGATCAACGTCTCCACCGGCGGCAACGACCTCACCCAGCAGACCGGCGGCTTCGGACTCGGCTTCGTGACCAAGCGCGGCACCAACACCTTCCACGGAGGGGGGCGCTACATCGCCACCGACCACAAGTACTCCTCTTCCAACATCAGCCCCGAGCTCCTCGCCGACATCAACAAAGGCGGCACCGCGAACCGCCTGGCCGGCGGCACCGGCTACTGCGCTCCCGAGGCCGGCGAGACCGCGCGCGACAAGGCCGACTACATCGACTCGATCAAGGACTTCGGGTTCGATCTCGGGGGGCCGGTCATCAAGGACAAGCTGTGGTTCTACGCGACCTACGGCAAGCAGGACATCAAGCTCTGCCGCCTCAACGGCACGGAGGATGCGACGCTCCTTCCCTCCTATAACGCGAAGCTGAACTGGCAGGCGGGCCCGAACACCATGATCACCGGCTACTACTTCCTGGGGGCCAAGCAGAAGTTCGGCCGCGCCGTGGGCTTCTTCGCCAACGAGGCGGATTCGTTCCTGTGGAACCAGGACAACGCCTACACGGATGGCGGGCTGCCCGACGGACTCACCAAACTCGAGATCAACCACACCTTCTCGGCGAACTTCTTCGCTTCGGTGAAGGCCGCCTACTACGACACCGGTTTCACTCTGGCCGCCCGCGGCGCCGACACCCAGAGCTACACCCTGGACTTCGACAACGCCCGCGCCACCGGCTCGTACCTCACCTATGTGGGCCGGCGTCCGCAGAAGACCGCGAACCTCGACGCGAGCTACTTCTTCCAGGGGCTCGGCGGCAACAACCAGCTGAAGTTCGGCTTCGGCTACCGCGTCGCCACCACCAACGACACCACGCATTACAACGGCAACCAGCTCGCCGGTGTCGTCGCGGGCGGGCCCTATGCCGCCTACATCCATCGCGACGCCACCCCCCACAGCGAGGGCCGGTATCTCTCCGCCTATGTGGGCGATGTGCTCACCAAGGACCGCCTCACCGTGAACCTGGGCGTGCGCTTCGACGGCCAGGCCGCCAAGAACCTGCCCGCTTCGATTCCGGCCAACCGGTCTTTCCCCACCCTCGCTCCCGCGGTCAACTACGCGGGTGACGCGGAGGCCCTGATCGACTGGAAGAATGTTTCGCCCCGCGCCGGCTTCTCCTACGCGCTCTCGGAGAGCCGCAAGACCGTGGTTCGCGGGTCCTACGCGAACTACGCGGGCCAGTTGAGCTACGGCAACGTGGGCACGGCCAGCATCCCCGCCGGGTACCTCGCCTATGGCTGGAATGACCTCAACGGCGATCGCGCGGTCCAGCCCAACGAAGTCGATGTCGCGGGAGGCGTGCTCTACACCTACAACATCGATCCCAGCAACCGCACCGGCATCGCTCCGGGCCGCATCGACCCGAACCTGAAGAATCAGCGCGACAACGAAGTGGTGGTGGGCATCGATCACGAACTCGCTGCGGACTTCGCGGTGGGCGCCGCCTACACCTTCCGCAACTCGAAGAACTTCAGCTACACCCCGCTTCTCTCCGCCCCCTGCGCGGTCGGGGCGTCGTGCTCGATCATCCAGCCGAATCAGTATGTCCGGGGCACCGATCTCTCGTTCCGCGGCTACACGGTTCAGCGCTACACCGCTCCCGGGGCGCTCGTCGCCGCGGGCGGAAACGGTCGCTATCGCACGAACTTCGAGGGCTACAGCCGGACCTACAGCGGCTTCGAGTTCACCGCGAAGAAGCGGATGTCGCACAAGTGGGCGGCCAACCTGGCCTTCTCCTACAACAACTGGACCGAGGACTACGCGGACAACAACCGGGTGGAGATCGGGCTTGCCAACGGCACGGGCGGAGGCAATCCCACCCGCACCGACACCTCTCCCCTGGAGGATGGCGGGCCGGTGTCGATCCTTTCGGGAGGCTCGGGCAAAGCGAGCTTCTATTCCTCGTTCAAGTGGCAGCTCTACGCCGACGCGCTCTTGAATCTCCCCGCGAGCTTCACCGTCTCGACCGCGATCTTCGGCCGTCAGGGCGGGATCTACCCGATCAACATCACCAACACGATCGGAGCGGACGGCTCCCAGCGCATCCTCGCGGGAGCGGCGGACGCAACCCGCTACGACAACCTCTGGAACCTCGACTTCCGTCTGGCCAGGAACTCCAAGGTAGGTCGGGTGACGATCACGCCCTCGGTTGAGCTCTTCAACGCGCTCAACAACGACGTGGTGCTCTCGCGTGCCCGTAACGCGGCCTCGGCCACCCTGGGCCGGGTCGAAGAAGTGATCAGCCCGCGCATCCTCCGCGTGGGCGCCCGCCTCTCGTTCTAAGTAAGGCGGCGAGTCGTCCCGGCCGGTCCCGCTCTTCGCGGGGCCGGCCTTTTCTTTTGCGGAGCGTCCGGGCGGGCGGCCGCGAGGGCCGCATGGGCGGGACAGGCGATAATCCTCTCCGCATGTCCAGGCAACGCATCGAAGCGGTGGTTTCCGAGAGCCTCGCGGTGAAGAGGCTCTTCTTCGAAGCCCAGGCCGAGGGTCTCGTGGCCCTCGCCGATCTGATCGCCGCAAGGGTGCGCAAGGGCGGCAAGGTGCTGGTGTTTGGCAACGGGGGTTCGGCCGCGGACGCCCAGCACTTCGCGGGCGAGCTCGTGGGACGGTTCACCAAAGAGGGCCCGCCGATCCCCGCCCTCGCCCTCACCACCGACACCTCGATCATCACCGCGGTCGGCAACGACTACGGCTACGAGCACGTCTTCAAGCGTCAGGTCGAAGCGCACGCCGGTCCCCACGACGTCGCGGTGGGCATCAGCACCTCGGGCAATTCCAAGAACGTCCTGCTCGCCATGGAAGTGGCGAAAGCGCGCGGCGCCCTCACCGTGGGCATGACCGGGGAAGGAGGCGGAAAGCTCGCGACCCTCGTCGATCACCTCTTCGCGGTCCCCTCCAAAGAGACGCCGAGGATCCAGGAGGCTCACCACCTCATGAATCACATCCTGTGCGAGCTTCTCGAAGAGCGGCTCCGTTGAAGACGGGCAAGGCGGCGATCCGGAAGGCGCGCACCGCCCGTCCTCTCGACCTGTCCGGGGTGAAGACCTATCCCCTGAATTCGCGCGTCAGCAAGGTCACCGTCGCGGACTTCGCCCGCCCGCACCGGCGGGGAGCGGGGCTCCCGGCCTTCGTCGCCGCCCTTCCGAGAATCCTGGCCGCGGACCAGCTCCGCGCGGTCGCCGCGAGCGTGGTGCGGGGCCGGGAGAAGAGACGGCCCCTCATCTGGGGCATGGGCGCGCACGTCCTGAAGGTCGGCCTCGCGCCCCTGATCATCGACCTGATGGAGCGCGGCTTCATCACCGCGATCGCGCTCAACGGCGCGGGCATCGTTCACGATTTCGAGACGGCGATCGCCGGGCAGACCTCCGAGGAAGTGGATGCCGTGCTTGGAACCGGCGAGTTTGGCATGGCGCGGGAGACCGGTGAAGAGATCAACCGGGCGATCACCACCGGCGATCGCGACGGGCTTGGCCTCGGCGCTTCGGTGGGCCGCTACCTCGAGCGTCGGCGCGGGACGAAGTACCGCCGCCTCTCGATCCTCGCCGCCGCCTGGCGACTCGGCATTCCCGCGACCGTGCATGTCGCCATGGGCACCGACATCGTGCACGTGCACCCCTCGTGCGATCCGGCCGCGGTTGGCCGCGCCGGACACCTGGATTTCCGCACCCTCGCCGCTCAGGTCGCGCGCCTGGGCGGAGGCGGCGTCTATCTCAACATCGGTTCGGCCGTGCTGCTGCCCGAGGTCTTCTTGAAGGCGGTCACGCTGGCCCGCAATCTCGGCCATCCGGTCCGTGATTTCACCACGGCAAATTTCGATTTCATACAGGGTTACCGGCCCAACACCAATGTGGTGAACCGGCCCACCCGAGGAGTCGGCCGCGGTTACTCACTGACCGGCCATCACGAAATCATGATCCCTCTCCTGGCCGCGATGCTGGTTGAGGCGGACTCGGGGCGCCGGTAAAGCGACTTTTCGGGTCCCGGGCGCGTCCTACGCGATGCCTGGCTCAAACGCGCGGCGTTAACCACGAAGGGCAGCGACTCGATAGCATTGAACCGCGGGACCTCCGTCCATCACCCGCAAGGATCAAAACCACCCATGGCCAAAAGAATCTTCCTCTTCCTGCTGACGAACATCGCGGTCGTCACCACGATCTCGATCATTCTGAGCGTTCTCGGGATCCGACCCGGCGACGGGATGCTGCCCCTCGCGATCTTCTGCCTCATCTGGGGCATGGGGGGCGCTTTGTTCTCGCTCGCCATTTCGCGCTGGATGGCGAAGCGCGCGATGGGGGTGCAGCTCGTCGACGGCAATACCGGCAACGCGGACGCCGACTGGTTGTATCGAACCGTGGAACGTCTGAGCCAGCAGGCCGGTCTCCCCATGCCCGAGGTCGGGATCTACAACTCTCCCGAGGTGAACGCCTTCGCCACCGGTCCGTCGAAGAGCCGGAGCCTGGTCGCGGTCTCCACCGGCATCCTGCGCGCGATGCGCCGCAACGAACTCGAAGCGGTTCTCGGCCACGAGATTTCCCACGTCGCCAACGGCGACATGGTGACCATGACCCTGCTCCAGGGCGTGATGAACGCCTTCGTCATGTTCCTGGCCCGGGTGATCGCCTCCATCGCGGCCGGCCAGTCGAGGAGCGAACGTGGCTCGGACGGGATCTACTTTGTAGTGCGGATCGTGGTCGAGATCGTCCTCGGCATCGCGGGCTCGCTCGTCACCGCCTGGTTCTCACGCTATCGCGAGTTCCGTGCGGACGCGGGCGGCGGCGCGCTCGCCGGCAACGAGAACATGGTGGCGGCCCTGCAGCGCCTGGCCGAAGGCCCCCAGGGCGTCGACCCGCGCGCTCCCGCGCTCGCGAGCTTCAAGATCTCGGGCGCGCCCGGCTTCATGGCTCTCTTCTCGACCCATCCCCCCCTCGAAGTCCGCATCGCCGCCCTGCGCCACCGCGCGTCGAACTAAACTGACGCGCCTGCGTATTTCCTGAGCAGGCGCGTTTTTTCGCCTTGCGGAGGGGAAGCACATGGTCGATCTGAAGGGTTTCATCAAGAGCCAGCTGCTGGAGATCATCCAGTGGCAGGACGATTCACGCGACACCATCTCCTGGCTCTTCCCCGACGAAGACAAGGAAATCAAGAACGGCGCGCAGTTGATCGTGCGCGAGTCGCAGCTCGCCCAGTTCGTCTACCTGGGCCAGTTCGGCGACACCTTCTTCCCCGGCAAGCACACGCTGGTGAGCGACAACATCCCCGTGCTGTCGAGGCTCAAGGGCTGGAAGTACGGATTCGAGTCGCCCTTCAAGGCCGACGTCTATTACGTCAACACGCGGCTCTTCACCGGCAACAAGTGGGGCACCGCGAATCCCATCATGATGCGCGATCCCGACTTCGGCATCGTCCGGGTGCGCGCCTACGGCACGTATGACTTCCGGGTGGTCGACCCCAAGGTCTTCCTGAAGGAAGTGGCGGGCACCGACACCAACTTCCGTCTCGATGAGTTCGCCGACACCATGCGCTCGCGGCTCGTCTCGATGTTCTCCGACGCGCTCGGCGCCGCGAAGATTCCCGTGGTCGGCCTGGTCGGCCGGTACGGCGAGCTGGGCGACGCGCTTCTGAACGTGATCAATCCGAAGATCCGGGAGAAGTACGGTCTCGAGCTCGGCACGTTCCTCATCGAGAACGTCTCCGTGCCGCCCGAGGTGGAGCAGGCCATCGACAAGAAGGCGGCCATGTCGACGCTCGGCAATCTCAACGACTACGTCAAGTACCAGATGGGGCAGTCGGTGGTTCAGCCTGGCGGCGCGGGCGGCGGCGCGGGCGGGCCCATGGAGATGGCGATGGGCTTCGCCATGGCCCAGCAGATGATGCAGGGCATGGCCGCGG
Source organism: uncultured Acidobacteriota bacterium (assembly GCA_964646485.1). GTDB lineage: Bacteria > Acidobacteriota > Vicinamibacteria > Fen-336 > JAGNNV01 > JAGNNV01. The sequence goes on from CAZYEA010000005.1 coordinate 29,645, forward strand.
GCTCGGCTCCCTCCGCCGGAGCGTTCGCACCCGCGGCGGCGGCCGCGGGCCCTTCGGCCCCGGCTGTCCCGGAGCTTCTCGGTCCCGCCGAGGCCGCGAAACTGATGGGTGTCTCCGAAGCTGACGTCCTCGCCACCATTCAGTCGGGTGACCTCAAAGCCAAGAAGATAGGCACCCAGTTCCGGATCACGCGGGCGGCCCTCGACGAATTCCTGAAGAGCTGACGCCGCGCTCTCGTGGCTGAAGTCACCGCGAGCTCCAAGTACGCGTGCCCGGCGTGCGGAGCCGAGGCCACGTGGAATCCGGGTAAGCGCGCCCTCGTCTGCGGCTTCTGCGGCACGGTCTCCGCGGCGGAGTTGAAGAGCGAGGGCGAGATCGTCGAGCACGACCTCAACCAGGCTCTTGCTTCGCTCCGGACCAATGAGACGGGGCTCGCGCGCGAAGCCATCGAGGTCAAGTGCCAGAGCTGTCAGGCGATCTCTTCGTTCGAACCCAACCGCGTGGCCCAGAACTGCGAGTTCTGCGGTTCGGCGGCGCTCGTGCCTTACCAGGACGTGAACGAGGTCATCCGGCCCGAGAGCCTCCTGCCCATGAAGGTCTCGCAGTCGCGAGTGCGGGAGGACATGCGGCGCTGGTACGGCTCACGCTGGTTCGCCCCGAACGCGCTCGGCGAGAAGGCGATGACCGACACCCTGCGCGGACTGTACGTGCCGTATTGGACGTTCGATGCGAAGGTGCACGCGGCCTGGACCGCGGATTCAGGCACGTACTACTACACCACCGAGACTTACACTCAGAACGGCCAGACCCGGACACGTCAGGTGCGTCACACCCGCTGGAGCCCTGCCTCGGGGGAGCTCGAGCACTTCTTCGACGACGAGCTCACCTGCGGATCGAAGGGCCTTCATCCAAAGCTCCTACGTCAGGTCGAGCCGTTCCCGACCAAGGAGGCGGTGCCCTACGATGCCGGGTACCTCGCGGGCTTCGTGGTCGAGCGCTATCAGGTCGATCTTCGGTCGGCCTCGCAGGCCTCGCGCGCCTTGATGGAGCGCAAGACCGAAGGCCTGTGCGCCGAGCAGATTCCCGGCGACACCTACCGCAACCTCCAGACCGCTCAGCAGTACTCGGCCCAGACCTTCAAGCACATCCTGGCTCCGGTCTGGCTCCTGACCTACCAGTACCACGGCAAGCCGTTCCAGGTCGTGGTGAACGGCTACACCGGGAAGATCGCGGGCGAGCATCCCCTCTCGTGGGTGAAGATCTTCTTCGCCGCGGTGGCCGTCATCATCGTGGCCGTCGTGGTGATTTCGCTCGCCGGCTCGAACTGAAGGCGGCCGCCTCTTACTCTTCGCCGCCCGAGTACTTCGAAGTCTTCACCCGATCCGCCATCGAGGGGCGCTTCTGGGAGGCGAGGAACTCCGCGGCCGCGGCCTGAACGGTCACGCGCTGGGCGGCGAGGGCGGGCCCGCCGTCGAGGAGCAGGCGCGGCACCGTGATCTCCGGGCGGGCATAGAGCTTCTCGGTCTCCTGGAAGGCGAGGAGGACCACGGAGCCCGGGCCGAAGGAGAGCTTCGCGTCGAAGAGCTTCTGCTTGAGGAGCAGAGTGTTGAGGCGCGCCGCCGAGGCCTTGGAGTGAAAGGCGAAGAGCGCGGTCCAGGCGAGATCCCGCGCCTCGGCCTCCGCCAGAGAGACGGGCACGAAGCGGGGCCGGGCGTCGAGGCCGATGCGGTCCGTGGTCAGATTCCAGGCCCGGCCGTGCAGAGCCTGCGCCAGGGCCGCGAACGTCTCGTCTCCGGCCTCGGTCGAGAGGAGCCGCCAGGCCGGGACATAGATCGCGTTGCCCTGGGGAGAGAAACCCGGGGGAGACGCCTGGGGGAAGAGGGCTGCCTTGTACGCTTCGAGAGTGGTGATCGGCGGCGACCCCGCGATCCTGATCTCGAAGGGAAACCGCCAGAAGGGCAGCAGCGCGGTCGCGCGGTCCGGCGTGATTCCGTCCTCGCGCTCGTAGTTTGCGAGCACGAGGCCCTGGGGCGACGGCGCCACTCCGGCGTGGCAATTGGAGCAGACCGACACCACCGCGTCCTCGGCGAGCTTCGGGTCCATCCCGCAGTTCGGGCAGCGCGAGGAAACCACGGCGACGCGGCGGAAGGAGTCGCCCTTCGTGCCCAGGGGGTCCACGTCTTTGCCGCGCGCAAACGCGTCGCGCTCCGCGTCGGTGAGGTAGCCCGCGATGGTCCCGAAGCCGCCGTCGAAGAGGAGGGCTTCATCGCCCCGATCGAGCCGGGCGCGCACCAGGAAGTAGGGCCGGTACACCGTGGCTTCGAATGTCACCGCCACCTGGCCTTGTCTAGCCACTGACTCGAAGCCGGCCTCGAGATTCTGGCCGCGCCACTTCTCGAGTTCGCGCTTCGAGGCCGAAGCATCGGCGCGCGGGACAAAGCGCCCGAGCTTCGGCACGTCCGCGCTCTTGAGCGGCCGGAAGATGCTCCGGCCGAGGCGGAGGCCGGTGTCGCGGAGGTTGAAGCGGGCGGGGTCGTAGGCGGGAGAGGTCTGTTCGGCGACATAGGCGCGCAGGCGCGCGATCTTGGCGCCGTCGCCGTGACGGCCGAGCACCGCCTGAACTACCTTGCCCGCGGTGTGCCGGTAAGGGACGTGGATGGGTCGGCACTCGGCGATCTTCGCGGACTGACGCAGGCTGGACTCGAATCGGGCGAGGAGAGCCGAGATCATGAGCTCGGGCGGGGGATTGCCTTCCTCGTCGCTGTGCTTCGCGACCAGAGAGGACCGGTGGGCGTCAACCCGATATCGAATCAGGGTCTCCAGAATGGCGGCGGGGTCGCTCACCTGAGCGGGCTCGACGAAGACCTCCTCGCGCTCCGGCGCCTCGACGATCAGGAGTGACTTGCAGTGCTCGCAGACGTGGCTCACGGTGGCGTCGGTGACCACGAAGGGCCCGCCGCAATGCGGGCAGGACAGCTGAAGTTCGAAACCGCGGGGAGCCGCGGGCGCGCCCTGGGGCGGAGCGATCGGCGTGAACTCCTACCGGGCCTTGTACCGGTCGTAGAGGCGCTGGTGCTTGTTGTCGAGCGAGGTCTCCGCTCCGTCGATGATCACGTTGGTGACGCTGGTGCGATGGTCGAGGATGTCGCCATTGGTCATGATCAGGGTGGCCGCCTTGCCGGGCTCGATCGAGCCGAGGCTCGCCGCCACTCCGAAGATCTCCGCCGGGGCCAGGGTGATCGCGCGGATCGCGGCCTCCCGGGGCAGGCCGAAGGCGAAGGCCATGGCCGCTTCGAAGGGCAGGTTGCGCGAGTTCGAAGCATCATCGGTAACGATGGCGAAGCGCACGCCCGCCTTGTGGAGGGTCGCCGCGTTGGCGTAGGCGGTATCGTACGGATCGCCTTCGCGGGTGGGCAGCTGATCCACTCCCATGAGGACGGCCACGTCGTTCTTCTTGAGGTCTTCGGTACAGCGCCAGGCCTCGGCTCCGCCCGCGACGATCAACTTGATCCGGTTCTCGGTTGCGAACTTGACGGCGCCCTTGATGTCCGCCTCCGCGTTCACCCGCATCACCACCGGGATCTTCCCCATCGCGGCGAGGGCGAGGGCTTCCATGGGCAGGTCGACCTTGAGAGCCGCGCCCGCGGCCTGGCCTTCGCCGTACGCGCGCGCTTCCTCGAGGAGTCCCTTGAGCCGGAGCAGTTCCTTCTCCTGGTTCTTCTTCCGCTCCGAGACGCGCTGCTCGAAGGTCTTCGGTTCGACGTTCGGGAAGCCCTGGGAGAAGTCGATGACCGGCGCGCCCGTGGGATAGCGCATGTGCATGGCCACCGGGGCCTTCACCGTGAGGGCCATGGGCGTGTCGCCGACCGTGCGGATCACCGCGCTCTGGCCCGCGATGAGACTCTGGCCGCCCTGCGCGCTCCCCGGCGCGGAAAGGGCGGTGGTGATGCCGAACGCGCGGGCCACGGGCAGCAGTTCGCTGTCGGGGTGCAGGGCGACCCAGGTCTTGGCGTGGGGGTTGATGTCGCCGGTCTCGTTCATGTCCACGGTTCCGGGCGCGCCCTGCGTCACTTCGGCGAGACCGAGGTAGGTGAGGCCGTCGAAGAGGCCCGGGTACACCGTCTTGCCCTTGCCGTCGATGATGCGCGCGCCCGCGGGGGCGGTGAGGCCGCTCCCCACCGAGGAGATGCGTCCGTTCTGGATGATGATCGAGGTGTTCTCGAGCACCGCCCCGGAGACGGTCACCACCCGGGCGCCGGCGATGACGAGAGGCCCGTCAGCGGCAAGAGCAGGCGTCGCGATCGCGAGGGCGAGGGCCGCGGCCGCGGCGGAATACCGATTGCTTCTCATTGGCCACCTCCAAGCATCGCCGCGACCCCTTTGCGGGCGGCCACATCCTTGCTGCGATCGAACATCACCTTGCCGTCCACCAGGGTCATCTCCACCCGCGTGTCCGGCGCGAACGGGTGGGAGCGGAAGATCGCGAGATCGGCATCCTTGCCCACCTCGATCGAGCCCACCCACTTGTCGATGCGCAGCTGCTTCGCGGGATTGAGAGTCACCATCTTGAAAGCTTCTTCCTCCGAGACCCCGCCGTAGCGGACGGTCTTCGCCGCCTCCCAGTAGAGCCGCCGCGCCAGTTCATCGGAGTCGGAGTTGAGCGAGACCACCACGCCATGGCTCGCCATGATGGCCGCGTTGTAGGGGATGGCGTCGTAGGCCTCTTCCTTGTAGGCCCACCAGTCGGAGAACGTGGACCCGCCGGCGCCGTGCTTCGCGATCTCGCTCGCCACCTTGTAGCCCTCGAGCACGTGCTGGAAGGTGGCGATCTTGAAGCCCATCTCGTTGGCGACGTTGATGAGCATCAGGATCTCGTCGGCGCGGTAGGAGTGGGCATGCACGAGGCGCTTGCCCTCGAGCACTTCCTTCAGCGCCTCCATCTGCAGGTCTTTCCTGGGCGCCATGGGCAGCGGTGCTGGGGCCGCGCCTTTCGCGGGTTTCTTGGCGGCCGCGGCCTTCACCGCCGCGTCATAGTCGTCCCACTCCTTCTTGTAGGCCTTGGCCTCGAGGAAGGCGTTACGGATCGAGACCTCGACGCCCATGCGGGTCGCCGGGTACCGGCGCGCGCCCCCGCCGAAGCTCGCGCGCTTCGGGTTTTCGCCGAGCGCGAACTTGATCCCGGGAGGCGCGCCCTGGAACAGCAGCGCGTCGCCGGAGGCCGCCCCGTAGCGCAACTTGATGGTGGCGTTCTGACCGCCGATCGAGTTGCACGAGCCGTGAAGGACGTTCGCGGCGGTGACTCCGCCCGCGAGTTCGCGATAGAGATTGATATCGCGCGGATCGAGGACGTCCGCCACCCGCACTTCCGCGGTGACGATGTTCGTGCACTCGTTCACGTTGTCTTCGATGGCGGTGTGGGAGTGCGCGTCGATGAGGCCCGGGGTGACCACCCGGCCCGAAGCATCGATGACGGTGGCGCCCGGGGGCACCGCGACTTCAGCGCCCACCGCGGTGATCTTGCCGGCCTTGATCAGGATCGTGCCCTTCTCGATGCTGCCGGCGGGGCCGACGGTCATGATCCTGGCGTTGGTGATGGCGGTGACCGCGTCCTGGGCTTCCGCGCGTATCCCGAAGGCGAAGGCCACGGCTGCGGCGAGAACCACGGCTCGGTGGTTGAGGTTTCGGTTGTTCATCGCTTCACCTCGACCTGCTCACGCACATCGCCGCTGATCTCGCCCGGACGGGGAGGACCTCCACCGGGCGGGCCCGCGGGTTTTTCTTCCGGCTCGTACAACTCGCCGTCGACGAAGACCATCTTCACCTTCGCATCCTTCGTCAACGGCTCGCCGGACCAGACCACCACGTTCGCGATCTTGCCCTTGTCCAGGCTGCCCGTCCGATCCGCCAGGCCCAGGATCTCCGCGGCCGTCAACGTGACCGCGCGGAGTGCCACGTCTTTTGGGAGTCCCTTCTCGATGGCCTTGCGAATGCCGGCGAGGAAATCGTTCGCGAAGCCGGAGACGAGGGCGAACCTGATGCCCTCCTTGTGGAGCAGGCCCGGATTCTTCTCGGCACTCTCGATCTCGGCGCGGTCCTTGTCGTCGTCGCTTCCGCCGAAAAAGCCTCCCACCCGCGGCGGGTCGAAGTTCATGCTCACCAGCAGGGCGGGCTTGCGCTCCTTCAGCAGGGCCGTCTCCTCGAAAGCGTGGGTGTTGCCGGCGAGGATCAGCTTGAGCTTGAACTCGTCGGCGAGGCCGAACGCGCGACGGAGGTCGCCGATGCGCGAGGTCTGCAGGAGCAGGGGCGTCGCCCCGCCCGAAACATTCGCCCACACGTCGAGGCCGGGGTCGAAAGCGGGTCGCTTCTTTCCGGTCGGAGCCTTCTCGTAGGCCGCCATCTCGGCGCGGTGATAGACGCCGTCCATCAGCGACTGGCGGAAGAAGGCCATGGTGCCCATGAGCGAGCCCGGGTAGCGCTGGCCGAGGGTGGTCAGGCTCGCGGCGAGCGCGAGATTGGCCTTCACCACCATGCCCTCGGGGCGGTCGCCCACCAGATCCATCACCGCCGCGGACCCGAAGACGAGGCCCTCGCGCGGAATGGGAACGATGGTGGTGATGCCGGAGTCGCGCGCCCGTAGCGCTTCGGCGGCCCGTACCCGCTCATAAATGTTCGAGGCCGGGTTGATGGGATTCGGGGGCGGCGTGGCGGCGACCCCCGGGGCGCTGCCTCCTCCGCCTGCGCGAGTCGCCGGCATGCCCGCGCCCGAATACCCATCGATCAGCCCGGGAGTGAGGGTGAGCCCGGCGCCGTCGATGACGCGGGCGTCCTTCGGAATCGCGGCCGTGGGGCCCACGTCCAGAAGGACACCGTCCCGCACGACGAGAGTCGCGTTCTCGAGAACGGCGCCCGAGACGGTGACGATCCTCGCCTTGGTGATGGCGTAGGAGGGCGTCCTTCCGGCGAGGGCGTCGGGCCGCGGGCCCAGCAGCATCGCGGCGCCCGCTGTGACCGCGGCGGTGATCAGGGCGCGCCCGGCCCGGGGATGTTTCATCATGAGCGAGTCTCCAGGGTGATTCGGAACTCCAGCCGTCGGGACGCCGCGGACCAGGAGGGCGCCGTCGCCGGTGACCGGAAAAACGTGGCCGGAGTATAGGCGGCTCGCGGAGGGCGAGGCGCGGTCGGAAACGACCCCCGCGCTAGAATTCCGCGCTCCCCCCCATGGACTTTTTTGGCCCCGGTGAACATCGTCAGCACATCCTGTTCGTGTGCACCGCCAACGTGGATCGGTCGAAGACGGCAGAGGACCTGTACGAGGCCGATCCGCGCTTCGAGGTGAAATCGTGCGGGGTGGCGCCCTTCGCCCAGGTGGTGGTGACCCGCGAACTGCTCGACTGGGCCGACCACGTCTTCGTGATGAACGAACGGGAAGACCACCACGTCACCGCGATCCGCCGCCGTTTCCCGGGACTGTCGAAGGAAGTCATCGACCTCAACGTCGAAGACCGCTGGAAGCGTGGTCACCCCGAACTCGCGCGACTAATTGTCTCGAGGCTGGAACCCCACATCGGCAAGCCTCAGCCCGCGCCCACCGCAAAGTCGTAAGCCCGCCTCTTGAGGTCTTTTCGCGGCTGCATCGGCCCAGGCGGGGCCATCCGCCGGAGACACAAAGGAGTCTTGAGCAAGCTCAAGACTCCTAACAGTAGGGGACTCGACACTGAGCGAAGCGATGTGCCGAAGCCCTGGCCCTCGCCAGAGCTTTGGCCGCCGGACCGGAGTCCCGACCAAGGAAGGGACTCGACACTGAGCGAAGCGATGTGCCGAAGCCCTGGCCCTCGCCAGAGCCTGGCCGTAGGCCAGGCTTGGCGGAGGGCCGGGGACTCGAACCCCGAAGGGCCGTGAAGCCCGGGAGCTTTCAAGGCTCCTGCCTTACCAGTTAGGTCTAGCCCTCCGCGGGTTGGTAGTGGCTGGACGGGGTTGCTACGGGCCGATTCGAGCGGAATGGCCCTCGCAATGACGTTGTCGAGGCTTTAGTCTTCGCGACGGTACTTCTTGCGGCTGCGCTTGCGCGCGAGCGCCTGTTTGACGCGCTTCTTCTCGCCCGGCTTCAAATAGAAACTATGCTTCTTGACATCCTTGATGATGTCTTCCTGCTGGACTTTTCGCTTGAAGCGGCGGAGGGCGCTTTCGATAGTCTCGCCTTCTTGCAACCTGATCTCGGCCAAGAGCCTTCTCTCCTCAAATGACGTCTTTATGTACTCCTGGAAATCAAAGCTCTCCAGTCGAAACCCCAAGGGACGTGGGAATTGGAAGGGAATGCTAGGCGATGGCGTCTGAACCTGTCAAGGAAACGGCCGGGACGCTGTACGTCGTGGCGACGCCCATCGGGAACCTGGACGACCTCACTTCCAGAGGCGTTAAGTGCTTGAAAGAAGTGGACTTGATCGCGTGTGAGGACACCCGGCGGACCGCCAGACTCCTGAACCACCTGGGCATCAGGAAGCCTCTCATTTCCTGTTTCGAACACAACGAGCTCGCTCGGGTCGACGAGCTGCTTGGAAAATTGGACCGCGGCGCCGACATCGCCCTTGTGAGCGATGCAGGCACTCCCACTATTTCCGATCCAGGTTTTGCCCTGGTTCGCGCCGCTCATGAGCGAGGGATCCGCGTCAGCCCCCTCCCCGGACCCTCGGCCCTCCTCGCCACCCTCTCGGTGAGCGGCCTGCCCACCGACGAATTCCTCTTCGCGGGTTTCCTGCCCCGCACCGCAAGCGCGCGCCGCACTCGCCTTGAAGGCCTCAAGACTCACACCGCCACTCTGATCTTCTACGAGGCGCCCCACCGGGTGGTGGACTCCCTCGCGGACATGATCGCGGTCCTCGGCGACCGGAGGGCGTTTCTCGGCCGGGAAGTGACGAAGCTCCACGAGGAGTTGCAGTCCGGCACGCTTTCTTCGATTGCCCGCAGCCTGGGCGCGCGCGCGGAGGTTCTGGGCGAAATCGTGCTCGTGGTGGCTGGGGCGGAGGCAGGGGCGCACAAATCGGGCTCGCTGGACGATGCCCTGGTCCGCTTCGACGCCGAGGTCGCGATGGGAGCGACGCCCAGGCAGGCGGCCAAAGAGGCGGCGTCCGCCACCGGCCTCGCCGCCCGCGACGTCTACGCCCGGGCCGCGTCCAGGGGAGTGAAGCTTGGCCCCAGGGGTTGACAACTCCGGGCCTTTGCACAGACCATAGGGCCACCGAATGAAGATACTGGTGGTTGGAAACGGAGCACGCGAACATGCCATCGTGGCGAAGCTCCGGGAGAGCTCGATCGGCGCGGTGGACGACATCTATTGCGCCCCCGGGAACGCCGGAATCGCCCGCCACGCGCGGGTGGTGCCGATCTCGGTGTCGAACACCGTGGAACTCGCGGACTTCGCCCAGACCATCAAGGCCGACCTCACCATCGTGGGCCCCGAGCTTCCCCTGGTCCTCGGCATCGTGGACGAGTTCAAGAAGCGCGGCCTGCGCGTCTTCGGGCCCACCCGATCGGCCGCCGAGATCGAAGGGTCCAAGGTCTTCGCGCGGGAGTTCCTGACCCGCCACAACGTGCCCTCGCCGCGCTACGCCATCTGCAGCTCCTTCGATGATGCCGAACGGATCCTGAAGGAGGGCAAGCTCGGCTTCCCCTGCGTGGTGAAAGCGGATGGCCTGACCTCCGGCAAGGGGGCGGTGGTTTGCGAAACCCGCGAGGAGGCCCTCGCCGCCGCCTCTTCGATGCTCAAGGACAAGCGCTTCGGCAAAGCCGGCGAGCGCGCGGTGATCGAGGAGTTCGTCCCGGGCGAGGAGGTCTCCTTTCTCGTGCTCTGCGACGGAACCCGGGCGGTGCCCCTGGCCAGCGTCCAGGACCACAAGCGCCTGAAGGACGGGGACAAGGGGCCGAACACCGGGGGCATGGGCACCATCTCGCCCGCCCTCAATCTGAAGCTCGAGCTCCACAAGGAGATCATGAGCACCATCATCATTCCGACCATCGCCGGCCTCTCGAAAGAGGGCCGGACGTTCTCGGGGGTGCTCTACGCGGGGCTGATGATCGGCGCCGACGGAAAGCCGAAGGTGCTCGAATTCAACGCGCGCTTCGGCGATCCCGAGTGTCAGGTGATCCTGGCCCGCCTGAAGAGCGATCTTGCCTCTCTGCTCGTGGCCGTGGCCGACGGAGCGCTCGCCGACGTGAAGGTCGAGTGGGCCAAGGAGCCCGCGGTCTGCGTGGTGGTGGCGAGCGAGGGCTATCCCGAGAATGCGATCAAGGGCCGCGAGGTTCGCCGCGTGCCTGAATCCGAGGAGGGTCTCCAGATCCTGCACGGCGCCACCGCGATGGAAGGCCAGAAGCTCGTCACCTCCGGCGGCCGCGTGTTCGCGGTGACCGCTTTAGGCGCCACCCTGCCCCAGGCTCTGAACCGCGCCTATGAGGCGGTGGCCCAGATCGACTTCGACGGCGCCCAGTACCGGCGCGACATCGGGGCGAGCGCGCTCAAGAGACTCGGCGTGGCCTGAGCCGAAAGCCTCACTTGAAGCGGAGCATCTCCGCGATGTCTCCCTGCGCGGGTTTTCCGTCCCTACGCACGAGAGGCTGTCCATCGATGTCGACGATGCCGGTGAGGAGGACGAGGTCGAGGACGCGGCCCCTCAGGAGAGGCGCGCCGGGGTCCACGATCAGCGCCTTCGAGCCCGGGTTGTAAGAGACGCGCATCCTTTCAAAGCCTGGATCTCCGGGCAGGGCCGCGCCTTCGTAACGCAGGCCGACCCGACCCTTGAAGCTGTCTTCGTCCATGTCGTTGTTGAACTGGACCATGATCCGGCCGGAGAAGTCGAAGTCGCTTTCGCCATCGAGGGGCAGGGAGAAGACGATCACGGGCGGAATCTTCGGCCGCTCGGGGGGAGGCGGCGGGGGCGCCGCATCCGCCTTGGGGGTGGGCGGCGGCGTCAAGGTCACGTCCGCGGCATCGATGATGACCACTCCGTTTCTGGTGGTGGGCCGGCCGATCACCTCCACCCAGCGATTCGAGTCGCGGCGGATCGAGGGATCGAGTTCGAAGCCGTCACCCTTGGGCTTCTTGTTGGTGATCCACACCGCGTAGAGCGAATCCTTGATCACCCAGTCGCTCGCCGTGCGCATCGACCGCGCGGGAAGGTCAGCGAAGAGATTCCGGCCGCGAAACTTTCCGACCACGCGCACGAGCTGACCGTCCATCTTGCCGGCCCGGCCCACGAGTTGCTCCAGGCTGATCACCGCGGCCTTGACGTTCTTGGCGAGCTTCTCGGGAGGCCCGGCCCACCTCCAGAACTGGATGACCCCGATGTTGCCCTGCACCTGCCCGGTCTCGCCGCTTTGTCCCGTGGTCGCCCTGAACAGGCCCGTGACTTCGACCATCTGGCCGCCGAGGTTCGTGAGTTGATCCTCGTTCATGCCGCGGCGGATGGGCACGATGGTGACCCGCGACCCCGCCTCTCCCAGCTCGAAGCTGTCGCCCGAGATGCCCAGGATGCCGATCCGCCCCTTCACCCGCACCGCCTTGTTGTCGTACAGGGTGGTGTTGAAGGCCAGCGAGTCGATGTCCACGTCGACCACCGGCCCATACATGTTCTCGAGATACTCGGGATCGAGCTGCGAAATCTGAGCCCCGGCCGTGGCCGAGAAGGCCAGCAACCCAAGGACGAGAAGCAGACGAAATTTCATGGCAGCAGGCGAAGTATGGATCGGGGCTCCTTCTTCCCCAAAGCGCCCGGGCCGGTGGATTTCGGCGTAGGCTCCCCCACGCATCCTCGATATTTCATCGGGTCCAGGCACCGAACCACCAGGAGGTCTCATGGCGGAAACCGCAGCCGATACCAAGGCATTCAAGCCCTACATCCCCGACGAAACGCGGGTCCCCGAATTCACGCTGCGGGCGGTCGGGCTGGGCATGCTGTTCGGCGTCATCTTCGGCGCGGTCACGGTGTACGTGGGCTTGCGCGCGGGCCTCACCGTGGGCGCCTCCATTCCCATCGCGGTGCTTTCCATCTCCGTGCTGCGGGCCCTCGGCAAGGCGACGATCCTCGAGAACAACATCGTTCAGACCACGGGGTCGGCGGGTGAGTCGGTGGCGGGCGGCGTCATCTTCACCCTGCCTGCCCTCATCTTCCTGGGCTTCGGCCTCGAGTACTCGCGCATCCTGGTGCTGGCGCTCATCGGCGGCTTCCTCGGCGTGCTCTTCATGATTCCGCTCCGCCGGCAGCTCATCGTGAAGGAGCACGGGAACCTTCTCTACCCTGAAGGCACGGCCTGCGCGGACGTGCTGATCGCCGGGGAAAAGGGCGGTTCGTTCGCGAGCCGGGTGTTCTGGGGACTCGGCCTCGGGGGCATCTATACGATGTTCCAGAACGAGAACGCGCTCGCCATGATCAAGGGCGATCCGGAGTACTCGCCGAAGTGGCTTCCCGGGGCGTCCCTGCGCGGCGCCACCACCTCCGAATACCTGGGGGTCGGCTACATCATCGGACCGAAGATCGCCGGGGTCATCTTCTCCGGCGGCCTCTTCTCCTGGTTCGTGATGATGCCCGCGATCAAGTTCTTCGGATCGGCCGTGCCCACTCCGATCTATCCCTCCCCCGTGCCCATCGCGGACATGACCTCGCAGCAGCTGTGGCAGTTCTACATCCGCTACATCGGCGCGGGCTCGGTCGCGGCCGCCGGTCTCATCACCCTGATGCGGACGTTTCCCACTATCGTCTCCGCCCTCAAGGCGGGCGCCGCCGATTTTCAGAAATCGCGCGACGGGTCGGAGCAGGTCGCGGTCGGCCGCACTTCCGAGGACCTTCCCACCACCGTGGTCCTGGTCGGCTCCCTGCTCGTCGCGGTGGCGATGTGGGGCTTCCTCACCTTCATGCCCATTCCCGGGGCGCCCACCGGGGCCTTCGCCAATCTCGTGGCCGCGCTTCTGGTCGTGGTGTTCGGATTCCTCTTCGTCACCGTCTCCTCCCGCATCTGCGGTCTCATCGGCACCTCGTCGAACCCGATCTCCGGGATGACCATCGCCACCCTGATGGCCACCTGCGCCCTCTTCCTGGTGGTGGGATGGACGGCGGCGCCCTATGGCGCGCTCGCCCTCATGATCGGAGGCAGCGTCTGCATCGCGGCCGCGAACGGAGGCAACACGTCGCAGGACCTGAAGACCGGATTCCTCGTGGGCGCGACCCCGCGGGCGCAGCAGCTTTCGCTCTTCGCCGGCGTTCTCGCGTCGTGCTTCGCCATCGGGGCCACCCTCATCGGCATGAACAAGGCGCTCGAGAAGTACGTGCCCGTGACCATCGCCTTGAACCTCGCGGAGAAGCCCGACGGCGTCTCCGTCGAGACCACCTCGTTCCCCCACGCGGGGGCGACCTACACCCTGGTCAACGTCATCGGCTCGTCCACCATTCCCGAGGGCAAGTACCTCGTGAATCCCGCCTCGGGGAACATCGAGATGCAGTGGATCCAGGGCATCGGCTCCGACCAGGCCCCCGCCCCGCAGGGCCGGCTCATGTCCGTGGTCATCAACGGAATCCTGAATCGGAAGCTGCCCTGGGGCCTCGTGCTTCTCGGGGTCTTCCTGGTGATCGCGGTCGAACTCCTCGGGGTGCGTTCGCTCTCCTTCGCGGTCGGTTCGTACCTCGGCATCGGGACCACCGCCGCGATCTTCTGCGGCGGGGTGGTGCGCTGGCTCGCGGAGTCGGGGGTCGAGCACAAGGAGGGCGAGGAGGAGACATCGCCCGGGTCGCTCTATGCGAGCGGCCTCATCGCCGCGGGCGGCATCGTGGGCCTCATGGCCATCGCGGTCAAGTACATGGAGACCGAGGGCTGGATTCCCGCGAACACCCTGCATGTGGGCGGGCCGCTCGCCGACAGTTCCCTGGCCGGCCTGCTCGCTTTCATGGGGCTTGGTTATTCGTTGTACTACTTTGCCCGAAAACCTCTGAAGTAGGGCCGGGGGCCTCCCGGTGACGTAGGGTGGTGCGGAACGGACAGCACTTGCTTGGTGGTGGTGTTCGTGGCTTGAGACAATAAGGGCGTGCGCGGCCTGATCTTCATGTTCGCTCTCGCTGCGACCACGTTTGCCCAGGGACAGGGTCCGGACGAGGCGACCCGGATTCTTGAAAGAGCGCAGGCGAGCGTCCTCGGCGAGACCGCGGCCTACACCCTCCGTATGACCGTGAACCGGACGGGGAAGTCGCCCCGCGTCGTCACCATGGACGGCTTCAAGGCGGGCGACGATCGCGGGCTCGTGCGCTACACCGATCCCCCGAAGGAGAAGGGCACGGTCTACCTGCGGCGTGACGACAACACGTACATCTACCTGCCCGCCGCGGAGAAAGTGGCGCGGGTGGGGCCGAAGCAGACCTTCGGCGGCGGCGACTTCAACAACGGCGACATCTTCAGGCTCTCCCTCACCCGCGACTACGAGGCGACTCTTTCGGGCGAGGAAACCGTGGAGGGTGCGCCCTGTCACGTGCTGGAGTTGAAAGCGCGCAACCGCGGCGTCGCCTACGATCGTGTGCGCTATCTCGTCCGCAAGGACGGCTCGTTCTTTCCCTGTCTCGCTGAATACTTCACCATCTCCGGCAAGAAGCTCAAGGTGCTCCGCTCCGACGAGGTCGAGACCCTGGGCGGGAGAAAGCGGCCCACGCGCATGATCATGGAGAGCGCGCTCGAGACCGGGGCTTCGACCGAACTCAAGTTTCTCCGGATAGACGATCGGCCGAAGCTCGACGAGAGGATGTTCTCGCCCGCCTCGCTGGAGCGCGAGCGCTAGGACGCTTGGCCCTGTCTATTCGCCGGGCCTTGGGGTTGCTGGCCTTCGTGCTCGCGGCCGCGGCGCCCGTGCGCGCGGGCGACTACGAGCTTGGGGTCGAGAACTTCCTCTACCGTTCCAAGGCGACGCTCCTTAACCGCAACAACGTCTTCGGCCTGGAGCCGACCGAGAACCTGTTCCGGCTTACCGGGACCGGGCGGAAGGCGTTTGGGAACTTCGCGATAAAGGTTTCGGCGTTCGCGGAGAGGCAGACCGGCAAGACCGACGACTCGCGCCTCACCTTCCGTCAGGCTTTCGCGGAGTACAAGACAAAGGAGGGGTTCCTGGTTCGGGTGGGGAAACAGAAGACGGCCTGGGGCTCGGGCTTCGTTTGGAATCCGACGGCGCGGCTCGAGCCTCCCAAATCGCCCGCAAACCCAGGAACCGAGCAGCCCGGCATCGACGCGGTGAGGATGGACGTCTCGCCCACGGACTGGGCCTCGATCACCCTCGTGGCGGGCCGGGCCCAGACCGGCCTCACCGACCTTCCAGGCGCGCTTTCCCGCGAGCGCGATCCGGAGTGGACGGGCGCCCTTCGCGCGCGCCTCCTCGTAAGCAGCACCGACGTTTCTCTGACCTATGTCGCGGGTACGCGGCGCCACGGACTGTACGGTCTCGACCTCGGCCGGGCCTGGGGAGCGGTGGCCCTGCACGCCGAGTCCGCTCTTTACCAGGGGTCCGAGATCGACGCGACCCGGACGGAGGACTCGTTCGTCCGCGTTTCCGCGGGGGCTTTATGGAGCCCGGGCAATTCGTCGTTGTCGCTCGAGTACTTCTTCAACGGCGAAGGCATGACGGGCGCCCGGTTCCGCGCATACACCCTCGGCCTCGACCGGAACCTCGCCGCCGCCAACGATCCGAGGCTTCCAGGAGACGCGCGCGCGGCCGCACTCGCCGCCTGGAGCGCGGACGCGGCCATCCCCTTCGGGAGCAATCTCGGCCTGCGCCGACACTACGCGTCCCTCGCCTTCACCCGCCGCGAACTCGCGACCGACCTGTCGTTGAACCTGCGCGCGGTCTCCGGCCTCTCTGACCGCGGCCTCATCCTCACTCCCGGACTCGCCTATGCTCCGACTCGAAACGTGCAGATGAGCCTCGACCTCGTTCTTCTCTTCGGGCCCGATGCCGCGGAGTACAAGCTCGCCCCCATTAAACGCGCCTTCCAGGCGCGCCTGAAGTATTCCTTTTAGAGATACCAAGCCGTGGGCTCGGTCAGCGTCCGCCATGTGAGCAAGGACTACGTCCTGGGCCGGACCCTCGTGCGCGCGCTCCACGACGTCTCCCTCGAAGTCGAACGCTCCGAGTTCATCGCCATCGCGGGTCCGTCGGGCTCGGGCAAGTCGACGCTGCTCAACGTGGTGAGCGCCATCGACTCGCCGACCACAGGCGACGTGCTCATCGACGGCATTCCCCTGAAGACCCTCGACGACGACGGCCTCTCGGACCTGCGGGCCAATAAGATCGGCTTCATCTTCCAGACCTTCAACCTGATCCCCGTACTCTCGGCTTACGAGAACGTGGAGTTTCCCCTCCTCTTCAAGCGCGCGGGAAGC
>CAZYEA010000006.1:0-43782 GCA_964646485.1 uncultured Acidobacteriota bacterium
GTGGCCTGTGTCGTCGCGGAGAAGTTTCCGCGTCTCGACGCGCGCATCCACCCCGGCGACAGCGTGGCCACGGCCCGGATCCTGTTCCAGGCCGAGCTCTCGCCCGTCTGGTACGCGGTGTCGATGAAGGCGGAGGGCCCGGCCTTCGTCGGGGTTCTACCCAAGCCGAAGAGCAGCCTCAAGTCTTTCCGCTACTACATCGAGGTCACCGATAAGGCCTTCGGAACTGCGCGCACGCCGGAGTACACCTCGAGCGTGGCCGCCCGGCCCGGCGAGTGTCCGGGGAAGGTGGCCGCGGCTCTCGGGTCAGCCTCGGTGGTGCTGAACGTGCCGGCAGGGGCGGCGGCTCTGCCCGCCGGATTCGCCGCTACCGGAGTGGTGGCGGGCTCGTCCACTTCCGCCGCGGCCACCGCGGGAGCGACCGCGGGTGGAGGAGGAGGACTCTCCACCGGCGCCATCGCGGGCATCGTTGGTGGAGCGGGCGCCGCCGCGGTGGGCATCGCCGCGGTGGCCAAGAAGGAAGCGGGGACCACGACGTATAGCGGACCCTTCTCCGGGACTCTGGTCATGAACTTCCCGGCCCCGAACGGTCAGGGATGCGTCCGCAACGAACTCAACGAAGGAACGCTCAGCATGGAGATCAAGGTCTCGGGAGACGGAACGGTGAGCGGTGATGCCGAGGTCTCGGCCACGAGCCGGGTGGTGTCTCTGACCGCGGCCTGCGTGGGCGGCCCTCAACTCAATCAGGTCCAGTCGCACGGCTGCTGCGAGTCTGCTCCGCCCGTGCGTGGAACCGCGTCGAGCCTGTCCTTCGGGGGCAGCCACCCGGGTCTCGAGAGCTCGGTATGGTCCTACGAGTTCGCGGGTGCGCTGAGCGGCCGCGAAATCAACGGCGTGTTTACGCTGCGCATCACCCTTCCGGGAGGATCAGGGGTCGCGAACTTCCCGGTGACCCTGCGCTAACTCTCGAGGGCCCGCAAAGCCCCTTGAAGGGAACTAGATCAGGCCGAGTTCGAGCGCTTTGAGCACGGCGCGGGTGCGATCGCGCACGCCCAGCTTCGAAAGAATGCTGGAGGCCTGATTCTTCACTGTGCCCTCCGCGGTGCCTGAGGCCCCCGCGATCTCGCGGTTCGAGAAACCCGCGGCGATGAGCCGCAGCACTTCGCGCTCACGCGGAGTGAGTGCTTCGGGCAGATCGGCGCTCTCGAACGTCGTGGGCCCTTTCTCGAGGCCGCGCAAAACGCGCTCGGAAACCGCGGGCAGGATCAGCGAGCCGCCCGCGGCCACCGTCCGCACCGCGGTCTCCAGCTGATCGAGCGAGACATCCTTCAGGAGGAAGCCCCGGGCGCCCAGCCGAACCGCCTCCAGGACCACCGCATCCTCGTCGAAGGTGGTCAGCAGGATCACGCCGACCTCGGGAAACCGAAGCCGGGCCGCGCGGAGGACGTCGATCCCGCTGAGCCTCGGCATCCGGACGTCGAGGAGCGCCACCTGTGGCTCCAGCCTTCCGATCAGGCTCAGGGCCTCTTCCCCATCGGACGCCTCGCCCACGATGTCGAAGTCCCCGGAAATCTCGAGCAGGGTTCGAATGCCCTGCCGCACCAGAGTGTGATCGTCGGCGAGAATGACGCGGATCACGCGCGGCGCGGCCTCGGCACGGTCGCGGTCACCGTGAATCCCCTCCCCGGCTGGGTGTCGATGGTGAGTTCGCCGCCGACGCCCAGAACGCGCTCCCTCATTCCGGAGAGTCCGTGCCCCGGCTTCAGCGACTCCGCGCCGACTCCATCGTCGCGCCCCTCGAAGATCCATGACACGGGAGTCGCCCGCACGTTCAGGGTCAGGGTCTCGGCTTTCGAATGCTTCGTCGCGTTGGTCACCATCTCCTGCGCGATCCGGCCGAGGGCGAGGCTCACTTCGGGGGGCGGCGCGTCCACCGTCGGATCCACCTCGACCACGACTCTGGGACGACCGTCCCTCCGAGCGAGGCTGCTCAGTCGGCTCAACAGATCGACGCCCGAGTCGGCGCGCAGTTCGGTCACGGCTTCGCGCAACTCCGACATGAGCGAGGACGCAAGCCCGCGTGCCCTCTCCACCGGGGCCACCAGATCGCCCTTGGCGACATGCCGCGCCACCTCGAGGTCCAGGCTCAGGGCGGTGAGGTGGTGTCCGAGGGAATCATGCAGCTCGCGGGCGATGCGCAGACGCTCGGCCTCGCGCGAAGTGTCGGCCAGCCGCTCATGCAGGACCTCGAGACGTTCCTTGGCTTCAGCCAGCTCCTCGCGGGCGAGCCGCTCGCTTTCCGCGAGTCCGGCCGCACCCACTGCGAAGAGTTCAAAGGCGAGGTAAGCAAGGGCGCCCACGCCCCCAAGGAGAGGGCGGCTGGTGGTGAGGCTCGGCAGGAAAGCGAGACACGTCTGCGCCATGACCCAGGCGAGGCAGATCCGCATGGGGAAGACCGCCGGGAGCTGTCCCGCGATCATGACCAGCAGCGCACCCGCGATGCCGTCGCCGCCCGCGCCGGCGATGAGCACAAGGGCGGTCGCGGTCTGTACCGTGAGCGCCAACCGAAAGTCGATTCGGCCCGGAAGGGCGCCCTCGCACAGAAAGGCAGCGAGGAAGAGCAGCCAGGCGACGAAGGGCGACCACGCCCACGGCGCCGTCGATGACCAGAACGTCTTCAGCACGTCGATGCCGCACAGGGCCCACACCAGCAGGCCCGCGGCCATGAGGATTCGGATGGGACGCACGGCGCGATTGTAACGACGCGCCTCTCCGCCCGCCGTGTGCCACAAGTCATGCACGACCCGGATGACCGCCGGCACATGTGCGGCCGCTCCGGAGCGCGGAGACTTCTCGCGTCCTCACCCTTCAATCAAAGGAGCTGTCATGAGTCCTCTCACCGCCCTTCGCGCCGTTCATATTGCCGCGGGCACGGTCGCCCTCTCGACCTTCCTCGTCCCCATGGTGCTTCCCAAAGGAGGCGCCGCCCACCGCCGGGTGGGCTGGGTCTTCGTGGGCGCGATGATGACGCTGTGCGCCTCGGCGGGTCCGCTCTCCCTGTATCGACTGTTGACCCAACCCAGCCAGGGGCAGAAGGTGGCGGCCGCATTCCTTCTCTACATCACCATCCTGTCCTTTGCCGCGGTGTGGGGCGGCATTCGGGTGCTGCGCTTCAGGGGAACCGGCCGGCACACGAACCCGCTCGACCTCGGCGTCTCCGGCCTCCTCGCGGTGACCGGACTCGGCACCGTGGCCCTGGGGGCGAGGTTCGGGGCGCCCGTCCTCGGACTGTTCGGGGCGCTCGGCGTGGTGAACGGCGTGGCTGGAATCCGTGAGTGGCTCGATCCCGACAAAGCGAAGATGCACTGGTGGTTCCGGCACATGGGCGGCATGATCGGCGCGTCCATCGCAGCCCTCACCGCGTTCTCGGTGTTGAATGCGCCGCGGCTGGGCCTCGGCGTTTTCTCCGTCGCGGTCTGGATCCTGCCGAGCCTGATCTTCGTTCCGATCGCGATCGGGTGGAATCGCTACTACCAGCGCAAGTTTGGAATGACCGGTCCGGCGAGCGGGGGCAAGGGAGCGAAGCTCACCGCCCAGGCGGCCTGATCGCCGCGACAGTCGGGCAGGCGGCTGTATATGCTGCCCGTTGCATGCACATCACCTGGCTCGACTGGGCCATCGCCATCGGTTCGATTCTCGTCTGCTTCGTTCCCGCGCTCTTTCTCGCCCGAAGATCGGGAACCAGCACGTCGGAGTTCTTCGGTTCGGGCCGCTCGGTGCCGTGGTGGCTCGCCGGCCTCTCCATGGTCGCCACCACCTTCTCGTCCGACACGCCCAACTGGGTGACCGAGCAGGTCCGGCGCTACGGAGTCGCCGGCAACTGGCAGTGGTGGGCCTTCGTGCTGACCGGCGTCGCCACCGTCTTCTTCTTTGCCAGGCTCTGGCGGCGGTCGGGGGTGCTGACCGACCTCGAGTTCTACGAGCTTCGTTACTCGGGGACGTCGGCCTCGGTGGTGCGCGGCTTCCGCGCGGTGTACCTCGGCCTCTTCTTCAACTGCTTCATCATGGGCATGGTGACGCTCGCGGCGTGCAAGATCGCGAACATCCTCTTCGGGCTCGCCGCCTGGCAGACCATCGTGATCTGCGGAATCCTGAACGTGGTCTTCGCCGCGCACTCGGGGCTTTGGGGCGTGCTCGTCATCGACATGATCCAGTTCTTCATCAAGATGACCGCGGTGTTCGCGGCCGCCTGGTTCTCTCTCGTCGAAGTGGGCCGGCGTCTGGGCGGGGAGGCGAGCGTCTGGGTCGGCCTCGAGGCCCTGGTGGGCGCGCTGAAGACCCGCCAGGTGATCGCGGGAGCCGACGGCCAGCCCGTGATGTCCGCGTTGGACGGCGCGGGCCAGCCGATTCTCGACATGCTCCCCAACTTCGGCATGGGGGAACTGGCCCTCATGATCTTCATCCTCCCCATCGCCATCAGCTGGTGGGCCAACTGGTACCCGGGCGCCGAGCCGGGCGGCGGCTCCTACATCGCCCAGCGCATGCTGGCCTCCAAGTCCGAGAAGGACGCGCTCGGGGGAACGCTCTTCTTCAACGTCGCGCACTACGTGCTGCGCCCCTGGCCCTGGATCATCACCGCGCTGTGCTCGATCATCGTGTACCCCGACCTCGCCTCCATCAAGGCCGCCTTTCCCAATGCCGATGCCGCGCTCATCGGACACGACTCGGCGTTTCCGGCCATGCTGAAATTTCTCCCTCCGGGATTCGTGGGCCTCATGATCGGCGGGCTGCTGGCCGCCAATTCCTCGACCATCCTGACCCACCTCAACTGGGGCTCGTCGTATCTGGTTCACGACTTCTACCGGCGCTTCATCCGGAAGGATGCGGACGAGTCGCACTACGTGGCCGCGGGCCGCCTGTCCACGGTGCTGCTCTACCTGGTGGCGGCGCTCCTGAGCCTCACCATGAGCTCGGCCCAGCAGGCCTTTCAGGTGTTGCTCTCGATCGGCGCGGGCACGGGTCTGCTCTACGTGGCGCGCTGGTTCTGGTGGCGCGTCTCCGCCTGGTGCGAGATCGTCGCCATGGCCATGTCGCTCGTCACTTCGCTCGCCGTGCCGCGCCTCATGCCGGACGCAGGCTTCGCCATGAACACCATCGTGCAGGTGGGAATCACCACGGTGGCATGGCTCATCACCGCCTTCGTGGGCCCGGAGACCGACCGCGCCACCCTCATCTCCTTCGTCCGCAAGGTGAAGCCCGCGGGCCCGGGATGGACGGCCATCCGCGCCGCGGCCGGCCTCTCGGACGCCGAAGTGGCGCAGGAGAACCGGGTCGGCGCCGCCTTCGTGGGCTGGATCTCCGGATGTCTCGTGATCTGGTCGTCTCTCTTCGCCATCGGCAATTTCCTCTATGCCGCCGGAGATTCTTCGCGCCTTCTCTCGGCGCTCCTTCTGAGCGGGGTCTTCGTGGTCAGCGGCATCGTCCTCATCCGGGTGACCCAGAAGCTCTGGGTGGACGCCGCCGCGTCGCAGGCGCGTCAGGATGCCCGCCCGCCCGGTCAGGTCTGATCGCCTCTCGATGACACGATCGCGGGGAGAAGCGGCTTCGGGGCTCGGCATCGACGAGATCGCCGCCGGTCTTGACGGCGGCCCCGGCTTCGTCTCGGTCGAGGGCGCGCGCCTTCGCGCCATGCTCGGCGAGGCGTCCCTCGACGAGTGGGGGGCGTTCACCGAGAGCTGGAATCACCTCGAGATCGACCGGTACATGGCCGACGGCGGCCGCTTCCGCCGAAGACGATACGCGCGATTTCGAACCGAGGACGGAAGAATCGTCCAGGAACCGCACGGCCCTCACTTCCAGAGCGTCGAGTACAACCGACTCAACGGTGGAGTCGACCGCTGGTTCGAGCCCGTGTCCGACGCCATCGCCTCTCATCCGCTCACCGCCCGCCTCCTCACGATCTGCCACGAGGTCTTCGGGGCGGCCTCGGGAGCGAGTGCCAATCGGCCAGCCTTCAAGGTGGAGATGCACCAGTTCCGCATCGAGCCAACCGCGACCGAGATCGGAAAGCCGACACCCGAAGGCAAGCACCGAGATGGAGTCGACTGGGTTTTCGTCGGTCTGATCGCGCGCACCGGGGTGGCGGGAGGGGTCACGGGGATCTTCGACGAACGGGGAGACTCGCTCGGCGCCTTCACCCTGTCAGGGCCCCTCGACGCGGTGTTCCTCGACGACCGGCGGGTTCGGCACGGCGTCACGCCGATCGAGGTCAGGGACGCGGGCCAGCCGGCCTACCGCGACGTTCTCGTCCTCACGTTCCGCGGCGCGGCCTGAGCGGCGCGTGGTGCTAGCTTTCGGCCCATGCGGAAGCCATTTCGCATCGCCCTCGTCCTTGCCACGGCGGCCGTGGTTATCGTCCTGTACGCAGCGGCGTCCCTGCTGCGCTCCCTCGACACGCCCGAGTTCAAGGCGCGGGTGGCGCGCGAGGCGAGCGCCGTGGTGGGGGCCCGGGTTCAGCTCGACTCCCTGAACGTGTCCCTGCTTCGCGGCATCCGCCTCGGAGGGGTCCGCGTGCAGAACCCGCCGGGCTGGAACGGCAACCTCCTTTCGGCCGAAACAGCGCGCCTTTCCTATAGCCCATGGTCGCTGCTCCGCGGACGGATCGTGGTGGATGAACTCACGGTGCGGAAGCCGGTGGTCACGCTTCAGAGCGACGCGCGCGGGGTATTCAACTACCAGCGGCTTTCGGCTCAGACCTCGGCGCGAGCCGCGGCGCCGGCGCCCGCTTCGGCCGGCCTTCTGAGCCTCGTGGTTTCAAAGCTCTCGGTGGAAGGCGCGCGCCTCGCCATCACGGACCAGAAGAACGCGGCGATCCTTCGCCTCGACGAGGGCTCCCTCGTGAGCGCCCTCGGCATGGACTCGGGCGTGCTCAGCGGAACCGGCGAGGCGAGGATCGAGTCGGTAGTCCTGACCAATGCCCTGTTTCTACGGGGAGTGCGCGCTCCCATCAAACTCACGCGAGAACGCCTGAGCCTGGCACCCCTCCAGGCGACGCTCGCGGGCGGGGCCGTGAAGGGCGACATCGCCGTAGGCTTCAAGCCGGATCTGCGCTACACCCTGAAGGTCGCGGTTACGGGTGCGAGCGTCGCCACCTTGCTCAAAGAGGCGGGCAGTGCGGGCACGTTGACGGGCGCCCTCGATTCCCAGGCGACGATTCGAGGCGCGGGTGGACTCCTGACCCTTGAGGGCGAGGGCCAGGCGGAGATCAAGGACTGCCGCTGGCCGAAGTCGTCACTCTTCAGCCTCCTCGCCGACGTCTTGAAGCTGCCCGAGCTCAAGGACCCCCGCTTCGACGAATGCAGGGTGCAGTTCGTCATCGCGGGCGGACAGGCGCGGACTCCGGTGGTGGCCTTCAAAGGCCCGGCCCTCGAACTCACGGGCGAGGGCGCCACCAGCCTCCAGACCACGGCCCTCGACTACGACCTCACCCTCGCCCTCTCTCCCGGACTGCTGGCCAGGGTGCCCGCTCCCATGCAGGCGGGGTTCAAGAGGCGGACGGACGGCTTCGGCGTGATTCCTTTCAAAGTCACCGGCACCGCCGCGGCGCCGAAGACGGACCTCGCCGCGAGATTCGGGAAAGCCGTGGCCATTGAAGCCGCGAAAGAGGGCCTGCTCGGGAGGCTCTTCGGAAAGAAGAAGCAGGAGTGAAGAAGTCTCCCTTCCGCCCTCAGCGAGAGCGCGGAGCCACGACCTTCTGAGCCTGCTCGCCCAGGCCTTCGATGCCCAGGGTCACCACGTCGCCGGGAACGAGCCAGGCGGGCGCGGGCTTCATGCCCATGGCCACTCCGGCGGGGGTCCCGGTGGTGATGACGTCCCCCGGCAGCAGGGTCATGTAGTGACTCACGTACGAAACCAGCCGGGCGCACGAGAAGATCATCTCCCTGGTGTTGGATGATTGCCGGGTCTCGCCGTTTACCTTCAACCAGACCTCGCGGTTCTGGGGATCCGTGATCTCGTCGGTGGTGACGAGCCACGGGCCGATCGGCCCGAAGGTGTCGCAGCCCTTCCCTTTGTCCCACTGGGACGACTGCATCTGAAAGGCGCGCTCGGAGACATCGTTGACCACGGTGTAACCGGCCACGTGACCGAGCGCCTTCTCCTCGGGGACGTAGCGCGCGCGGGCGCCGATCACGATCCCGATCTCGACCTCATAGTCGAGCCGGGTCGAGTGGCGCGGGGTTTCGATGGCGTCATTCGGCCCCCCGATGGAGCTCGTCGCCTTCATGAAGACCACGGGCTCAGGGGGAAGGGGAAGGCCCGCTTCCTTCGCGTGGTCGCGGTAGTTGAGTCCGATGGCCACGAACTTCGAGATCCCGGTGAGAGGAGCGCCAAGCCGGGGATTTCCGCGCACCAGAGGGAGGGACTCGGGCTTGATCCTGCGCAGCCTGGCGAGGCCCGACCTGGAGATGACATCAGGGGCGATGTCTCTCACCGTCCGGGAAAGGTCGCGCACGCGACCCTGAGAGTCGATGAGCCCCGGCTTCTCGAAGCCCTTTCTCCCAAAGCGACAGAGTTTCATGGCTACTTCTTCGACCTCATTCTATTGGCCAGGCCGCGCAGCCAGCCCCCGAGCTCCTCGGTGCCATCCGGGGCCGAAGGCGGGGGCACGGGCTTTGGCGGGGGCCTGCGTATCGGCGCCGGCCGCGCGGTGGGAGGGGACACGGGCCGGTCTGCCTTGGAAGGGGTCGCGGCGCCGATGGCGGCGTCAGGCGAGCGAGGCGAGACTGGCGCCCCCTCGCCCTTGATCTCTTCGATTCCGAACACGGGTTTCGCTGGCGCCTCGGATGACGCTTCCTCGGCGGCCTTCTTCCTGAACGGCCTCAGGGTCTTGGCCGTGGTCCACAAATTGACGAGAGCGCTGAGTCCGCCACTGCTGCCGACCGGCGCCGAGGCAGGCGGGTTTGAGACCGCAGCCGCTGCGGGCTCAGCCGGGTTGTGGGCCGGACTCTTCGCCGCCTCGGCCGCCTTGTTCTCGCCCTTCATGGCCTCGGTCACGAGAACCTCGTTCACCAGTTCCGGCGGAAGTTCCACGGTCGCGCTGCGGGCCGCGGGGCGTTTGATCACTGCAGTGTTCCAGAGATTGACCAGTGCGCTCAGACCACCGGTGTTGAGCCCTCCACCCACGGCGGGCGCGGCCGCGGAAGAGGCGGGCGCCGGCCGGGGCCCGGGGGTTGGGGGCGCCACCCGGGCCGGAGCCTGGGTGGGTGCCGCCGCCAACCGAGCGGCGACGAGGGCGCGGGCTTCATCACGCTCGTTCTCGGCGGTCGCGAGCTTCTTGAGCAGGACCCCCCTCTCCGCGTCCGCCTCCGCCAGGGCACGATCGGACTCCTTCTTCCGGGTCAGGAGTTCGCTTCGCGCGCGTTCGGCGGTAAGAGCAGCCGCCTCGAGGCGCGCGATCCGCGCCACGAGGTCCCCGCGCTCGGCTTCCCAGGCCTCGGCCTGTTTCCGCGCCTGCTGAGAAGCCGCGTCCAATTCGTTTCTCAACCCCTCGACCAGCTCGTGCTGAACCCTGGTCTCGGCTTCGTCGGGCGGGGCCAGCAAGGGTAACGCCTTCTCGGGCTCGGGCTTCTCCTCGAACTCCGTCAGCCTCGCGAGGAGGGCGTCGTGCTCCGCGGCGCGCGAAGCCAGGGCCCGCTCCACATCCGCGTTCCTCGCCGCGGCGTCCGCGCGCGCCTGCTCTGCCCCGGCCGCGGCCGCCCGCAGGCCGTCGAGTTCGCTCTGCAGCTCCAAAAGCTCCCGGGTCGCCGCTTCCTTCTGAGTCATCGCCTGGTCGAGGGCGGCGCGCAGGGACTCCTGACGCTTCGCGGCCTCGCCGCGATCGGCGGCATGAGCGCGTTCCAGCTCGGACACTCTCTCGCCAGCCATGCGGGCCTCAGCCCGGGCCTGACCGAGCGCGCCCTCGACCGCGGTCTTCTCGCCCAGGAGTTCGGCGAGCGCCTTTTGCGCGGTCGCGGCCCCCGCCTCCAGTCGGCGGATCTTCTCGGAGAACCCGGCCCTCGCCTTTTCCCATTCCTCGGTCAGTCGGGCCTCGCGCTCTCCGGCCGCAGGCGCCTCGCCCTCCAGTCTCTCCACCCGGGACTTGTATTCGGAATTCTCCGCGCGCAGCTCCTTCTCGACCTGACTGGCCTCGACGGCGGCGCGCTTGAGGGCGGCCATCTCGAGCTCCAGGCGCTCGGCCCGCGACTTGTGGTCCGACAGTTCCAGACGCTGGGTCTCCTCGCGCTGGCCCGCCTCCATCACGGCCCGCTTCAAGATGGCGACCTCGGCCTCCAATCGCTCGGCGCGTGCTTTGCCCTCCGCGATTTCCGAGTGCAGCGCTTCCTCGCGCAAGCCCGCCTCCGCGGCCGCGCTCTTGAGGCTTCGGGCCTCGGCGTCAAGGCGTTCGGCTCTCGACTTGTGCTCGACCACCTCGGAACGCAGGGCTTCGTGCTGCCGGGCCGCCTCGGCCTGGACGCGCGCGCGATCCTCCTCGGCGATCGACGCCTTCTTGAGCAGCCCCGTCCGCTCCGCCTCGAGCGCGGCGATCCGGCTCGACACTTCGGCCTTCGCGGACTCGCGTTCACGCACGTTCGCCGCTTCGCGCGCGGCCAGGGCGGCAATGGCCTTCTCGAGCTGGCTCACTCTCTGGTCGCGCTCCTCGAGCGCGCTTTGGTGGGCGGCAACACCCTGCGCGGTCTGGGTTGCGGCGTTCCTGAGGGCAGCGGCCTCGGATTCCAGCCGGCTGGCGCGATTCGTCTGTTCCGTGATCTGTGAGCGCAGCGCCTCCTCACGCAAGGCTCCCTCCCTGACCGCACGCTCACGATCACCCTCGACCAAACTCAGTTTCTGGAGCAGGGCGTCTCTTGCCGTCTCGAGCTCGGCGATGCGGCCCTTGGCTTCAGCCCTGGACGCGTCGCTTTCGCGCACCTGAGCGGCTTCTCGCGCGGTCAGGGCGGCCAACTGTTTTTCCAGGCTGGCCACGCGTTGATCACGCGCGTCCAGAACGGAACGCTGCTCGGTGGCGCGTTTGGCCGCCTCCGCCAAAGCTTCCCCGAGCTCGGCATCGAGATCCTTGAGTTTGCTCGTGAGGCCCTGCCTCTCGGCGCGGAGGGAGACGAGGGCCTGCTCCGCCTCCTGTTTCTGCTTCAACAGGTCGGCGCGGGACTCGCCGAGGGCCGCGACCTCCTTCTCCAGCCGAGCCACCTCTGCGGCCAGACCGGCCCGCGACTTATGAGCAGCCTCGGCCTGTTTCACCTCGCGATCCTTCATGGCCGCGGCAGCCGCCTCTGACTGCTCCATGCGCCGCTTCAGCTCGCCGCGGAGCTGCCGTTCCGATTCGTCCCGGCGCGCGGCATCGAGAACCGCGAGGTCGCGCTCCCTCTCGGCGCGACGGAGTTTTTCGGCGAGGGCCTCGGTCTCGGCGCGCACCGCTACGAGCGCCCGATCGAATTCGTCCTTCTGCCGGGCCAGATCGCGGCGGGCGCCTTGCACGCTCGCGGCGTCCTTTTCGGCCTCAGACTCGGCTTCCCGGAAGCGCTCCTCCCATCGGTCGATGGC
Organism: uncultured Acidobacteriota bacterium; assembly: GCA_964646485.1. Taxonomy (GTDB): domain Bacteria; phylum Acidobacteriota; class Vicinamibacteria; order Fen-336; family JAGNNV01; genus JAGNNV01. The sequence goes on from CAZYEA010000006.1 coordinate 11,596, forward strand.
CTTCTGCCGCTCATCGAGCGTCTTCCGGGCCTCGAGCAGAAGCGCGCGCTCGCGCTCCAAACGGCTCGCTCCCTGGGCCTCCTCCGCGTGGAACCGCCTCTGCCATTCCTCGGACGCCGCGCGGTGTTCGTCGAGCTCGGCCTGAAGCGCGCGCCACCGATCGTCCAGCGCGGTCGCGGGTCCTTTCCACCCTGGGGACGAATCTCCGGCTCCCTTCTCCCGCGAACGGGGGGACTGCGAGGTCGCCCGCTCCACCAGGGTCAGGAGCGCGGCTTCATCGTGATCGAGCCCGCGGGGCCCGGCGTCGAAGACGTAGTCCTGAGCCCCGGGCTCGGGAAGACACAGCTTCTGAACCCGACCCGCCCGGACCCGATCCCCGGTGAGGAGCGCCGTGACTCGAGCGCCCAAAAACGCCGATTCCGCATCGAGATCGACCACGGTGAACAGGGCCGGCGACGAACCCCAGTGCGCGAGCGCGTTCAGGCTGCCCAGACACAGCTCGAGAGTGGGGACGCCCAGGGCCGCGCAGCGCGACAGCCAGTCGGTGGGCGAGAGCTTTCCGTCACGGTGGGTCGCAATTCCCCAGACGAGGTCAGGGCTCAATGCCTCGTCCTTCAGGAGCCCTCGAAGCACGTCGTCTATGGAATTGGGTTCAACGATCAGGGGAGCCGCCCCGGTGACGAGGCCGATCTTCGATATGAAAGAGGGAGCGCCGTCGGTGACGAGCAGGCGCTTCGGTCGCCCTCTTCCCGTCACCAGGGCCGAGAGCAGAGCGAGGCTCGGCGAAGGCATCCACACGCAGTATTCGCGGTCGAGGTACGAAGCGAACCTTTGGGCGGAGGGTGGGAGGGCGAGATCAGTCAAATGGTCAATGAGCGGAGCATACTGCCCCCCCTGAGCGCCCGCGGGACTTCGGCAATCCCGGGGAGGTCGAGGTAGCGTTCCCTCCCGGATGACTCCCTTCTCGGTTCTGGATCTGTGTCCCATCTGCGAAGGCGGCACCGCGGCCCAGGCCTTCGAGAACACCCTGGATCTCGCCCGGCACGCGGAGGGCTGGGGATACACCCGCTTCTGGCTCGCCGAACACCACAACATGCCGGGAATCGCGAGTGCAGCGACCGCGGTGCTGATCGGCCAGGTGGGCGCCGCGACCTCGCGGATCCGCATCGGCGCGGGCGGCATCATGCTGCCCAACTGGTCTCCCCTCCAGGTGGCCGAACAGTTCGGCACCCTCGCGTCCCTCTTCAAGGGCCGGGTCGATCTCGGCCTCGGCCGCGCCCCCGGAACCGACCGCGCGGCCATGAGGGCGTTACGCCGCTCCCTCACGTCAAGCGCCGACGAGTTCCCGAACGATGTCCTCGAGTTGATGGCGTACTTCTACGACCCCGAACCCGGTCAGCCGGTGCGGGCGGTGCCGGGCGCCGGCCTCGGCGTCGAGATTCCCATCTGGATCCTCGGATCCAGCACCTTCGGCGCCCAGGTCGCGGCGGAATTCGGCCTGCCCTTCGCCTTCGCCTCGCACTTCGCTCCCGCGGCCCTGTTCGAAGCGATGGCCATCTATCGCGAGCGTTTCAAGCCCTCGGACCGGCTGGCGAAGCCCTACGTCATGCTGGGGGTGAATGTCGTAGCCGCGGACACGGATGAAGAGGCGCGTTTTCTCTCCTCCTCGGGCCGCCAGTCGTTCGCCAGCCTGCGCGCGGGGAGGCCGGTTCCATTGCCTCCCCCGTCGAAGGAATGGGAGGGCGACTCAAAAGAACCCGCGGATCCGGTGGAGCGCCCGCGGGTGTCGTTCGTCGGCTCGGCCCGCACGGTGTCCGAACAGATGCGCGACTTCCTGGATCGGACGGGTGCGGATGAGTTGATCATGGTGTCGCACATCTACGACCACGCGGCCCGTCTGCGCTCGTACGAGATCGCGGCGATGGCCATGACCGGCAAAGTCGCGGCGGGATAACAGGTAGTCTCGCCTCATGGCTCTCAAGCGGGCGCTCGGTCTGTTCGACGCCACCATGGTGGTGGTGGGCGGCATCATCGGCACCGGGATCTTCGTGAACCCTTACATCGTGGCGCGCGCCCTCGATTCGAGCGCGCTGGTGCTCGGCGCCTGGATCGCGGGCGGCGCGGTCGCGATTATCGGCGCCCTCGCCTACGCCGAGCTTGGACAACAACAGCCGCAGGCGGGCGGGCCCTACGTCTACCTGCGCGACGCATGGCACCCGATGGCGGGGTTCATGTACGGCTGGGCGCAGCTCCTCATGATCGAGAGCGGGGGCATGGCCGCGGTCGCTCTCAACTTCGGACGTTACGCCCTGCGCTTTGCCGGCCGCCCGGAGACGGAGGCTTCGGTGGTGGCGATCGGCGCTCTCGCCATCGTCCTGCTCACCTTCGTGAACTACATCGGGGTGACCCCCGGCAGCCGCGTGGTCAATGTGTCGGTGGTGCTGAAGGTGGCCGCCCTCGGCATCCTCATCGCCTTCGCCTTCTGGGGCGAGGCCGCGCCCGGGTGGAGCACCCAGACACGCACCGACGACACACCCTCCGGTCTTCTGGCCTTCGGCGCCGCCCTCATCCCCATCCTCTTCACCTATGGGGGTTGGCAGAAGGCGAACACGGTGGCCGAAGAGATGCGGGATCCCCAGCGGGACATGCCGCGAAGCCTGATCATCGGCACCCTGATGGTGATCGCCATCTACGTGCTCGCGAACGTCGCCTACCTGCGGACGCTCGGCCTGCACGGCCTCGCCCTTACCGAGACTCCGGCCGCGAGTGTCGCCGGGTTGTGGCTCGGCGCTTCGGGCTCGCGCTTCATCTCCGCCACCATCGCGATCTCGACCTTCGGTTTCCTCAACCTCGGCATCCTCGCCTCTCCCCGTATCTACTTCGCGATGGCCCGCGACGGCGCATTCCTCCCGGCCCTCGCCAAGCTCCATCCCCGCTACCAGACTCCCGCTCTCGCCATCCTGCTGCAGTCGGGCTGGGCCTTGCTCCTGCTCTTCACCGGCAAATACGAAGACCTCCTCAACACCGTGGTCTTCGCGGACTGGGTGTTCTTCGGCCTGACCGTGGCCGCGCTCTTCCGGCTCCGCGGGCGCTTCGCGGGACGCGAGGGTTTCAAGACCCCCGGCTATCCCTGGCTGCCCGCCGCGTTCGTGGCCGTCGCGATCGTGGTGGTGGCGAGTGTCATCCGCACCGCTCCCCTGCGCTCGGCCATGGGTCTGGGGCTGTTCGCGCTCGGAGTGCCTGTGTATTACGGGTTCAAGTCGAGGAAGAGCTGAGTGTCCGCATGCTGAAATCGCCGCTCGCGCCCTATCTCTACTGGGCCAAGACCCGCCCGGCCGCCGAGTTCGACCTCGCGGGAAGCAACCTGCTGGCCGCCACCCTCGACGACCTGCCCGGCGCGCGCGACGCGGTCGAACTCACCGCACCGGACCGGGGCGGCTTTCCACCGCTCGTCGAAGCCATCGGCGCTCACTACGGGGTCGCGTCGGATCGGGTGGTCACGGCACTCGGGTGTTCAGCCGCGAACTTCCTGGCCATAGGCGCGCTCGTCGGCCCGGGAGACAGCGTGCTGATGGAATCGCCCGGGTATGACCAGATCAGCGGCGCCTGCGAGCTTCTGGGCGCCCGGGTGGAGACGTTCGGACGGCGATTCGAGGACGGCTACCGCGTCGATGTGGATGCGATCCGGTCGCGGATCACCGAGTCGACGAGGCTCGTCATCATCACCAGTCCGCACAATCCGAGCGGTATGGCGGCGGACCGCGCAACCCTCCTGGCGCTGCAGTCCATGGCGGAAGCCACGGACGTCCATGTGCTCGTGGACGAGGTGTATCTCGACGTGACGAACATGGTGCACGCGCCGCCGGGCCTCGCGCCTCGAAGCTTTCCCCGAGCGGCCGGCCGGTACAGCCCCGCCGCCCTCGTCGGAGACCGCCTGCTGTCCATCAGCAGCCTCACGAAGTCCTACGGGCTCTCCGGATTGCGCTGCGGCTGGGTCATCACCACCCCGAAGATCGCCGAGCGAGTCCGGCGGGTGCGTGACGTCATCGACAACATCGGCGCGGCGCCCGCGGATCGGATCGCCGCCCTCGCCTTCGGACAGCTGGACCAGCTGGCCGCCCGCGCCCACGCTCTGGTTTCGACCAATCTCGAACTGACCAGGAAGTTCTTCGCCCGAAACCCCGATCTCGAACTCGCCGGACCGATCGAAGCCACGATCGCTTTTCCCCGCATGTCCGCTCTGAGCGATACCGGTCCTTTCGTCGACCGACTCTTCGCCGAACAGAGCGTGGCCGTGGCCGCCGGCGGCTTCTTCGGCGCGCCCGCCCACATCCGTCTCAGCCTGGCCGGACGGACGGAAATGCTGGCCGAGGGACTGGCGCGCATGGAGCGTCTGATGTTCAATTATTCGGTATCGACCGGGGGCGGGTCGCGGGTGTAGGTTCGCTCAGCATGAGGACGCTCGAGCTGAGCGAGGAAACCTACGCGGCCCTGAAGGACATGGCCGCGGCGAGAAAACTAACCATCGCCGAACTCCTCGCGGCTCTTCTCGAGGGCGGCCGAGCCGCCAAAGAGGGCGACGGCCTGCTCCTCTTCCTCGCCGGCGACGAATTCCGCGCGATCGCCGATCCCACCGAGCGCTATTTAGCGCTCCTCGCCTGGTGCGCGGTCAACCACGCGAGCGACTTCGCCGACTTCATCTCGCATCAGGAGAGCGGCCACCGTTACCTGACCCTCAACCGCGACGAGATCCGCGAAGTTCTCGCCCACAACCACGCGCGCCAGATCGACGGCACGCAGTTCTGGGCGGTGATGACGATCGACGAGAGGACGAGGAGGCGCTTCGTTCGCAGACTCCTCGAATTCATCGGCTGCCGGGACGAGACGGTGTCCGAAGCCTGTCTCAGCCTGGGCCTCGAAAGACGGCGCCTGCTCGGCGTAGCCTGAAAGACGCCTCAGGAAACGACGCTTACGGATGTGAGGCAGGCCGCGACCGGGCGCACCCGACGACGGCCCGCCTCGGGCGGACTCCCTTGAATCAGGACCGCACGCGCCGACGGGCCGCGTCCGGGTTCGCGCGCAACGCGCGCGCCGCGTACTGATAGCGTGGATTGATCGATCCGAAGGGCGTGTAGATCGTCCAATCGCTCAGCAGCTCCACCGGATGGGAGCCCCGCAGCCCCTCCCGGAGGGAGGAAACGTCATACGGCTGGTTGATGCAGGTCGCATCGATGCTGTGCTCCGCGCAGTCGTGGACTTCGAACCAGATGTGCTCCCGCGCTTCGGGATCGTCGCGATCCACCGGATACCCGAGCTTGACCAGGGACAGCAACTCGAGATCCGCGAATTCGTCGCGCAGGGCCCGGAAGTAGGCATAGGTCTGACGCGCCCGGTCGGCCATCAGATCGCTCGCCGCGCGGGAAAACTGGATCAGGGGGCCGTCCGGGAACTCTCGCTGAAAGAAGCCGGATGGCCGGGGCCGGCCCGGGGCCAGACCGAAGAAGCGGCGAGGCACCGTTTCATCACACACGACCGCGTGTCCGAGAAGATGGGTCTCATCCACAGACTCCCGCCACTCGCGCTGATCGGATCCGGCGTGACGCAACACTTCGCGGGCGGCCACGAGCCGCACCTCTCCGCCCGGCCTGACCACCGGAAAGGGCTCGGCCCCCGGAGTCAGGGCCTCCTCGACGATGGCGAAGGCGAGAGAGCGCAGCGCGTCGTAACCGCGCGCGTGAGAGTCGGGCGAGGGATTGAGGATGTCGAAGTCGCAGTAGCCGACTTCCTGGAGGCCGTGCGTATGAAGCCAGTACGGCCGAGCGGCGGTTCCTTCCGAGGATCCGGGGCCCACCAGATGCATGGTGAAGAGGGCGCTGATGTCCACGGGGGCGTCGTGGGCCAGCTCCTCGGCCAGAGCCTGGGGCGACCACCAGCAAAGCGCCAGCTCATCGAGGCCGACGAGGCCGGCATCTCCGGCCACGGCGGCCAGAAACCTCAACAATCGTTTTCGCTCGCTCAGAAGGTCGCTTTCCATCGGCTCGAGCCGCAAACCCACGCGTGAGCCCGCGAGCGATACCATCTCCTTTTCCTTCGGAGTGAGGCGCGGGTCGAAGTCGACGAGCTCTCCAGGCGGCATCACCTGCTCGCGGGGACAGAACACTTCGGCCGCGCCGTATCGAGGATGGCTCAGCCGACACCGCCATCGCTCCGAAGGGTCGTTGGGAAGCGACTGGACTTCGAAAGCGGACGGGAGCTGCGCCAACAGCTCCTCGGACCGCAACGGGATCCCGCCCCGGAACAGCACGGTTCCCCGCAAGGCCAGGTCGCGCTCCACCCACCGCAGTCCCATTGCCGCTATGTGTCAGTGACTTCCGGCCGCTTCCTCGCGACTCCGCGCCTCGACGATCCCGCTTCGCCTTCGACTTACAGTTTTCGGGTCACCGTGAGGTGAAAGCCGTCGGGATCATCCACCGAAAAACTGCGAACGCCCCACTGAGGGTTGTCCGCGGGTTCCGCGCTCAGGGAATGGCCGGCCCCTTTGACCCGCGCCGCGAGGGCATCGATGTCCTGAGTGGTCTCGAGGAAGATCCTGGACCCGACCCCCTTGACCCGGTCCTTCCCGGACTTCCAGTCATCCTGGGAAATGCCCAGTTCGCACGCACCCGCCTTCAACATCGCCCCGCGCAGGACGCCGTCCTCACCCTGCCAGCGCTGGCCCACGAAGAAGCCCAGGCCGTCCGTGTAGAACGCCAGGCTCTTCGCCAGGTCGTTCACGGTGAGCGAGGGCATGATGGAGGTGAGACGCAGGGTCTCGGGCAACTTGCGAACGACGATCGGCCGGGCTTTGGCCTTGGCCACGACCTTCTTCGGGGAAGCCTTGGGCCGCGCGAGAGCTTTCTTCGCCTTCGTCACCTTCTTCGCTTTCGTCACCTTCTTCGACTTGACCTTCTTGGAGGATTTCTTGGCTGCCATGGGGGAGTCCTTTTCTGTGGGTTCAAGGTACGCCTGAAGTTCGCGACATTAGCACTTTGCGTTACGGCTGTTTCACCGACCCCCAAGCGTCCACCGAGGAGCCAGGACCATCCCCTCCCGCGGAGCGCTCTTCTTACGATCGCCTATGATGCGTCGGAACGAACAACATGGCCCAAACCCAGATCGCTCGCTGCGTCAGCTGCCGGTCGGAGGTTTCGGTCCCCGACAGCTACGCCGAGGGAGCTCCGGTCGGTTGCGCGAGCTGTTCGACGCAGCTCCGGGTCGTGCGCGCCGGCGGCCTGCGTCTGGTCATCGCCGACCTCCAGGCTCTTCAGGACTCCCTGCGCCAGATCCGGATCGACATCAAGGACACGAACCGCGAATTGCAGGTCGCCCGGGCCAGCTGGGGAATTGGCGTGAACGGTCTCGGCATCGGCGTGCTGTACGTGGTCGCCAAGGTAGCCCTCGAGGAACGTCAGCTCAGCCGGGCCCTCGTGTCCGAAGCTCTGGGAGTTGCGGTGCTGGTGGGGGTGCTCCTCGAACTTGCGAACTACCTGTTCCTGGCCAAGCGGCAGGCCATTTCCCGGCTCACCGATCAGCTGAAGCGCGCGGAGACGGAGCGGCGTGAGCTGGAGCGCAAGATCCGCGCTTCGTCTTCGACCTCTAGGCGATCGTCCCCCTGAAGAACGACGGGATGGGCATGGTCCGCATGGTGTGCAGGCCGGGCCTGGCGTCCAGGACCTTGGGGAGTGAGTTCACCACGATGGAGGCGGTGGCGATGTCGCCGTGGTATCCGCCGAGGGCGCGCACCTTCAGGTTCGGGGAGCCCTCGATGCGCACCTCGTCATAGGTCTCGGGCGCGCCAAGGTAGGCCTCCATATGGAGGGAGATCACGGCCTCGCCCTTGCGCCAGCCGATGCCGTCCTGCACGATGCCGCACACCTGGCCGGGCTCGACGGTCAGGAAGTCGCTCGTCACCGCCGCCTCCGCGATCTTCGGCTTGATCTCATCGGTGACGCGATCGATCTTGAAGCCGAGGGCGTCCGCGAGCATGGAGACCGATTCGGTAAGGCCCACATGGCGCACCGCTTTCGTAGCCACGAGTTGATCGAACTCCTTCGGGGTGAGCGTGGCGCCGATCTTCTTCTGGAAGGGCAGCCTTCGAATCCGCGCGTCCTGCACGCGATCAACCTCGACTCTCCTCACCTCCTGGCAAATGCCGGTGAGAACGATGGGCAGGGCGTCCATGGCGAAGCCGGGGTTGATGCCGGTGCCGAGCACCGCGACTTTGGCCTTCTTCGCCAGGGCGTCGATGGTCTTCGCGGCCGCGCGGTTGGCGCGCCAGGGATAGGAGAGCTCCTCGGTCGAGGACACCACGGGAACCCGCGCGGCGAGGATGGCCTGGATCTGAGGCACGGCCGCCTTGATGGAGGAGACGGTGCAGTGCGCGACGACGTCGGGCCTCGCCGCCTTGAGTGCCGCCTTCGCGTCGGCCGTCACTTTCACGCGCAGCTTGCGGCCGACCCCCGCCACCTCGCCCAGATCCTTACCCACCTTGGCCGGATCCAGGTCGATGGCGCCCACGATCTTGAATCCCTTGCGAGCGGCCACCTGTTTCACCACGGCGCAACCGATGGGCCCAAGCCCCATGAACATCACACGAATCGCCATTTTGCTCGTCTCCAATCACATTTGAGTGCGGCCGCGATCGTACCGGCGGCGCGTCCCCGCCGGAATGAGCCCTAGGGCTCATTCCGTCCCTGAAGCACGCCGCGATGAACCTTACTTTCTACCCGCGAGGGCCCCGCGCAGCTTGTCCGCAAGCGAGCCGAAGCTCTGCGCCTGGACCGCGCCCGATCGCGCCGTGTAGTCGCGCACTTCAGCCGCCTCGGCCCGTTCGGCGATGGCCTTGACACTCAGGCGAATGCGGCGACGGGCGGCGTCGGCTTCGAGCACGATCACCTCGATGTCGGAGCCCAGCGGAAGGGCCTTCTGAAGATCCACTCCGTGGGCCTGACCGGTTTCGGTGGCGGGCAGGAGGCCGGTGATGCCCGGGGCGAGGAATACGAACACCCCCATCTTGTCGTGCCGCTCCACTTTGCCCGTGATCCGCGCGCCCGGTTCGATGGCCGCGCGGGATGGCTTCGCCGCTCCTGCGCGCGACGAGCCTTCTTCCACCAGGGCCACGCCGATACGTCTCGCCGAAGGATCGACGCTCAGGATCTCGAAGGCGCCGCTCATCCCCACGCTGACGGATTTCGACCAGCCACCCGTCTTGCCGGTGGGGGCGAACGTGGACGCGTGGGCCAACGCCTCGACGCCGGCCTCGAGCTCGACGAAGGCGCCGAACTCGGCGATGCGGGTGATGCGGCCCTTGAACACCTGTCCGACGGCGTAGGTCGCGGAGGCGGCGGTCCATGGATCTTCGGAAAGCTGCTTCAGGCCGAGAGCGATCTTCCCTTCTTCGACTCGGAGGACCTTCACCGTGATCTCCTCGCCCGGCTTCACGACCTGGGACGGGTCGGAGCGGGACCAGCCCATCTCGGAGGCATGAAGCAGCCCCTGCACGCCTCCACCGAGGTCCACGAACGCGCCGAAATCGCGCACCGAAACCACGCGCCCGCTCACCACCGCATCCTTCACGATCTTCTCCCGCACTTCGGCGGCTTTCGCCTGCTGCTCCTCTTCGAGCACTCGCCTTCGGGAGACCACGAACTTCTGGCCGCCTTCCTTGTATTCGACGATCTTGAAGGTGTAGACGCGGCCGAGATGCACGAGCGGATCGCTCTCACGCAGGTCGTCGATCTGAGACTGCGGACAAAAAGCGCGCTGCGAGGCGATGGTCACTTCGTAGCCGGCTTTCACGGCCTTCTCGACCTTCCCCTCCACGGGAAGCCCGGCGCGGAACGCGTCCTCGAGCTGCTGAACCGAGGCCGCGCCGCGCTGGAGCCGGCGCGAGAGCTTGAGGCCGAAGGCGGTGGAGACCACGGTGGCGTGGATGCGATCCCCGATCTTCGCCTCCAGCACGCCGTCGCGGTTCCGGAGTTCGGCGAGGTCGAGAGTCGCTTCGCTCTTGGCCCCCACATCAACGAGCGCCACTTCTCCGCCGAGAGCGACGATGGTGCCCTCGACGGCCTGGCCGTTGGTCAGGCGCTTGATCCGGTTCGCGGCGTAAGACGCTTCGAACAGCGTCTTGAAGTCTTCCCCGCCTGGAGCGACCGCCGCGGCTTCATCCTCACTCACGAGTTCTTCGTTCACCCTCCTAGCCTACTCGTTCGCCTCCGAATGGCCTCTCTACCTGGCCGCCCAGAATCCGCAGCGGTGATCCATCGCGAAGTCGGTCTTGATCTTCGTCCCCGCGGCCTGGAGCGAGAGCATGGCCTCGGACTTCGCCTCGTACTTCGGCCAGGCCGGCACGAACGGCCCGTTCGGGTCGCCGGTTCGGGTGAAGGTGCTCCAATAGCGAATCATCTGGTCCGACAATTCCCCCTGCGCGGCCGAGAACGGCAGCGCCTGCCGGAGATAGTCGAAGAGGTATCCGAGGTCGTTGACATGGGTGGCGCCGAATCGGAAAGTGGAGTGGAGCCGCCAGATGGAGACGAACGGCGGGCCGTCCTGTTCGTCGAACTCGTAGGCGAAGGTGGGGACCGCCGCACCGAACTGGGCGATCAGGGATTGCCGCTGGCAGGACCTCTCGTCGCCCTCCACGGTCGCCAGGGCCACGGTGGGCGACCAGAAGGCGGTGACCGGGTACTGCGCCAGCACGGCGGCGGCTCGGGCCCCGTGTCGCCGCCGGATTTCGTCGGAATATTGTGCGGCGGTAACGGGCTTCCCAACATAGTCGCTTGCGGCGAACTGGCTCTGAGTGCGCTCATCGTGCACTTGGCCGATCAGGATCGGCACGCGGTTGAAGGCGCCCGCGCGCACCGCATCCGCCGGGTTCGTCGGAAACAACGCCCCGCCGTAGACCGGTGTGGCGACGCGGACCTCTCCCTGGGCCGCGAGAATGTCGGCCGCGGACTTGCTCCGGAGACATACGGCGACCGTCGAAGGATCGATGCAGCCGAGGGTGGCCGCGAACCTGCCCCCGGTCTCCTCCGCCAACGCACGGGAGGTCATCGTGCAGCCTCCGCTCTGATGGATGGCGCGGGCGAACAAACCCTTCACCGCGGGTGAAGCCAACTGGTCGCAGACCGAACTGGCGCCCGCCGACTGCCCGGCGAGAGTGACCTGATCCGGATCGCCACCGAAGCGAAGGATGTTCCGATGCACCCACCGCAGCGCCGCCTGCTGATCGAGAAGGCCATAGTTCCCCACCGCGTCGGCGTCCTCCTGCCTCAGATCCGGCACGGCGAGAAATCCCATGGCGCCAAGCCGGTAGTTGAAGGTGACGAACACCACCTGGCCGAGATCCACGAACTTGCGCGGGTCGGTGTCGTATCCAGCGCCCCCGGTCAGGCCTCCGCCATGGATCCAGACCAGGACCGGCAGCAGGGCGGGCTCCGTCGTGGCCGGCGCGCGGTTCGGCCGATAGACGTTGAGGAACAGGCAGTCTTCGGTGAGCGTCGGCTTTTCGTAGCCCGGATCCCAGCCTGTCCCCTGGACGCACGCGCGACCGGGGGTCGTCGCGTCCCGAACGCCGGTCCAGGAAGCGGCGGGTCGAGGCGCCTTCCATCGCAATGGGCCGACCGGCGCCGCGGCATACGGGATGCCGAGCCACTCTGTGAGGTTCGTCCGGACGTGGCCCCGAACCGCACCCTGATCGGTCTGCACGACTGGGGCGTCATCTGGAGCCTGCGCCAATACGCCCGCCCCGTCCTCAGACACGATGAGAGCGAGCACGACCGCGGCCAGAATCGCCCCTTGCCTCGACGCAGCTGCGACCATGATCATCGGGCGAGCGTAGGTCAAACAAGCCCGCTTTGCCAGCCCGGCAGTCCGCGCGCCTGGCCAGGCCCCTTGACGGGAATCCATTGACCTTTGGCCGAGGTCGGGCGTATCTTGACTGTCAACTGATTGGCCGCTCGTGTCTCGCCCTTTGAGCGACCGTGAAACTGAATATCCAGGAGATTTTCATGAACTCACCTGTTCGGCTCAAATCGGGCCTTCTCGTCGGCATCGCTCTCGTGACCATCGCCACGGTTGGGTCCTCGCAGTCCCAGGACGTTCGGCCGGTCGATTCCACCGAGAGCACGCAGAAAACCGACGGAGGCCAAGCCGGCGCCGGCGCTGGAGTTGAAAAAGACGACGCCAGCGCTCGCCTCGAGTGGCAACGCGGCGCGTGGGGTACGGTCACCTCAGGCTTCCGCCGCCGGGCCATGCGGGAGGGGCGGGACCACTCGGAGCGCTCCCACCGCCGGGAACGGGAAGCGCCCGGCCCCCGCTGGGTCAACATCGGCCCCACCGGCGCCGACTACGAACAGAATGGTAGTTTCACCGGGCACGTGCGAGACAGCGGCCGCGCGCGCACCATCCTCACTCATCCCACAAATCCCTCCATCGTCTACCTCCTGACCTCGGGCGGCGGCTTGTGGCGCACGGACACCTGGACGAGCGAGGTGACGCGGTGGAGGTCCCTCACCGACGACCTCCCCACGACGGGCGGCGGCTCGGTGGCCTTCGGCCGTAACCCGGACACTCTCTACCTTGGACTTGGCGACCCCTACGACCAGATCCTGGTGGGGGGGGCGGTGGTGAAGTCCACCAACGGCGGCACGAGCTGGCGGCCGATGGTGGAGCTCGGCAACGCGGTTTCCGTCCGCGACGTCAAGGTCGACACCACGGCCGCCCGCGATATCGTGCTGGTGGCCACGGAGAGCGGCCTGTACCGATCCGAGGACGCGGGCGAGACGTATGTGGCCGCCGCCGCCTTCGATGGCCTTTCGGTGTGGAGCATCGCCCAGACCTCCGCCGGCTGGCTCGTCTCCGCGCAGCCTTGCCCCGCCGCAAACGTTGGACTCCAGTGCGGCCAGGCGACGACCCTCTTTCTTTCCACCGACCGCGGGGCGACCTGGGCCCCAATTTCGAACGCCGGCAACGTCTTCAACGCCAATGGTCGCACCACATTGGGGGTTGCGACCCGGGGAGACAGCGTGGTGTACGCGTATTCGAGCACGGTCACGGACGCGGCGATGCGGGATGTCTATCGCTCGTCGGACGGCGGTCAGACCTGGGTCGCGAACAACGTCAATGCGACCAAGGCGCCGACGAATCCGGTTACCGGCATGACCAACATGAACATCTGCCACGGCCAGTGCTGGTACAACCAGATGATCCTGGTGGATCCGCAGGACCCCGCCCGTAACACGATCTGGATCGGCGGCGACCTCGCCGTGGCCCGGAGCGCCGACGCGGGCGCCTCCTGGACCACAAAGACCTGGTGGCTCTACAGCCAGTTCCCAGAGCTGCCCTACGCCCACGCGGATCATCACGCCGCCGCGTTCAAGACCACGGGAACGCCCACTCTCATCCTGGGGAACGACGGAGGACTGAACATCAGCGAGGACGGCGGCGCCACCTTCAGCAGCGACAAGAACAACGGCCTCACCACCCACCTCTATTACACCGTGGCCGGCAACCCCGAGTACCCGAACATCGTCATCGGAGGCCTGCAGGACAACGGCACTCGCCTGCGCACCGACAACGGCACCATCCACAACCAGGTGATCGGCGGCGACGGTATGGGCGCGGCTTACAGCCAGGCCAACACCAACACGGTGATCGGCAGCTCTCAAGGATCGGGAATGAGGACCAACCTTTCCAACACCGCCCCCGACACCTTCCAGAACTGGGCCGCGGCCACGGCCGGCCTGAGCGACGTCGGTTTCGGCTTCTTTACCGCCATCGTGCCCGCCCCCGCGAGCCTCGACCCAAGCGGCCGGATCTTTTTCCACTTCTCCAACGCCCGGGTGTGGCGTTCGGTCAACGGCGGCTTGAACTGGAACCTGATCGGATCTGCGGTGGGAGTGCCCTCTCCCGGGCTACCTCCCGCCCGTCGTTTCCGCTCGAGCCCCTACAACCTCGGCGTGAGCCCCTCGGACTTGAACCGGATCGCGGTGGGAGCGGCCGGGGGATTCCTCGACATCACCACGGACGGGGGGGCGAGCTGGACCGACCTCGACCTCACCACCCTGGTCCCGGGGTATCTGGGCTTTGTAACGAACGTGACCTGGCAGGACAACCAGAACCTCTGGATCACCTCGGTCGCCCAGACCACGGGGGCGGTGCGCGTGATCAAGGCGTCGATCGCCAACCCCGGCGACAGCTGGTCTACCGCCACCTTCACCCCAAGGCAGGGCGGGCTTCCAGACTTGCCGGTCACACGGGTCTACGTCGACCCCAGGGACGCGAGCGGAAACACGCTACTCGCGGGGACCCACGTCGGCATCTACCGAACGACCGACGGGGGCGCGACCTGGGAGCCTTACGGCGATGGTCTCCCCACAGTCCGCGTCAACGACATCTACATGCCGCCCGACGGCGGCTTCGTGCGTATCGCAACCTACGGCCGCGGGATCTGGGAGCTGCCGCAGGTCGAGTTCGTGAACGCGGAGCTGTCGGATGGCCACGAGGGGTGTGACGACGACGGCGTGCTGGACAACGGAGAGCGAGGCCGCCTGAAGATCACCCTCCGAAACCAGGGCTCGCGCGAGCTGGGAGACGTCAAGGTGAAGCTCACCTCCAGCAACCCGCACGTGACCTTCCCCTCCGGGAACAGCCTCGAATTTGACGGGCTTCCCCGGCGCGGCGAGGCCTCGAGGTCCATTCGCGTCGCCTTGAACGGAGCGGTGGGACTCGAGTCCACCGATTTCGGGATCGCGATCGAATCACGAGAGCTGGGTCTTCCCGGTCCGATCAACGTGGTCTCAACCCACCGCCTGAACTACGACGACGCTCCGGCCGCCTCGGCCACGGAGACGGTGGAGTCCAACTTCCTCGGCTGGACCGCCCAGGGAGATCCGACCACCGCTCCCAACATCGCGGCCTGGCAGAGGCGCGCCCTCTCCCCGACCCGCCACGTCTTTTGGGGACCCGACAATAACGGTCAGACCGATGGCGAGAGGGCGGACCTTCCCGACGAACAGATGCTGGTCTCGCCGGTTCTGCATGTGGGCGCCTCTCCGCTGACCCTGTCGTTCTCACACCGCTTCTCGTTCGAGGCGGGGGGTTGGGACGGCGGCGCGGTCGAGCTCAGCAGTGACGGTGGAACGACCTGGACCGACATCGGCGGCCCCGCGTACAACGGTTCGACGAACGGGGTCACGAGCGCGCCGATCGGCGCTGGCCGCAGCGCCTTCGTGAATCGGATGGTCGGCTGGCCCAACTTCGCCCCGGTGACGTTGAACCTGGGGACGGCCTATGCGAACCAGGATGTCCGGATCCGGTTCCGCATCGGCGCCGACGAGTCGACAGGCGCTCCGGGCTGGGACATCGACGACATCTCGCTCGGTGGACTGGCGAGCCCACCGTTCACCGCCCTGGTGGGAGAGTCCGCGGTGTGCCGGGCCGATCGCGACCGCCATGACGACCGAAAGGACCATCGCGACAGATAGGTAGGTCTCCACCTCGATGCGGGCCTGGTCAGAGGAACGACCGGGCCCGTCGCGAGCGACGCGCGCCTGGGGAAGCGGCCCCTGGGCGCTTGACCCGCAACGTCCGCCGGGCCTAGGGTGAACGGCGTTCCCATGCGCGAGCCCGACCGCCGCTTCCCATTCCTCGCCTGCCTTCTCGCTCTTGCCGCCGGCGCCGCTTGGACGCAGGCCGAGGTCACATTCTCCGCGCGCCTGGACGAGCGGGCGAGCGTCTACATCGATATAGCCAACGCCGGCCCAGTGGGAATAAGGGTGATTGCGATGATCGTCGCCTTCTATGACCAGAAGCACACCCTGATCGAGAAGAGGACGATCAAGTGTCGAGACGACTGTTTCGTGGAGGGAAAGAGTGCGAAGTCCTTCGGACCGGTTAAGGCCCCCCGCGGTTTCGATACCGCGAAGGCGATCGATGTTCTTTACAAGGAAAATGACGCGATCCCGGCGGGGCCCGGGGACCGGCCGCCTCCCAAGCCGACTCCTTGATCCCGGGTTGGCCTCATGAAAGTGGCGGTGATCGGCGCCGGCATCGCGGGCCTGACCTGCGCCTTTGAGCTTCACAAGGCCGGAGTCGAGGTCGAGGTCTTCGAGCGTGAAGCCACCGTGGGCGGACGGATGAACACCCGCACCAAAGACGGCCTGGCCTTCGACGTGGGCGCCAACTTCCTAATCCGCGACTATCTCGGGGTGAACGGGTTGGCGGAGGAACTGGGCATCGAGAGACGGCAAGCGAGTCCGGTGCCCCACATCGTCTATCGCGCGGGCCACGCGCACTCGATGAACTTCAAATCGATCCGCAGCATCTTCCGTATGGGTGCTTTGGACCTGCTCAGCCGATTTCGCTTTCTCGCCTTCGTGCTGAAGGTGCGCAGCGCCCACAAGGGTCTCGACTTCTTCGACCTCGGCAAGGTCCCGGACGAGTTGAACCAGGAGGACGCCTACAGTTTCGCGAAGCGCGAGGTGGGCGCCTCCTTCGCCGACTACATCGTCGACGCCTTCAATTCGTGCATGATGTTCTCGCGCTCGACGGAGACGAGCCTCGCCGCCTTCATGTCCCTGTTCAGCATGATGGCCGATCCCGCCCACGACTTCAGCGTCCTCTACGCCGAGGGCGACATGCGGGCGATCCCCGAAGCGCTCGCCTCAAGGCTGAGGGTTCACCGCGATTGCCCGGTCCTGAGCCTCAAAGCCCAGGAGGACGGCTGGCGGGTCGGCGCCACCCGCGCCGATGCCCGCTTTGATCAGGTGGTGCTTGCCACCACGCCTTCGGCCGCTCTCGGGATGCTCACGGATGCGCCGGGGCCGCAACGCGATTTGCTCGCCGCCACCCGCTCGGCCGCCACCATCAACGTTTCCTTCCGCATTCCCAAGGAAACCCTCGGACGCACTCACTGCTTCTATGTGCCCTTCGTGGAGAACACCATCATCTCCGAGTTCACGAACGAGTCCTTGAAGGGCGATCACACCACCCACGAAGGCACGTCTCTGGTGAATGTCGGCTTGCACGAAGAGGCCGCCCTGAGACTCATGAACGAGACGGACGAACGGATCTTCGGGGTGGTGCGAGGCGAGCTTCTCTCCCTCAATGCCGACCTGCGCGCGGTGGCCGGCCGGGTGCAGCCCTATGACCTGCAGCGCTGGCCGGAAGCCATCCCGAAGTATGACTGCGGACATATCGCGCGCGTGAACGCCTTCCTGCGCGAGGGACAAGGCGAACGGGGCCTGTTTCTATGCGGGGATTACATGAACGCGCCCTGGATCGAAGGGGCGAGCCGGAGCGGGCTCAAGGCGGCCCGGCAGATCCTGCGTGGATCTCGTTCGGGTTCGAGCTCTGCGGGTTAGCGGAAACCGACGCGGCGTCGTACCCTTTGTTGGATGCGCGCCTGGAAAGGTCACACCGCCGAGCGAGTCCTGAGGGACGTCGTGGTCTTCGGCTGGTTGGCCCTGCTGACGCTGGCCGTTGGGGGTTGCGGAGCGAAGTCCCCATCCTCACCTGCGGATGAGACTGCGGTCGAAGAAGATGTCGATCCGATCCCCCCGGACGCGATCGGGGTTCGAGATCACGCGCTCAACCGCGCCGTCCTGGGTTTGTGGTGGGGCAGCGGATGCCCTGACTTCGGGGCGTGCGGTTGTGGCGGGGCGCGGGACCTGGGCCAGGAGTTCACCTGCCAGATGGACCGCCTGCAGGCGAATGACATCCCGGTGAGCGTCTACCTTTTTGACGGAAGCGCCTGGTCGTCAAGGAACTCGAGCGTGACGGGCACGTGTTCAGGGTCGGATTGCTGTTCCTGGAAGCTCGGCGACGGCGTCATCCAGCGGCTGTCGAGGGATCGCGTTCGAGGTCTTGTGCACTTCTGGGGAGGCTGCCACACCACCGAGCAATACCAGCGTGTCCAGACCCGGCTCGGCCGATCCCTGCTCGGTTTCTATCTGGACGACGGTTCTTCCGACGCGGAGCTCGAGCGAATCGCCTCCTTCCTGAAGAGCGTGGCGCCCGGCAACTGGGAAACCATCGCCAAGGCTTATCAGGGCCGGGAGCCGTCGGCAACGAACCAGGGCCTGTCGCAATTCGCGAACGCCGCGTACGTGGGAGACCTGCCCTACGACTTCGCAGGCATGCGCGAGGGCTTGACGCGCGTCCTCGCCAAAGCCCCCTATCTGCCCGCCCCCTACAACGAACTCACGGGCTACGCATACCAGAATCCGGGCGCGCCCGATGAAGAGACCTACTACCGGCGGCTCCATTTCGGCGCCTTCCAGCCCATAATGGCGCATACCCCCTATGGCAACGCCGATCCCTGGCGTCCCGAATACGGGCCCGGACTCCTGGCTGCCTATCGCTACTACGCGTGGCTTCACACGGAACTCGGCCCCTATTTCCTGAGCTATGCGATCCGCATGCACGAAGAGCCGCAAAGGAGAGTCTTGCGGTCCGGTCCGACCCCGTACACGATGCGCGTCGGAAACGAGTTCTTTGTTCCCTTCGTAACCCAGGCCACCCGGACTCTCGATTTCCGGCTGCCTGGGGGATTCTGGATCGATTACTGGAATGAACAGCGCGTGGTCTCGGGAGCGATCAGCGCCGAGCCTGTCCCCCTCGGGCGGGAGCCGGTGTACCTCCGCATGGGCTCCATCATCCCCATGGAGGTTCGACGCGACTACACCGGCCACGGCACCCGCGAGTCCGCCGGATCCCTCACCGTGCTCGTCTATCCGAGCGGCACTTCGACCTTCCGGTACTTCGAGGAGAGCACCGCCACGTGGGTCACGTTCCGCTCGGTACAGTCCGGCTCGAGCCTCACCCTGACCGCCACGCCCGCGCCCTCTCAGCCCCTGCTGTACCGTATCGGGCGGGTATCCAGCCGTCCGCAGACCGTGGGCGTCGACAACGACTCCGTCGTCGTCAATCAGTCTGGAGGTCTGCCCGAAGCCGCCTCTGAGCGCGACGCCAACGCTTCCCCCGTAAGCGTATGGTTCTACGACAGCGCCGCACGTCGCCTCATCGTCAAGGTAGTGCGCTGAGCCCAACCCACGCCGGCGAAGCAAGGACGCTTAGACACGTATCTTCAGCGTCTGGTTGAGTCGGCCCCCGAAAAACCGGCCAAGGCGGGGCTAGACTGGCGAGTCTGTGTCCAATCTTCCGTCGCGATGGGGCCTGTCGTCCCATGTCGCCGCATTCGCGGGCTACGCCCTGCTTGTCCTCGTCTTCGTGTGGCCGCTGCCCGTAAACCTCGCAGACCGCATCACGGGTGATCCGGCCGGAGATGCCGGAGCCTATGTCTGGAACGCCTATGTGTTTTCCCGGAACGTTTCCCTGGGTACGTCGGTCTTCCGGACCGATCGCGTTCTCGCGCTGGCCAACGAGGCGAGCCTGGCTCTGCACAACAACTCCCTCCTTCTGAGCGCCCTCGCCGCCCCTCTCGTGCCGGCCTTCGGGGTGATCGCCGCTTTCAATCTGGCGCTGATCTTCATCCTGGTTTTGAATCCTTTCTGCGCATATCTGCTGGCCCGCCATGAGACGGGGACGACGGGCCCGGCCTGGCTGGGCGGCGCCTTGTTCGGCTTCTCGCCTTACCTCAGTGCGCGGGTGGAGGGACACATGAGTCTCGCCACTGCTTTTGCTCTTCCCCTCGTCGTGCTCTTCGCCCGGCGCGCCATGGCCGGCGGAGGCCCCGCCGACTGCGCTCTGATCGGCATTTCCCTCGCGTTGTGCGCGGCTTCGGACCCGTATTACCTCGTGTTCGGGGTGATCGCCCTGGCCGTGGTGTGGCTGTTCGAGCGCGCGACCCTCGAGCCCGTGAACCGGCCCGTGCCGGTGATGATCCCCAGAGTCGCCGGAGCGGTGGCCCTCGGGTCGGCCTCCGCCCTGGTCTGGATCGGGACGGCGGGAGGAGGTCTCCTGGCCCTTGGTCCCCTCAACATCGGAATCCGGTCACCGCACACTCCCGTGCTTCTCCTCACCCTGGCGGCCACGGCGCTGGTCTTCTCGTGGCGCCCGCGCACGATCCGCTTCAAGCCGGGAACTGTGGAGTCGCTGAAATGCCCCACGCTTTCGGCCCTCGTGGCGGGCATGCTCCTTTCCCCGTGGCTGAGCGTGGCAGCCGCCGAGGTTCTCTCGAAGGGAGGAACCGCGGCTGCGAACTGGCGCAGCTCGCCGCGCGGCGTTGATCTGCTGTCCTTCGTCCTCCCCAATCCGACCCATCCGTCGCTGCGCGAATTCATCGAGCCATGGATGACCCAGCAACGGGCTGACGCGTTCGTCGAGGGCGTGGCCTCCTGGACCCTCACCGCGATCGTCATCGGGTTCGTCCTGAGCGCCTATCGGCAGGGCTCCATCCCGAGATTCTGGCTGGTCTTCACGTCCTTCTTCACGGCCCTAGCTCTCGGTCCATTTGTGTTCTTCGACGGTCTGCCCACCTACATTCCCGGACCGTGGGCGCTCTTCCGCTACGTGCCCGGAATCGGAATGGTGCGAACCCCTTCGCGCTTCGCGGCCGTGGCCACCCTCGGGGTCGCGTTGGGTTTGGCGCATCTCCTCGCCACGGCCCGGCTGGGACGGCGGCGGGCCCTGGTCCTGGGCGGCGTCGGCCTTGCCATGGGGGTCGAAATGGTCGGCCCTCCCAGGCGCCTCTTCGACGTCGAGATGCCGAAGCACTATCAGGCGGTCGCCGAGGATCGTTGTGATGTGGTCGTCCTCCGGCTGCCCACCGGGATCAAGGACGGGACACGCCAGAGGGGGCGGTTCAGTTCGAAGACGCAATTCAGCCAGGTCTTTCATGGCAAGCGTCTTCTGGGCGGCTATCTATCGCGCTTGAGCGATGAGACCGTGGAGGAGTATGAGCATCATCCGACCATTCATGCCCTCCTGGACCTGAGCGAGGGGAAGGCCCTCTTCCCCGAAGCACGCCGTCGCGCCGTGGTGGCAGCCCGGAGCCTGTCGCGGGAGATCGGTCTGGGCTTCATCGCGGTCAACCGCGCCGAAGCGAGTGCGGACCTTCGCCAATTCGTTCAGGAGGCGTTCGAGCCGAGCGTGGTCGAGAAGCACTGGCCCTTTACCGTGTTCGTCCCCTTCGGGGAGACCTGCGCGAGCGGAGAGTGCGGCCACCTGCCCAATTGTCCGCGCCGTGCTCGGCTGGCGGCGGCGGCACCCTGAAGTGCCGCCAGGAGCGCAGCCGGACCTCAGTCTCCCCGCAGCTGACGATGCAAGGTGGGAGTGTCTGGCGTGTCGTGCGGATTCCAGAAACGGTCTCCGGTGAGGCGCATGTAGAGCTCCATCCCCGTGCCGATGGTGCCGTTCACGCCGGGATAGCCGCTCGCGGCGTTGCACCAATAGAAATTCTTCCAGGGAGTCAGGGCCTTGAGACGTCCGAGGCCCATGTTCCCGGGAGTGAGGTGCTGACCATAGGCGTGGCCGCGCGGCGCCCAGCAGAAGTCCTCGTTGGTGGTGGGTGAGCCCGAAAGATGAAGGGCGATGTGCTTGCGCAGATTCGGGACGTGGCGCCGCTCTACGATATCGATCAGCCGGTCTTCGACTTCCTTCTTCTTGTGACGGTAAGCGCGGGGATCGCGATCCTTCAGCTCGCGGAAGTAATCGTAGTTGGCGGTGGTGGCGAGTTCCAGGATCTGGCCGCCCGGAGGGCAGGTGCCGGGCTCGTCGGTGTGGAGCGACGGAGTGGCCATGAAGACCCAGGGATGATTCCAGTCCTGCCGCATCGCCTGCGCCCAGGTCTCGTTCATGTCCCACTGCTCGAGATGCCAGGTGTTGTGCCGGCCGAAGCCGTATTCCCTGAGGTCCACTCCCTTCAAGCCGAGGTAGACGGTGAGGGCGGTCTGTGAGTACTCGTAGGTGAGCGGCGTGTGCTGGGCCCGGGGAAACTTCTCGAGGCCGATGACCCGGGACATCTTCTGGGGGTCCGCGTTGCAGATGATGGTGGGCGCGGTGAAGGTCTTGCCGTCCCGGGTCTGCGCGGACTCCATCCGGTCCCCGTTCGCGACGAACGAAGTCACTTCCTGTTCGTAGTAGATGTGACATCCCTCGTGAGAGGTGATGAACTCGACCAGGCGGGAGACCAGGTGCTTGAAGTGCTTTCGGGGATAGTAGGCGCCGCGGTTGTAGCCGGAGAAGAGACCGTTGTAGGCGAGGATCGAGAGATCCCTGGGCGGGCACATGAAGTTACCCGCATTGGCGATCAGAACGGCCTGAGCTTGCGGGCTGAGGCCGCACTCGTCGAACACCTGCTGAAGCGTCTTCCCCATGTACCGGATCAGAGTCAGGAAGCGCCAGCCCATGGTCGGAACCTGCCACCAGCGGACCCGGTCGGGCAGCTGCTGGACCTCCGCGGTCAGGCGGTCGAGGATGTTGGTGAACGCCCGCACGCGCACGCCCTGGCCCGGATAGGCAGCCTCGATGTTGTGGGCGAGGCGGTCGTAGCCATAAGGAATCGCCACCCGTTTACGGTCCGGGAGAATCACGTGATCGTAGCCATCGGGGTCGAGCGATTCGAAGGCGATGTCTTCGTTCAGGTTGAGCTTCTGGAGGAACCGCCACACCCGATCGCCTTTTCCGCAACCCCAGATGTAGTGAATCTGGGCGCAGAAGGTGAATTCACCGTAACTGAACGAGTGGACATAGCCGCCGGGCAGGTCGTGGGCCTCGAGCATGCAGACCCGCTGACCGCTCTCGGCGAGCAGCGCGGCCACTGTGAGTGCCGCCATTCCGGTGCCGACGATGAGGGTGTCGTATTGGGAACCGAGCGCGTAAAGGCGATCCTGACCCGCCTTTTCCGCCGCGGTGAGAGCGCCGGTGCTGGGAGACTTGGGAGCGCGGTTTTCAGGCATGGCGAGATGAGGTTCAGCCTACAAGGTGGGGCACGGATCGACGCGGATGCGCCTGCCGCCTTATCGCCGAGGGGAGCCTTCCTTCGAAAGATCCACGATGAGCCGCACCGTTTCGCCGGACTTCACGACAACGTCGCGGCGGAGTTCTTCGTACGCCGGATGGCGGAGCACCACCAGGTGCGAGCCCGGTTCGAGGGTCAGCTTGTCGAGGGGAGTGGTGCCGAGGACACGGCCATCGATCATCACCTCAGCCCACGGACGCACCGCGACTTGCAGCTGGCCGGGCTCGGCCACCGGAATGGGCGTGGCTGACGGAGGAGGCACGGGCGTCGGCACGGGCGTGGGTGCGGCCGTCGTCACCGCCGGAAGCGGGACCGGCGACGGCGTTCGGACCGGTTGAGGTGGAGCCTTCGTGGGCGCGGCCGGGGAGCGAGATGTCTTCACGGGAGACGGAGTGGCGCGGCTCGCCTCCGGCGTCTCAGTCGAGGTCGGCGTGGGTGTGGATGCCGGGGGAAGAGGAGTGATGGTCGAGACCGGACTCGGAGAGACCAGAGCCTGGGGTTTTGGGGGCTGCGTTCCATCGGCGCCCTGCCGCAGGGCAAGTCCGAGGGCCACCACGATAACGGCCACGACCGATGCCATCGCCCAAGGCGGCTGACGCCGGGGTGCGGCCATCCCAGGATGGGCCAGCGTCGGCGCCACGAGCAGGGCGGTGGGCATCTCATGCTGCTGCCGGCTCGCCGAGCGCGCCTCGCGCAGAGCGTCGACAAGCGCCCGGGCCGTGGGATAACGAGCCCCGGGGTCCTTCGAAAGAGCGCGGCGAAGCACGGGACGCAAGGCGTCGGGCACGCGGGCCGTGTTGATGGGGGGAGGATCGTGAAGATGCTTCAGGATCGTGGAGATGGGCGTCTCGCCGCGGAAGGGAACGTCTCCGGTGAAGATCTCGTAAATGACGAT
This sequence comes from uncultured Acidobacteriota bacterium, assembly GCA_964646485.1. Taxonomy (GTDB): domain Bacteria; phylum Acidobacteriota; class Vicinamibacteria; order Fen-336; family JAGNNV01; genus JAGNNV01. Next base: position 35,451 of record CAZYEA010000006.1, read on the forward strand.
CCCGAGGGCATAGACGTCGCTTCTGAAATCGACGTGCTGACCCTGGGCCTGCTCCGGGCTCATGTACTCCGGGGTGCCGAGGATCTGGCCCGTGGCCGTGGAGGCGCCGCCGCCTTCCTGCCGCTTGGCGATGCCGAAGTCCATCAGCCGCGCCACCTTGCGCGGGTCGACCATGATGTTCGGCGTCTTGAGATCGCGATGGATGATCCCGGCCTCGTGAACCGCCTGCAGGCCCTCGGCAATCTGGATCGCCACGTCGAAGGCCTCCTCGAAGGGCAGGGCTCCGCGCTCCTTGAGGACGCGCTTCAGGTCGACGCCCTCCACGAGTTCCATGGAGATATAGAGCAGGCCCTTCTCCTCGCCGTAGTCGTGGATGGCGCAGACGTTGCGGTGCCGGACCTTCCGGGCGAGCTTGATCTCCGAACGGAATCGTGCCGCCATCGCCGGATCCTGGGCGAAGTCCGGCCGCAGGACCTTGATGGCCACGGTCTCGTCGAGAGTCTTGTCGTGGGCGCGATACACCATGCCCATCCCTCCTCGCCCGAGCGGCCCCTGGATCTCGTACCGACCGTGGAAGAGCGTGCCCGGAGACAGGTCGATGCTCACGATGACCGCGGTGGGCGCGGTCGGCGTGGGGGGCGCGGACAGGGAGGCGCCGCACCTCACGCAGGCGGCGTTGCTCGAGTCGTTCTCAGCCTTACAAGCCGGACAGGTCACGCGCGTCGCATGCGGCGGATCACGGGAAGCGGACCACCAGGGTGTAGCTGTCAATGGTCGAGCTGTTGTTGTTCGGACAGATGTCGTAGGTCTTCTGGGTGACCGCGGTGGTCAGGGTCGCCGACGTATTGGAGGTGCGGACGGAGTTGGAAGTCGCACAGGCGTTGTAAGGAGGGTCGTGCTCCTGACAGGCGATGCCGAGGCCGAGCTGGCCGTTCGTCCAGGTCATGGAGGCCTCGAGCGTCCCCGCTTTGGTGGGCACCACCTGCTTGCAGTCGTAAGCACCGGCCGGGAGGCTGCCCGCGAAATTGAGGGTCTGGGTGGTCGGCGAGGTCGGAGTGTTCGAAGTCGAAGCGGCGGAGCCGCCACCGCCCCCCGCGAGTGCGGCGGCACCTCCGGCGACCGCGATGCCTCCGATGAGGAGGATGGCCTTGCCGCCGCCCTTCTTCTTTTCAGGCGGGATCACCCCTGAAGCGGTGGACGAAGGCGTGGGCGAAGGCGAGGCGGTGGCGCGCGTCTCCTCCGCCTTCGCGGCTTCGAAGAGGTCCACCACCTTGGGCGGGAACTTGTCCGCGGAGAGCGACAGCGTTCGGATCTGCGCGACCGCTTCGCGAAACTTGGCCTTGGCCGCGGCCTCTCGGCCCTTGCCGATGTAGGCGATGCCCAGGTACAGGTAGGCCTGGGCGAGATCGTCGCTCCGGGTCTTGTCGACCGCGAGCCTCCGGGCCGCGTTGTCGAGGGTCAGGATCGCGCCATCGTAGTCACCCTCATCCACCTGGGCGATACCCCTCTGCACGTCGGCATCGAGCTTTTCGGCGGCCGGGATCGGAGCCGCGGCAAGGATCAAGGCCATCGCAAGGGATAGAACTCTTCGCATGGGACCGACCTCCGGGAAAAGCGCCTCGGCAGCTTACGTCCGAGGTTGGACTCGGGCAACCTCGCTCGCCCCTGGCCGCCAAAACACGCCGCCCGGGTTACCGGGCCTTCGTCTCATAACCCTCCCGATGGCGAACGGTCGCGTCCCGGCGTGCCACCTCGACCCGAAGGCGGTGGTGCTCGACCTTCGGCGTCAAGGCCCCGGTGAACCCGATCACGTACGACGAGGCGATGTCGTCGGCGATCCGCTTGAGCTCAGCCACCAGGTCGGGCGAGGTCCCGTCGACCACGAAACCTCCCGAGCCCTGCGCGAGCGCCTCGACCGCTCGCTGCGAGTCGCGAACCAGGTTCTGGTTGGCTCCGCGGGCCGAGTTGAATGCGGAGAGACGCGCCGAGTAGGAGACCACATAGCAGGTGATTTCGGCCGCCTGCAGCGCGCGCACCGCGTCTTTGAGGCTTCGCTCGCTCGTCGAGTCCTCACCGTCGGTGAACAGGACCATCACCCTCCGCCCGGGTTGCCTCGAAACCAGACCCGCGCCGTCGATCACCGCGTCGAAGACCCGCGTTCCCGGTCCGCCCTTCATTTGAATCATCTGATCGAGGACGGGCTTCACGCTCGAGGCATCGAACGCGCGGTCGTAGGCCTCCCGATCGAAAGCGACGATGCGGCCCCTGGCAAAGGAGGGAACCTCCCGGACGAAGGCCTGAATCGCGTCGCGCGCACGCGCGAGCTCCCCGGTCATGCTGGAGCTCGTGTCGAGGAGAAGAGCGACCTCGACGGGAAGCCGCGGAGCGCCCTCCGCATCCTGCATGCGGAGAAACGTCTCGATGGTCACGGCCTTCCCGTGGTCACGGACCACGAAGTCCTTCACCTCGAGGTCCCGAAGCGGCCGCCCTTGCTTCGTGGTCACGCTGACCACGACCTGAACGAGGTCGACTCCCGCCGGAAACACGAGGCCCTGACCCTGGGCCTGGACCAGGGTCAGGAGTAGCGCCGCGAGGCTCAAGTCTTTGCCGACCGCGGGGAGAGCGTCCGCTCCAGACCGACGGCCACCTGCGCCTGCTGTTCCTCGGACAGACCAAGCCACAGGGGCAGCCTGACAAGGCGCTCGGACTGCCGATCGGTGACCTTCAGTTCGCCGCTCACGCGGGCAAATCGCTTTCCGGCCGGCGAGGAATGGAGGGGCACGTAGTGGAATGTGCAATGAATCCCCTCGCCCCTGAGCCGGGCCAGCACATCGGTCCGATTCACTCCCGAAGGGAGCAGCACGTAGTAGATGTGGGCATTGTGCTCGCACCCTTCCGGGACGGTCGGGCGCTCGAGGAGCCCCTTCAGCTCGAGCGGCGCGAGCAGCTCGTGATAGCGATTCCAGCTGGCCATGCGCCTTCGGGTAATGCTGTCCGCCTCCCCAAGCTGCGCCCAAAGGAAGGCAGCCGTGAGCTCTCCGGGCAGGAAGGAGGATCCGACATCCTGCCACGTGTACTTGTCGACCTCGCCTCGTAGAAATGCGGTCCGGTCGGTCCCCTTCTGCCAGATCACCTCGGCTCTGGCCGCGAGGGCCCGGTCGTTCACGAGCAGGGCGCCGCCTTCTCCGGAGATAACGCTCTTCGTTTCATGAAAGCTGTACGCGCCCAGGTCTCCGATGGAGCCAAGCTCCCGGCCCTTGTACGCCGCGGTGATGCCTTGCGCCGCATCCTCCACGACCCTCAGCCCGTGTCTCCTCGCCATCGACATGATGGCGTCCATCTCGCAGGCCACCCCCGCATAGTGGACTGGAACGATGGCCCGGGTGCGAGGAGTAATGGCGGCCTCGATCAATCGTTCGTCGAGGTTCAGGGTGTCCGCGCGGATGTCGACGAAGACCGGGGTCGCGCCGCGCAGCACAAAGGGGTTGGCGGTGGACACGAAGGTGTAGGCGGGCATGATGACTTCATCGCCCGGCCGTATATCGAGCAGGATGGCAGCCATTTCCAGGGCAGCCGTGCACGAATGGGTCAGCAGCGCGCGCGCGCTGCCGGTTCTGTGTTCGAGCCAGTCGTGGCAACGTTCGGTGAATGGGCCATCACCGGCCAGCACGTGATCTTCGTGCACGGCCTTGACGTTCTCCAGCTCCTGGCCGGTCAGGTAGGGTTTATTGAAGGGGATGATGGGAGTGCACCCGCGCGTCGCCGTTCAACGACTCCGAGATCGCGCACCAGGGAATCCGTTGTCATTCATGTAGATCCGTCCCGCGAGGCGGCGACAACCCCAAGAAGGGACAGTCTCAGGCCTTCCTAGAGGAAACTGCGAGGCCATGGCAGGACTATAGCCCCCCGGATTCCTCCGGGGACCAATAGCCCGATCACACAAACTGCGGAGCGTCGACCACCCGCGAAGGCGCGCGGGAAAGCGCGGGCGCCTCCGTTACTTCTCGACCACCGGCTTCGGCCCGGTGTATTCCAGGACGAACAGGCCCGTGCCCACGCGATCGGTGGCGTAAGCGAGGCCCCGGTGATCGATGGTCACGTCGTTGATCTGAATGGCCGTCTTCTGTTCCGGAGACATGGGGTGCGACATGACGTTGGTCTTCGGTATGTAGTACCCGATCTCGCGCATCGCGTACGGATTCGAAAGGTCGAGAACGCGCACGCCCGCGTTGAAGTACGCGATCCAGGCAATGCGATTCTCGTGACGGTTGAGGCGGCCGTTCACGAACTCGGCATGCTGGTGGGGACCGAAGCGTCCGCCCTTGTTGCAGAAGTCGGCCACCGGCACCTCCCACTGAGAGACCTGGGTTGGATGGGTCTCGGAGGTGACGTCGAACATGTAGGCCCGGGTTCTGACTCCGACCGTGCAGGGGGCCATGTCGGCGGCTCCTCCCGCTTCATCGGTCATGAAGATGTACTTCCGGGGAAGGGCGGTCGGGCCGAAGTTCGGGAGCTTGTCGTAGGTGATCGGGGTCAAGGTGTGGGGCCCGCGGTTCGGCGGATTGGTGTCGTATGACCACACCAGTTTCGGATTCGATCGGTCGGAAATGTCCCAGGCGCCCATCAGCCCGCTGGCGTTGCGGAAGCCGATGTACATCCGGTTGTTCGCCTCATCGATGATGGGATGGTGCACGTACTGGCCCTGGTAGAGCGCTTTGTCCTCGGTGTCCTTCATCCCCGGGAGCCAGGCCCGGCCCACGAACTTGGGCTCGGCGGGATTCCTGAGGTCCCAGATGTGCAGGAGAGTGTTGCGGAAGCCGGGCTCGCCTGAGCTCGTGTAGTAGTAGCCCGAGTCCTCGGACCAGTAGCCCTTGTGGGCGCGGATGACGAAAGGCCCGCCGCAGCCGGGGCCGCAGGAGTTGGGGGGCGTTCCCTTGATCTCCGACACCAGCTTGATGTTCTTCGGGTTGGTGGCGCGGTCGGTGATGTCGAAGACCTCGAAGCGGAAGTTGGTGCCGTCGTCGGCGCTGCGCACCAGGTAGTCGCGGCCGGTTCCGTCGTGCTTGTAGTCGTACACGACCGAGACCGACCGGTGGTTAGCACTCGCCGAGCCCGGGATATGCCACTTCATCGTGGGCTTGGCGGGATCGGTGATGTCGATGAGTGCCGTGCCGTTGATCTCCTTGGCCCCGGTAATCGGATTCAGAGTGGCCTCGTTCACCCCGCCCGCGTCGTCGCCGGGGGTGGGAGCGGATCGGACGTTCGGCTGCAGGCCGACATAGACCCAATTGCCGTTCTTCGCGTCGGACCTCGTGGTCACCTGAAGCGCCTGACGACCCTGCAGGTCATGGTAGCCCACGAGCCGGACATTCTGCGCCGCATCGAACCCAGGGTCCTTTATGGCCCCCGTGTATTCCACCGGCGGAGCCTTGGGCGCTTTCGCGGGTGCTTGAGGGGCCGCCTCGGCGTTTCGGCCCGCGAGGGTCAGGAGGGGAATGAGCAGCAGGCCGGAGCGAAGAGATGACGTCGTCGTCCGGCGTGAGCCAGTTCTGTTCTTCACGGTTTGTTCTCCCTGAAATGTTTCGTGGCTACGCCACGGCTGTTCCGATGGAACTACGACCCCGCCCGGGTTTCCCCGCGCGCCTTGTGGGGAAACTATACGACGATCAGGCCAGGCGGATCACCGTCTTCCCCGTCACTCTCCCGTCGACGAGCGCCTGCATCGCCTGGGGCACCTCGGCGAGGGACCAGGTCCGATGGATCAGTGGCCGCAGCTTTCCCGCCTCGACCATGGCGCCGAGCTCTTCGAGGGGTGCCGCGTGCTCGACCGCCATAAGCATCAGGAACCTTTGCTTCACGAACATCCCGAGGAATGCGGCGAGGAGCTGTCGCTCGAAGCCCGCGGTGAAGTTCCCCCCGTTCTCACCGCCGACGAACACCAGCGTTCCGGTCGCCGTCATCGCCCTCCGGAGCTTCGAGAGCCGGGTATTGCCGCCGACGTCGAGGATGAAGTCGTAGCCTGCGCCGATCCCTTCCTTCGTGTAGTCCACGACGTGGTCGGCGCCGAGTGCCTGCACCGCCTCCGCCTTCTCGCCTCGGCACACCGCGGTCACGTGCGCGCCGCGCGCCTTCGCGATCTGAACCGCAAACGTGCCCACGCCGCCCGAGGCCCCGAGGATCAACAGGCGCTGAGCGGATTGCAGGGTCCGCAGCCCGCCGAGCGCGGTGATGCCCGAGACGCCGAGCGCCGCCGCCTCTTCGAACGAGAGCCCCGAGGGCTTGCGGGCGAGCTTGTCTTCGCGCGCCGCGGCGTATTCCGCGAACGAGCCCTTCGCGATACCAAACACGGCATCACCGACCGTGAACCGGGTCACGCCCTCGCCCACGGCGACGACGGTGCCTGAAACGTCCAGTCCCGCGACTTGCTGCTTCGGCGCCCTGAAGCCGAAGCCCATCAGCCGCATCAGGTACGGGCGGCCGGTCATGAGGTGCCAGGTGCCACGGTCGAGGCCGGCGGCGTGGACGCGGAGCAGCACCTCGCCCGCAGCCGCGACCGGCGTCTTGTGCTCGCCGAAGACGAGGACCTCGGGGCCTCCATACGCGCGCTGGACGATCGCGCACATCGCCACCGGAGCCACCTTCGTGGAGTCTGTCATTGCCTTCATTCTCCGGTCTGGGCGCTTCCGGTGGCGACGAGAACATTGGACATGGGGGCGACTCCCTTGAATGAGGTCGGCGGCTTGCCGACGAAGGGAAGTGTCGCAGACAGGCCCCCGGTCAGGATTGGACAACCCGGCTCTTGTCCTTGGACGAATCGGCTATTCGGTCACTGGGGGCCGGGCGGATCGGGCGGGCGTTTCGCCTCCGAGGTCGAACGGGGAGTCGATACGGGCGAACTCGCCGGACATGAGTGCCGTCGGAGCCATGCCCACCATCTGATAGAAGGTCCTTGTGAGGTGAGCCGCGTCGGCGAAATCCGCGGCGTGGGCTGCGGCCGCAATGGTGCGCTCGGAGGCGATCGCCACCATGGCGCGAGTGAGCTTGCGCCACAGCATGTATCGGCTGAACGGCAGTCCCATCTGCTGCCGGAAGAGGTGCGCAAAACGGCTGGGGGAAAGAAATGCCTTTCTGGCCGCCTCGTCGAGGGAGATGCGAAGGTCATCGGCCGCCCGGATTGCCCTCAGCACGTCCGTCACGCGCGGATCGAGGCGGCGCGAGGGAGGCGCCCCCGGACTCAACTCCTGAACGCAGTGCCGGATCAGGGTCTGCACGTCCATGCTCTCGAACGGCTTCTCCGAAAAGGCACGGATCTCCCACCGGCACGAGGCCAGACGCGCCTCGGGCACGATGGTGATGTCCGGTTTGAGAGCGGTCCGAAGCCAGGCCCCTTCACTCGATTCCGGGTCCACGAACAGCATGGCGGCCTCGGCCCCCCGGCAGTCGAACGAGTGGACCACATCCGGCTTCACCACGATCCCACAGGCCTCCCGCCATCTCCCGTCGCCGCCGCTGATGACCATGCGGCCCTCGAGGGCGACGACGATCTGGATCGCATGGTGCTCGTGCGCCGGCACCACCCCCTGGCCCCGGCCCAGGAGCAGGAATCCTCCTTCCCACAAATACCAGCGGGGCACGCTCAGCCAGCGATACGCTTCCCCGGTCGGCGCGGGATCTCGCCCCTCGTCCGGCGCGGCGCTCTCGCGTGGTTTCGGCGGCACGCGCGGTAATTTAGCCGCTTTATTCAAGAACAATGGCCTGGACGTCCAATCCTCACCAGCACCGCTCGGAATAACTTCTCCACCCATGAAACAACCACTTCGCACCGCCCTTCACGCCCTCGCCCTCTCCCTCACCGCACTCGCCGCCTTGGCGGACGAGAGCCGCCTGAATTCGCCGGTCGGCGCCTGGCGGACCATCGACGACAAGACGGGCAGCACCCGAAGCATCGTCCAGATATACGAGCAGGAGGGAGAACTCTTCGCCCGGGTCGAGAGGGACCTCGCCGCACCCGACTCCAACCGGATCTGCACGAAGTGCAAGGACGATCGCAAAGACCAGCCCCTCGTCGGCCTGGTCTTCATGCGACACATGAAGTCGGACGACGATCAGTACACGGGCGGCGACATCCTCGATCCGGACAATGGCGCCGTCTACAAATGCAAGCTTCGCCTGGAGGATGGCGGCCGCAAGTTGAAGGTCCGCGGCTTCATCGGGTTCTCTCTCTTCGGCCGAACCCAGACCTGGGTGAGGGAACAATGAACTACCTCATCGGCTTCGTCCTCGCGTTGTTCGTCGGCGCCTTCGCGCGATTTACCGGATTCGATCGCGACCG